>CAYZMR010000036.1:0-22314 GCA_964479515.1 uncultured Hyphomicrobiales bacterium | reverse complement strand
CGCCGCTCGGCGCGGTGCTGCATACCGGCGACTGGAAGCTCGATCCGACGCCGGTGATCGGCCCGCCGACCGATCAAGCCAAGCTCAAGGCGCTCGGCGCGGAAGGCTGCCTCGCGCTCATCGGCGACTCGACCAACGCGGTGCGCGAGGGCCGCTCGCCGTCCGAGACGGACGTCGCCAAGACCTTGCTCGAATTGATCGTCGGCGCGCGCGGGCGTGTCGCGGTCACGACCTTCGCGTCGAACGTCGCGCGCATCCGCGCGGTCGCGGAGGGCGCGCGCGTCGCCGGCCGCGAGGTCGTGGTGGTCGGCCGCGCGATGGCGCGCGTCGAGCAGGTCGCGCGCGAGACCGGCTATCTCGACGGGATCCAGGATTTTCGCAGCGCGGATTTCTACGGCCACCTGCCACCCGACAAGGTGGTGGCGCTGTGCACCGGCAGCCAGGGCGAGCCACGCGCCGCGCTCGCGCGCATCTCGGCCGACGAGCACCCGGAGGTGACGCTCGGACAGGGCGACCGCGTCATCTTCTCCTCGCGCACGATCCCGGGCAACGAGAAGGCGGTCGGCCGCATCGTCAACGGCCTGATCCGCCAGGGCATCGAGGTGATCACCGACCGCACCCATCTCGTCCACGTGTCGGGCCATCCGCGGCGCGAGGAGATGCGCGAGCTTTACGGCTGGGTCCGGCCGCGCATCGCCGTGCCGGTCCATGGCGAGGCGTTGCATCTTGCCGAACACGCGGCGCTCGCGCGCGCGGCTGGCGTCGCGGAGGTCGTGCTCTGCGGGGACGGCGATCTTGTCCACCTCGCGCCCGGGCCCGCGGGCGTCGTCGACGAGGTGCCGGCGGCGCGGCTCTACAAGGACGGCACGCTGCTGGTCGACAGTACGGCGCGCACGGTCGGCGAGCGGCGCAAGCTCTCATTCGCCGGGATCGTCGTGGTCGCGCTCGCGGTCAGCGACAAGGGCGTGCTGTTGGGCGAGCCGGAGGTCGAGCTGGTTGGTATCCCGGAGGTGAACGCCGACAAGCGGTCGATGGCCGAGATCGCTTACGAGGCGGTGGTCGAGACCGCGGAGCACCTCCCCAAGCCGCGCCGGCGCGATCCGGATGCGATCGAGGAAGCAGTCCGCCGCGCCGTGCGCGCCGCGATCGCGGCGCATTGGGGCAAGAAGCCGATATGCCTGGTGCACGTCATCACGGTATAGTTTTTGCAATCTTGTAGCCCGGATGAGCGAAGCGATATCCGGGAATCCCGCATGTCGCTGCGCTCATGCGGGCTACCAGAAGGAGTACGCATGATCGGTCGTCTCAACCACGTCGCCATCGCGGTCGGCGACATCGCAAAGGCTGCCAAACTCTACCGCGACACGCTCGGCGCCGAAGTCTCCGGCGTGGTGGCGCAGCCGGATCACGGCGTGAACACGGTGTTCATCACGCTGCCGAACACCAAGATCGAGCTGTTGGAGCCGCTCGGAGCGAACTCGCCGATCGCGAAGTTCCTCGAACGCAATCCCGACGGCGGCATCCATCACATCTGCTACGAGGTCGACGACATCCTGAGCGCCCGCGACAAATTGAAGGCCGATGGCGCGCGCGTGCTCGGCGACGGCAATCCGCGGATCGGCGCCCATGGCAAGCCGGTGCTGTTCCTGCACCCGAAGGATTTTTGCGGCACGCTGGTCGAGATCGAGCAGGCGTAGTGCCTTCGTCGTCACCGGGCCGGCGCGTCAGCGCCGAGACCCGGTGACCTCGATTGACAAGGTCAGACCGTGCCATTCTAAGCGGGATGGCCGGGACAAGCCCGGCCATGACGAAGTGAAGGGCTGCGTCTCGTGTCCTGGACCACCGCCGCGGCGATCTACGTGCTGATCTGGTGGCTCACGCTGTTCACGGTGCTGCCGTTCGGCGTGCGCAACGCGAGCGAAAGCGGGCAGGACGTCGAGGCCGGCCATGATCCCGGCGCGCCGATGGTGCCGGCGCTCAAATCCAAGCTGATCTGGACCACGATCGTCGCGACGCTGGTGTTCGCGATCTGCTGGGCGATCTACGTCACGCGCCTGGTGACGCTCGACGACCTCGCCACGCTGTGGGGGCTGCTGAAGTAGAGCTGCCGCTCGTCCCCGCGAAAGCGGGGACCCAGAGCTTGATGGATTCCCGCTTGCGCGGGAATGAGCGGATGGCCTAGCCCCGCTTCAGCACCATCTGGGTCTGCGTCACGATCGCGGCGAGGCGGCCGTCGCCGCGCGTGATCTTGGTCTGCCACACCATGGTGGTGCGGCCGCGATGCAGCGGCGTGCATTCGGCGCGCGCGGTGTCGCCCAACGGGATCGCGGCGAAGAAATTGGTCTTGCTCTCGATCGTGGTGGTGCTTTCGCCTTCTTTCAGGTTCGCGACCGTCGCGATCGCGCCGATCGTGTCGGCGAATGCCATGTAGGCGCCCCCATGCAGCACGTCGGGCCGCGTGCACAGTTCGGGGCGAACCTTGAGCTCGCCGACCACGAGTTCGGGCGTGACACCGACGACGGTCACGCCCATCAGCGTGGCGAAGGGCAGGGGATCGAGCGACGGCATCTCGGCGTTTCCCTCGGTTTCGCGACGGCGAGGTCTGCCGTGCGATCATCGGTCGTCTCGCGCGACGATCAATCTATCCTGGATCGGCGCTCTTTGCCGCCCATCGCGGTGGGCGCGACGGGCGCTCGCCCCACGGCAAAAAAAGAGCAGGGCCAAGGCCCTGCTCGGATGTCGTTCTCGTTATTGCCCGCGAACCCCAACCTGCTTTTGGTTGTCGTCAGGGCGGCAGCGAATGTACGCGCCCGCGGACTCTTCCTCCCAAGACTTGGACCGCTCCATCGGACTACCGGTCAGGCGCCGGCTTCGCTCCGACTTCACGTCCCGAAACACTAGCGCATCCTGATCTAATTGTCATCACAGAACGCGCAAAATCACGCCACAAAACGCCTGTTACTTACGCGAGAACACGCCACAACCACACGTACCGGGATATTGCGACACGGCGAGGACAAGCGAAGTGTCCGACGCGTCATCATTGCAGTGAGTCCGTGACGCCACAATGACCCTCGCCCATGGAGTCGCGCATCGGGTGGGCGGCATCGTCGGAACACCTTGATGGCTCTTGTGTTTTTTTTGCCGATCCGGTTTCACTCGCGTCCCGTCTGCCGCTGAGACCCGAGTCGAGCCCTATTCATGCGCCTATCCCGCTACTTCCTGCCCACCTTGCGCGAAACGCCGAAGGAGGCCGAGATCGTCTCGCATCGGCTCATGCTGCGAGCCGGTATGATGCGGCAGGAAGCCGCTGGAATTTATGCCTTCCTGCCGCTCGGCCTGCGGGTGCTCGACAAGATCTGCCGCATCGTGCGCGAGGAGCAGAACCGCTCCGGCGCGATCGAATTGCTGATGCCGACCATCCAGTCGGCGGATCTGTGGCGCGAGAGCGGGCGCTACGAGGCCTACGGCAAGGAGATGCTGCGCATCAAGGACCGGCACGAGCGCGACATGCTCTACGGACCGACCAACGAGGAGATGATCACCGAGATCTTTCGCGCCTCGGTGCGCTCCTACAAGGACCTGCCGCTCAACCTCTATCATATCCAGTGGAAATTCCGCGATGAGGTGCGGCCGCGTTTCGGGCTGATGCGCGGGCGCGAGTTCCTGATGAAGGACGCCTATTCGTTCGACCTCGATCAGGCCGGTGCGCGGCACGCCTACAACAAGATGTTCGTCGCCTACCTGCGCACATTCGCCCGGCTCGGCCTCAAATCGATCCCGATGCGCGCCGACACCGGCCCGATCGGCGGCGATCTGTCGCACGAGTTCATCATTCTCGCCGACACCGGCGAGAGCGAGGTGTTCTGCCACAAGGATTATCTCGATTTCGAGGTGCCGGGGGAGGGCGTCGACTTCGACGACATCGCGGCCCTCCAGGCGACCGTCGACAGATGGACCTCGCTCTATGCGGCGACCTCCGACATGCACGACGCGGCAGCGTTCGGCGTGCTGCCCGAGGACGCGAAGCTGTCCGCGCGCGGCATCGAGGTCGGGCATATCTTCTATTTCGGCACGAAGTATTCCGAGCCGATGAAGGCGCTGGTCGCCGGTCCCGACGGGGCCGAGAAGCCCGTGCACATGGGCTCCTACGGCATCGGCCCCTCGCGCCTCGTCGCCGCCGTGATCGAGGCCTCGCATGACGAGGCCGGCATCAAGTGGCCGGAGGCGATCGCGCCGTTCCACGCAATCATCCTCAACCTCAAGCAGGGGGATGCGGCCTGTGATGCGGCGAGCGAGCAGCTCTATCGCGACCTCACCGCCAAGGGCGTTGAGGTGCTCTATCACGACGGCGACGAGCGGCCGGGCGCGAAGTTCGCAATGGCCGATCTGATCGGCATTCCCTGGCAGGTCCTGGTCGGCCCCAAGGGCCTGGCGGCGGGCCAGGTGGAACTCAAGCGCCGCGCCGACGGCGAGCGCAGCCTGCTCAGTCCTGCGGATGCGCTCGCGCGCCTGACCGGATAAAACTGTTCACCGCGGCCGATTCGGTGCGCTCTGTGGTGGCTTGAATCCGCCGGAATCGGGTGAGATGCCGGAACTGGACGGAGATTGATGAGCGACCCCACCGGGACCCGGCCCTTCGCTCCCTTCGAATGGATGCTGTCGCTGCGTTACCTTCGGTCGCGGCGCAAGGAAGGATTCATCTCGGTCATCGCGGGCTTTTCGTTCCTCGGCATCATGCTCGGGGTCGCGACGCTGATCATCGTCATGGCGGTGATGAACGGCTTCCGCAAGGAACTGCTCGACAAGATCCTCGGGCTCAACGGCCACCTGCTGGTGCAGCCGATCGAGTCGCCGCTCACTGACTGGGAGGCGGTGTCCGACCGCATCTCCAAGGTACCGGGCATCCGGCTCGCGGCGCCGATCGTGGAAGGCCAGGCGCTCGCCTCCTCGCCGTTCAACGCGGCCGGCGTGCTGGTGCGCGGCATCCGCTCCGCGGACCTCGTGAAGCTCACCTCGATCGCCAACAACATCAAGCAGGGCACGCTCGACGGCTTCGACGCCGGCCAAGGGCTCGCGATCGGGCGGCGGCTCGCCGACCAACTCTCGGTGCACTCCGGTGACAACATCACGCTGGTGGCACCCAAGGGTGCCGTGACCCCGATGGGCACGACGCCGCGGATCAAGACCTACAAGGTCGCGGCCGTGTTCGAGATCGGCATGTCGGAATACGATTCCGCGATCGTGTTCATGCCGCTGCCCGAGGCGCAGCTCTATTTCAACCGCGCCGGCGACGTCACCTCGATCGAGGTCTACACCACCGACCCCGACCGCATCGACCGCTTCCGCAAGCTCGTCACCGACGCGGCAGGGCGCTCGATCTTCATGATCGACTGGCGCCAGCGCAACGCGACCTTCTTCAACGCGCTGCAGGTCGAGCGCAACGTGATGTTCCTGATCCTGACGCTGATCATCCTGGTGGCGGCGCTCAACATCATCTCCGGGCTGATCATGCTGGTGAAGGACAAGGGCGGCGACATCGCGACCTTGCGCACCATGGGGGCGACGCGCGGCGCCGTGATGCGGATCTTCCTGATCACGGGCGCTGCCATCGGCGTGGTCGGCACGCTCGCGGGCTTCCTGCTCGGGCTCATCATCTGCCTGAATGTGGAATCGATCCGCCAGTTCCTGTCCTGGCTGACCTCGACCGAGCTGTTCTCGCCCGAGCTCTATTTCCTCTCGCGGCTGCCGGCCGAGATGGACCCGGGCGAAACGACGGCGGTCGTGATCATG
Source organism: uncultured Hyphomicrobiales bacterium (assembly GCA_964479515.1). Classification (GTDB taxonomy): domain Bacteria; phylum Pseudomonadota; class Alphaproteobacteria; order Rhizobiales; family Xanthobacteraceae; genus PALSA-894. The sequence goes on along the minus strand of CAYZMR010000036.1, from coordinate 16,521 downwards.
GCGCTCGCGCTGTCGCTGCTCGCGACGCTCTATCCATCCTGGCGCGCGGCGCGGCTCGATCCGGTCGAGGCGCTGCGCTATGAGTGAGCAACGGCCGGCGCCCGAGAAGGAGCCGTCGATCTTCCTGCACGCGATCGAGCGGCGCTACCACCAGGGCGCCGCGACGCTCGAAATCCTGACCGGCGTCGAGCTTGCGGTGTGGCCGGGCCAATCCGTCGCGCTCATTGCCCCGTCGGGCACGGGGAAGTCGACGCTCCTGCACATCGCGGGGCTGTTGGAGCATCCCGATGGCGGCGAGGTCTATGTCGACGGCACCGCGACCACGACGCTGTCCGATGCCGAGCGCACGCGCATCCGCCGCACCGAGATCGGCTTCGTCTACCAGTTCCACCATCTGCTGCCGGAGTTCTCGGCGCTCGAGAACGTGATGCTGCCGCAGATGATCCGCGGGCTCTCGCGCAAGGAGGCCAAAAAGCGGGCGAGCGAATTGCTGTCCTATCTCGGCCTCGGGGAGCGGCTCGAGCATCGCCCGTCGCAACTCTCCGGCGGCGAGCAGCAACGCGTCGCGATCGCGCGCGCGGTCGCCAACGCCCCGCGCGTGCTCTTGGCCGACGAGCCGACCGGCAATCTCGATCCGCGCACCGCCGCGCACGTGTTCAACGCGCTCACCCAGCTCGTGCGCGCCTCCGGGCTCGCGGCCGTGGTCGCGACCCACAATATGGAACTCGCGCAGCGCATGGACCGCCGCGTGACCCTGCAAGAGGGCCGGCTGGTGGAGATGGAGTGAGGCCGCCGCGCAAGGGCGGCCTCATATCGTCGGCGGGGTCAGATCCGATCGATCCGCACCATGGCGATGCCGCTGCGGATGATGCCCAGGTTGCGGGCCGCACCGATCGACAGGTCGATGACGAATCCCTTCCCGTAGGGGCCGCGATCGTTGACCGTGCAGGTCACGCTGCCTTTGCCGTCGAGGCGGGTCACCCGGTAATGGGTGCCGAACGGCGCGGTCTTGTGGGCGCAAGTCATGGCGGAATGGCTGAAGCGACCCGGATAGTAGCTGGCGATGCCGGTCTCGGCCTGGGCGGCGGAACCGAGGGCGACGACGGCGACCGCCGCCGGAAGGATGATTTTGGTTGCGAAGCGGCTGATGGTTGAGAACTTCTGCATTAGGTTTCCTCACAGAATCACGGAAATGGCCTCACCCGGCGGAGCACTGATCCGATGCTCGAGAATCTGGCGAGGGAGCTTGCCGGCGGTTGCCAATGGCGTCCGGACCGGCGCGTGATGCTGCGGGTAGTCGCCGAGTTTGGGCGAAAAGAGGCCCGAAGGGGTCACCCGGAAGGCCATGTCGGGGCTTAAGCGCGGAGCAATCGGAACAATTCAACGACCCACTTGACTCTAGAACGAAATAAGAACAATGTTCTTCCTATGTTCCAAAGGGGGTTGTCATGGTCCGGTCCGCCGTCGAGGAAGTCGCCGCGCTCCTGTCGCTCGGCCTGTTCATCAGCATGATTGCGATCTGGGCCCAAGTCATTGCGATATTATGACTTTCCGCCGCAGGCCTGGGACGCCGGCGGGGTGCTCGCCCGGCGGCGCCGGGCGAGCGACCCGGAGTGAGGCTGGCTCAGTAGCCGCCCATCGCGGCGAAGTTTCCGGCGCGGTCGAACATGCCGGCCGAGGCCATGTAGAGCTTGCCGTTGTTGGTGAAGAGCACGGTGCCGCGCGGAACCGCGTGGGCATGGCGCATCATCATGGCCATGCCTTTGTCGCCGACGCGCGTCGACCACATCTTGCCTTGCATGTCCATGACGTAGGCGTTGCGCTCGCGCAGGTCCCAAGGGCTCGTGTCCTGGGCCATCGCGGGCGTGGCGATCGCGACCAGGGCCGCGGCGGCGTAGAGAGCGTTCATTCTGGCTGACATGTCATTCCCCTTGTGGATGATCCGACTGCCGAAGTGGCAGCCGAGCCGGGATACGGGGGCTCGCGGGCAGGGGTTTCGGCGCGAGGGCGCAGAACAGCGCTTCGTGATCGCCCTTGGGGGCGTCATCACCGCCGCGTGACCGGCCGACCGGCGCCGCGGCCGAATCGCTACGAGGAAAGCGGGGGAATGCTCCGCGTCGTTTGGCAAGCGGGTGGACAGTCGGGTCCGCGATCCCCACCATCCGCGCTTCAAGAGAATCGCGAGGACATCCGTGGCTGACGCTTTCGTGCACCTGCATGTGCACTCGTCCTATTCGCTGCTCGAAGGCGCCTTGACCATCGGCAAGCTCGCCGAGCTCGCCAAGGCCGACCGCCAGCCGGCGCTCGCGCTCACCGATACCGACAACATGTTCGGGGCGCTCGAATTCTCCGACAAGCTCGCCGGCTCCGGCGTGCAGCCGATCATCGGGATCGCGCTCAGCGTCGATTTCGCCGACCAGGATACCGGGCCCCGCGGCCCCGGCCACACCGTCAAGGTCCCGCGGCTGGTGCTGCTCGCGGCCTCCGAGCCGGGCTACCGCAACCTGATGCGACTCTCCTCGCGCGCCTTCCTCGACACGCCGGCGGACCAGGCGCCGCACGTGAAGCTCGGCTTGATCGAGACTCACTCCGAGGGCCTGATCGCGCTCACCGGCGGGCCCGGCGGTCCGCTCGATCTTGCGGTCGCGGCCGGCCAAAGCGAGCTTGCGGCCGCGCGCTGCGCGCGCCTGCATGATCTGTTCGGCGACCGGCTGTACGTCGAGCTGCAGCGCCATGGGCGCAGCGAGGAGAAGCTCATCGAGCCGGCGCTCGTTGATCTTGCCTATGCGCGCGGACTGCCGCTCGTTGCCTGCAACGAGCCGTTCTTTGCGCGGCGCGAGGACTACGAGGCGCATGATGCGTTGATCTGCATCGCCGAAGGTCGGCTGCTGGCCGAGGGCGAGCGGCGGCAGCTTTCCCCCGAACATTCCTTCAAGTCGCGCGCCGACATGGCGGCGCTGTTCGCCGACCTTCCCGAAGCGATCGCCGCGACCGTCGAGATCGCGCAGCGTTGCGCGTTCCGGCCGAAGACGCGCAAGCCGATCCTGCCGCGTTTCACTGCGGTCGGCGGCGAGGCGGTCGACGAGGCGGCGGAGCTGCGCCGCCAGGCGGAGGCCGGACTGAACCGGCGCGTGCAGACGCTCGGCCTCGCCTCGGGACGCACCATCGACGACTACCGCGAGCGGCTCGATTTCGAGCTCGGCGTGATCGAGAAGATGAAGTATCCGGGCTACTTCCTGATCGTCGCCGACTTCATCCAATGGGCGAAGCTGCAGGGGATCCCGGTCGGCCCGGGGCGCGGCTCCGGGGCGGGCTCGCTGGTTGCCTATTCGCTCACCATCACCGACCTCGATCCGATCCGCTTCGGCTTGATCTTCGAGCGCTTCCTCAACCCGGATCGCGTGTCGATGCCGGACTTCGACATCGACTTCTGTCAGGACCGGCGTGACGAGGTGATCCGCTACGTCCAGGCGCGCTACGGCCGCGACCAGGTGGCGCAGATCATCACCTTCGGCACCCTCCAGGCGCGCGGCGTGTTGCGCGACGTCGGCCGCGTGCTCGAAATGCCTTACGGGCAGGTCGACAAGCTCACCAAGCTGGTGCCGATGAATCCGGCGGCGCCGGTCACGCTGTCGAAGGCGATCGGTGAGGAGCCGCGCCTGCAGGCCGCGCGCGATTCAGACCCGACCGTGAAGCGCGCCTTCGACATCGCGATGAAGCTCGAAGGCCTGCACCGGCATGCCTCGACGCATGCCGCCGGCATCGTGATCGGCGACCGCGCGCTGTCCGAGCTGGTGCCGATGTATCGCGATCCGAAATCCGACCTGCCGGTCACCCAGTTCAACATGAAATGGGTGGAGCAGGCGGGGCTGGTGAAGTTCGACTTCCTCGGCCTGAAGACGCTGTCGGTGCTCGACCTCGCGGTGAAACTGGTCAAGCGGCGCGGCATCGACCTCGATCTGCTCGGCATCCCGCTCGACGACACCAAGAGCTACGAGATGCTGGCGCGCGGCGAGACGGTCGGCATCTTCCAGGTGGAAGGGCAGGGGATGCGCCGCGCGCTGGTCGAGATGCGCCCGGACCGCTTCGAGGACATCATCGCGCTGGTCGCGCTCTACCGGCCGGGCCCGATGGCGAACATCCCGACCTATTGCGCGCGCAAGCTCGGCCACGAGCGCACCGAATACCTGCACCCGAACCTGCAGCCGATCCTGGAGGCCACTTACGGCATCATCACGTATCAGGAGCAGGTGCAGCAGATCGCCAAGGATCTCGCGGGCTTCACGCTCGCCGAGGCCGACCTGCTGCGGCGCGCGATGGGAAAGAAGATCAAGTCCGAGATGGACGCGCAGCGCGGCCGCTTCCTCGCGGGGGCGACCGAACGCGGCTACGACAAGACCATCGCGCAGACGATCTTCGAGGCGTGCGCGAAGTTCGCCGAGTACGGCTTCAACAAATCGCACTCGGCACCCTACGCGCTGATCACCTACCAGACCGCCTACATGAAGGCGAATTATCCGGTCGAGTTCATGGCCGCGTCGATGACCTACGACATGGGCAACACCGACAAGCTCGCCGAATTCCGCGCCGAGGCGCAGCGGCTCGGCGTCAAAGTCGAGCCGCCCTCGATCAACCGTTCGGGCGTCGATTTCGACGTGGAAGGCGCAACGATCCATTACGCGCTCGCCGCGCTCAAAGGCGTCGGCAAGGAGGCCGTGAAGACCATCGTGGAGGCGCGCGGCGAGCGCCCGTTCCGCGACCTCGCGGACTTCGCGGGCCGGATCAATCCGCGCGCCATCAACAAGCGCGTGCTCGAAAGCCTCGCGGCATCCGGCGCGTTCGATGCGCTCGAGCCCAATCGCGCGCGCGCCTATGCGGGCGTCGACGTGATCCTCGCCGCCGCGCAGCGCCGCCACGACGACGCGGCGCTCGGACAGAGCGAGCTGTTCGGCGGGGGGGCGACGCGCGAGCAATTACCGCTGCCCGCGGTCGAGCCGTGGCTGCCGGCCGAACGGCTGCAGCGCGAATTCGACGCGATCGGCTTCTTCCTCTCCGGCCATCCGTTGGATGACTACAAGGCGCTGCTGGAGAAGCTGAAGGTTCAGTCCTGGACGGTTTTCTGCAACTCCGTGAAACAGGGTGCGAGCGCGGGCCGCGTCGCCGGCACCGTTGTGGCGCGCGCGGAGCGCCGCACCAAGACCGGCAACAAGATGGGCATCCTCGAATTCTCCGATCCGTCCGGTCATTTCGAGGCGGTGATCTTCCAGGAAGGCTTGTCGCAGTACCGCGACCTGTTGGAGCCGGGCGCGGCGGTGCTGCTGATGCTCACCGCCGAGGCGCAGGGCGACGAGGTGCGCGCGCGCATCCAGTCGGTCGAGCCGCTCGAACAGGCGGCCGCAAAGATGCAGAAGGAGCTGCGCATCCACCTGCAATCGGAAAAGCCGATCGAGAGCATCCTCAAGCGGCTGGAAAGCCGCGGGGAGGGCGAGATCGTGCTGGTGCTGCAATTGCAAGGCGGCGGCGAAGCCGACATCCGCCTTCCAGGCCGCTACAAGGTCTCGCCGCAGATCGCCGGCGCCATCAAGGCCGTGCCGGGCGTGGTGCAGGTGGAGGCGGTGTAGCGAACGGCGCGTGAGGTGTTGTGATGATCCTCGAACTCGTCACCTTCAAGGCTCCGCCCGGCGCGGACTGGGACGCGATCCTCGCCGATGCGCGCCTGACCATCCCGCGCTGGCGCGCCAACCGTGACCTCATGCGCAAGCATTACGTCGTGAGCCAGGACGGCGCCGAGTGCGGCGGCGTCTACATCTGGCCGGATCGCGCGGCAGCCGAAGCAGCCCACGACGCGGCCTGGCGGGCGGGCGTGGAGGCGCGCACCGGGGCGGCGCCGAGCATCGTCTATTACGACCTCATGATGCTGCTCGATAACGCGGCCGGCACCGTCACCGAATGGTCACAAACGGGCGAGCGCAGCATCGTTGCCTAAATGGCAACGGTTTGGCGCGACGGCGGCGCATCTTTCTGCATCTGCACGTTGCAGAATCGCGCGATCAGCGCGCAGCGTCGCGGCCTTCCGGCTGCGGCAGATGCGCTCACATCGACTGAGCATGAAGATGTATTGCAGCCATTCCGCCGTCGCCCATTGGAATTTCGCTGAATCTGTCCGTATATAGTTTGTTCGGGCTGCTCGCGGCGACACTTCGATCGCGCGACACCGCCGGTTGCGGTTCAAGTCGAGGGGGCATGGATCATCGTCCGCACATCGTGGTGGTCGAGGACGAGGTGGCGCAGCGCCAGCTTCTCGTCGACTACCTCGGCAAGCAGAATTTCCGCGTCAGTGGCGCCGACGGCGGCCCCGCGCTGCGCAAGCTGATGGAGCGCGAGGTGCCGGCGCTCGTGCTGCTCGACATCGGGCTGCCCGGCGAGGACGGCTTCGTGCTCGCCCGCTGGCTGCGCGAGCGCTCGGGGCGCATCGGCATCATCATGGTGACGGCGGCGACCGACACGGTCGACCGCGTGGTCGGGCTCGAGACCGGGGCGGACGACTACATCGCGAAGCCCTTCGAGCCGCGCGAGCTGCTGGCGCGGGTCAAGAGCGTGCTGCGCCGCACGGCCGGCACGACCGTGAGCACGGGTCCGCGCGTGCGCATGGGCCGCCGCGTGCTCGATCTCGAAAAGCGGGTGCTGATCGATCCGGTCGACGGCAGCGAGGAGACACTGGCGGCGAGCGAGCTCGACCTGTTGAAGGTCTTCGCCGAGAACCCGAACCGGCCGCTCAATCGCGATTGGCTGCTGGAAGTCACGGCGCATCGCGAGATGGAGGCGTTCGACCGCGCGATCGACCTGCGCATCACGCGGCTGCGCCGCAAGATCGAGGTCGATCCGGCCCACCCGGACGCGATCCGCACCGTGCGCGGCGTCGGCTACATGTTCGTCCCGCCGAAGGATTGACGGGCGGCTACAGCCGCGGCGCGATCCAGATGTGCGCGGGAACGGCCGGCGGGCGTGACGCCATGCCGTCGAGCAGCGCGCCCAGGATCGGATCGACCAGAGCCTCGACGTCATCGGGCGGGCCGACGAAATCGTCGATCGCCAGCATGGTGAGTCCGTGCAGCAGGGACCACGTCGCGAGCGAAGCCGCGGCGCTCTCGCGCGGGCTTGACATACTTGAGGGAAACGCTCCCGAGCGGGCCGCGTCGGCGAGCGTGGTGTCGAAGATCGCCCGCGCCTTGGCCGCCGCCACCTTCTCGATCGCCGGGCGGCCCACCTCGGCGGTCGTCAGTGTCGCGCTGAACATCAGCCGGTAGAGCGCCGGATTGGCGATGCCGTGGGCGACGAACGCGCGACCGCAGGCGAGGAGCTGCGCCCGCGCGCCAGCCACCCCCGTCACGGCGGAAAGCATGCGCTCGGCCAAAGCCTCGAAACCGCGTGCCGCGACCGCGGCCAGGAGGTCGCGCTTCTCGACGAAATGCTTGTACGGCGCGTTGTGACTGACGCCGGCGCGTCTCGCGACCTCGCGCAACGAGAAGGCCCAATCCTGCGTCTCGTCGAGCAGCGCCAGCGCCGCCGCGACCAGCGCGGGGGCGAGATTGCCGTGATGATAAGGGCGACGCGACGGATGGCGGACTGTTTTTGCCACGCGTGATCTCCGCATGAGAGTTGACAATGACAACATTGCCAGTCTAGAGAGTGGTCACTGTCAACTTACCGGGAATAGGCCCGGGAAGTCCAGCCAAAGGAGAGTTCCATGCCAATCTATCAATGCGCCACCTCACTGGCCCTGAGCCCCGAGACCAAGGCGGCCATCGCCAAGGAGTTCACCCGCATTCACGTCGAGTCGACCGGCGCGCCGGAGCCATTCGTCAATATCGTCTTCAGCGATCTGCCGCTGGGTTCGCACTACCTCGCCGGCGCCGTCCGCGAGAACGGAACACTGATCAACGCCATCGTCCGCGCCGGTCGCACGCTCAAGACCCGCCAGGCCCTGCTGACGTCCCTGTCCGCGGCTTGGGCGCGCCTGACCGGACAGCCTGAACGGAATCTCGTGCTCAGGGTCGAGGAAGCCGACGCGGCCACGATCATGGAGGCCGGGCTCGTCATGCCGCGGCCCGGCGAGGAGGCCGCCTGGTTCGAGGCAAACAAGGCGATCCTGGGCGAGATGCAAGTCGCCGCGTAGGGAAAAAATGGCACGCGGCAATGTCCCTCTCCCCATCGCGGGAGAGGGGATGCCGAAGCGCCGCGCACGGCACGACCGGCAGCACTACGCCGCCGGAATCTCCGCGAGCGCGCGGCGCAGTTCCGCCGCGAGCGGCCCCAAGCCTTCGCGGCAGCGGGAGCGGTCGCCAGCCTTGCCGGCCTGCTCGAGCGTCGAGGCCGCGGTGCCGACGCCGGCCGCGCCGACCGTCTGCGCCGCGCCTTTGAGCTTGTGGGCCGCAGCCGCGAGCGTCGGCAGGTCGCCGGCGCGCGAGGCCGCGCCGATCTCGCGCTCGGCCGCGACCGCGGTGTCGCGGAATTTCGCGAGCAGCGAATCGATCGCCGCCCGGTCGTCGCCGAGCCAGGCGGCAAGCACCTCGCGGTCGATCGCGCTCGGCCGTTTCGGCTTCTCGCCGTCATCGCCGGTGTCGTGTTCCGCCTCGTGGATCGGCACCCAGCGCTCCAGCGTGGCACGTAGCGCATCCATGTTCACGGGCTTTGCCAGATAGGCGTCCATGCCGGCGGCAAGGCAGCGCTCGTCCTCGCCCTTCATCGCATTGGCGGTGACCGCGACCACCGGCGTGTGCCCGCTGGTGCCGAACTCGGCCTCGGCAGCGCGGATGCGCCGTGTCAGCTCGTGCCCATCCATGCGCGGCATGTGGATGTCGGCGAGCACCGCCGCGTAGCGTCCGGCGGCCCAGGCTTCGAGCGCCTCGACGCCGTCGTTCACCGTGTCGGCCGCGATGCCGAGAAGCTCGAGCTGGCGCACCAGCACCTCGCGATTGACCGGATGATCGTCGGCGACGAGCACGCGCGGGCGCGACCTGGAGCGCGACGAGGAGGACGAGCCCGAGGTCCGTCCGCTCGCGCGCAGCGTGGTGTTGAGCGGAGAATCGGCCGGCGCAGCGCGCAGGATCATCGTCACCGTAAAGGTCGAGCCGGCGCCGGGCTTGCTCTCGACCGCGATGTCGCCCTTCATGAGCTGCGCCAGCCGCCGCACGATCGAAAGCCCGAGACCGGTGCCGCCGAATCGCCGCGTGGTGGACGAATCCGCCTGCGCGAAAGGCCGGAACAGGCGCGCGCGCTGCTCATCGTCGAGCCCGATGCCGGTGTCGCTCACCGCGATGGTGACGCGCGTCGCCCCGCCGCCGAGCGGCGCGGTTCCGGCATGCAGGGAGACGCGCCCGCGCTCGGTGAACTTCAGCGCGTTGCCGAGCAGGTTGAACAGGACCTGGCGCACGCGGGTCGGATCGCCGACGAGCGCGTCGTCCGAGCCGGCGTCGATTTCGATCTCCAGCGCCAATCCCTTGGTCACGGCCTGCTGGCGGAACGTGCCGGTCACGCCCTCGATCAGCCCCGAGAGCGAGAACGCGGCATCTTCCAGCTCCAGCCGACCGGCCTCGATCTTGGAGAAGTCGAGCACGTCGTCAATGATGCGCAACAGCGACTGCGCCGACTCGCGGATGGTCGCGACCGAGCGTTTCTGCGGCGGATCGAGGCCCTGGCGTTCGAGCACGTCGATCATGCCGAGCACGCCGTTCATCGGCGTGCGGATCTCGTGGCTCATGGTGGCGAGGAACGTGGATTTCGCCTGGTTGGCGGCTTCGGCCTCGGCGCGTTCGCGCTCGGCGGCGTCGCGCGCGCCTTCGGCGGCGGCCTTGGAGGCAGCGAGCGCCTCTTCGCGCTCCTTGAGCTTGGTGATGTCGCGATAGATGCCGAGCAGCCCGCCGTCCTTGAGCGGCTGAAACATGAATTCGAGATATTTGCCGCGCGCGGTGCGCTGCTCGTAGCGGCTGCCGCCGGCGCGCAGGATCAGCGCACAACGCTCCTGCACGGTGCGCTCGATGTCCTCGGTCGGGCCGAACTCGCCGCGCTCGGCGAGGTAGCGGATCATGTCGTAGCCGCTGAGGCCGGGCTTGAGCAGGTCCGGCCCATAGCCCCACATCTGCATGCTGTAGCGATTGCTGAACAGCCAGCGGAATTCCTTGTCCCACAGGGTCACGCCGTCGCTCATGTTGTCGAGCACGGTCTGCATCACCTCGCGCGTGCGCTCGATCTCGCTGGTACGCTCCTGGACCTGCTTGAATAGCCGCGCGTTGTCGAGCGCGATCGCGGCCTGGACAGCGAAGTTCTGCAGCAGCGCGATCTGCTTGTCGCTGAACGGCCGCACCTCGTCGCGATAGACAGCCATGACGCCGAGCAGCAGGTCGTCCTTGCGCAACGGGATCCAGATGCAGGTACGCGCGCCGGTCATCTCGGCGAAGCTGCGCCGGGTTGGATCGCCGCGGCGATGAACCTCGGAGTCGGCGATGTCGGCGATGTGGATCAGCGGCTCGCCGCGCGCGATGCGACCGAGCGAGGTCTCGGGGGCGGGCCGGCGCGGCCCGCGCCGCGCGGCCAGGAACTCCTCCGAGAGGCCGCGATGCGCGATCAGCTCGAAGGCGCCGTCGTTGTAGGTCATCAACGCGCCGAAGTGCGCGTCGCAAAGATCCATCGCCTTGCGCAGCGTCGTCTCGAAGACGGGCGTGAGGTCGACCGGCGAGCTGTTGATCGCCTGGAGCACCTCGGTCGTCGCGGTCTGCTGGGCGAGCGCTTCCTCGGCGGCGTCCTTGGCGGCGGCGAGCGCCTGCTCGCGCTCCTTGAGCCTGGTCACGTCGCGGCCGAAGGCGAGCAGGCCGCCGTCGGCGAGCGGCTGGAAGGTGAACTCGACGTAGCGTCCGTCGAGCGTGTGGCGGGTGAAGCGGTTGCCGCCCGGCGCCCTGATGATCGCGACGCGCTCGTCGATCTTCGCCTCAATGTCTGCGACCTCGCCGAAGTCGCCGCGCTGGATCTGGAAGCGCAGGATGTCGCGGCCGGACGTGCCGCGGCGGGTCACCTCGCCCGGATAGTTCTGGAATTCCGACACCTGCCGGTTCACGAACTGCAGGCGGAAGTCCTTGTCGAACAGCATGACGCCGCCGGTCATGTTGTCGAGCACGGTCTGCATCACGCTGCGCGTGCGTTCCGCGTCGTCGCGCGCCTCCTCGGCCGCGATTTTGGCGGTCGCGAGCGCCTCCTCGCGCTCCTTCAGGTCGGTGATGTCGCGATAGAGCGCGAGCAGCGAGCCGTCCCGCAGCGGCTTGAAGTTGAACTCGATGAAGCGGCCGCCGGCGGTGCGGCGCTCGTAGCGCGCGCCGGACCGCATCACGGCAAGGCGCCGCCCGACCTCCTTGTCGATGTCGCCTTCCTCGACGCGGCCGAAATCGCCGCGCCGCGCCTGGAAGCGCAGGATGTCGTAGGCCGACGCGCCCGGGAAGGCGACGTCGGGCGTGAAGCGCTGGAATTCCATGAGCTGGTTGTTGACGAACCTCCAGCGCAGATCCTTGTCGAACAACATGACGCCGTCGTTCATGTTGTCGAACACGGTCTGCATCACCTCACGCGTGTTTTCGGCCTCGGCGCGGGCGGCGGCGGCTTCCGCGCGCGCCCGTTCGGCCGCGTCGCGCGCGGCCTCGGCCGCCTCCTTGGCGGCGGCAAGCGCCTCCTCGCGTTCCTTCAATTCGGTGATGTCGCGGTAGATGCCGAGCAGGCCGCCGTCGTCGAGCGGCTTGTAGTGGAACTCGACGTAGCGCCCGTTCGCGGTGCGCCGCTCGTAGCGGTTGCCGCCGGGCTTACGCATCCGGGCCGCGACTTCGTCGAGCAGCGCTTCGACATTCTCGACGTGACCGAAGTCGCCGCGCTCGATCTGGAAACGCACCATGTCGCGGTCGGACAGGCCGGGGCGCAGGAAATTGCCGTATTCGCGGCTCTCGATGTGTCCGCGGTTGCTGAACTGCCAGCGAAAGTCCTTGTCGAACAACGTGACCCCGTCGGTCATGTTGTCGAGCACGGTCTGCATCACCTCGCGCGTGTGTTCGATATCGCGCTGCGCCGCCGCGACCTCGGCCTTGGCGGTGTCGAGCTGGCGTTCGCGCTGCTTGGTCTCGGTGATGTCGCCGGTCGCCCCGATCATGCGACGCGCGCGCCCGTCGGGTCCGCGCACCACGATGCCGTGCTGGCGCGCCCAGCGCAGGCTCCCGCCCGGGGCGGTGTAGCGGAACTCGACGTCGAGGCGGTCGGTCTCGCCCTTGAACAGCGCGACGACCATGCGTCGATGAAACATCCGGTCGTCCGGATGGATGCGGTTTGCCCAATCCGCGAGTGTCGCATTCGCCGGCAGTCCGAGCATGTTGAGCAGGGGCCGCGAGAGATAGACGGCGTTGGTCTCGATGTTCCAGTCGTAGACGTACTCGTTGATCGACTCCATCGCGAGCGCGTAGCGCTCGGTGTCGGGCGCCGCGGCGTCCTGCGGGGTCGGCGCGCGCGGCTGGGCGACTGCGACCTTGGCGCTGTTGAGCTCGCGCTCGCGCTGCTTGATCTCGGTGATGTCGCCGGTCGCCCCGACAAGGCGGCGCACGCGTCCATCCGGGCCGCGCGTCGAGACGCCGTGCTGGCGCGCCCAGCGCCAGGTGCCGTCGCCGGTGCGGTAGCGTACCTCGCATTCGAAGCGCGGGGTCTCGCCCTTGAGATGCGCGACCAGCGTGCGGCGGAACAGCGGCAGGTCGTTCTTGTGGATGCGGTCGGTCCAGTCCTGCGCCGTCGAGAGCTCGCTCGCCGACAGACCAAGCACGATGCGCAGCGCCGGCGAGTAGTAAATCGTGCCGGTTTCGAGGTTCCAGTCGTAGAGGCCCTGACTGAGCGATTCCATCGCGAGCGCGTAGCGCTCGACGTCCTGCGCGCCGGCCTCGACGGCGTGCGGGCGCTGCGCGGCGGCGACTTCGGCCTTGGCGCTCTGGAGCTCGCGCTGGCGCTGCATGATCTCGGTGACATCGCGCGCCGCGCCGACCATGCGGCGCACACGCCCGTCGGGCCCGCGCTGTGCGACGCCGTGCTGGCGGATCCAGCGCCAGGTCCCGTCGCCGGCGCGGTAGCGGTAGTCGCACTCGAACCGCGGGGTTTCGCCCTTGAGATAGGCGATCATGGTGCGCCGGTAGACCGGCAGGTCGTCGGGATGGACGTAGGAGGCCCAATTGGCGAGGTGGATCAGGTCGTCTTTGGCGACCCCGACCATGATCCCGAGAGTCGGGGAGGCGTAGACGCGGCCAGCCTCGAGGTCCCAGTCGTACACGCCGTAGTCGAGCGATTCCATCGCGAGCGCGTAGCGCTCTTCGTTTTGGGCAGGCTCGCGTGGCGGGTCCGGAGACGGGGGGTGGGCAGTCGATACGGGCTTCGACGAAATCGGCATCAGGCACGGCTCCGGCCCGCCTTATAGTGGGGATGCCGTGTATCGTGGGTGTGTCGCGAAGTCTTCGTTTTGTATCATTTGTATCGTCGGCGTGTCGTGCGCATCGTCAAAGCGTGTCCTGGAGGACACGATACAAATGATACTAACTCCCTGACCGTGCGACATCTCGACAATACGGAGCGCGCGTAGGTTCCCGCCATCGAAGGAATGCGGCAGACGCAACCGCCGCAGAGATCGACAGGGAGCTACCATGAAGACCATCGCGCTCTACGGCCTTCAGATGCTGGTGGGTCTCGTCGCTCTCGCGGCGGGCTGCGCCAAGCTGGCCGGCATGGGCTTCATGGCCGAGCCGTTCGCGGCGATCGGCCTTGGTTCGACGTTCCTGACGCTCGCCGGAACCGCCGAGATCATCGCGGGCCTGTGCCTGCTGTTCCCCACCTGGGGCGTCGTCGGCGCGCTGCTGCTCGCGACCGTGATGGTCGGCACGGTGGGCGCGAGCGTCGGCACCGCGATCAGCCACCGCGGCGGCGACCAGTTCACCGTGTCGCACACCTACCGCACCTCGGCGCAGTCCGACGCGATGGTGCGCCCGATCATCGTCAAGAAGAGCCAGGGCTGGGACATCTGATCGGCCTCCTGGCCGCAAAACCGGCGATCCGCCACCAACCGGCGGATTTCACGCGTTTTCCTTGCGTCCCACCCCCGCCGTCGCTATATAGCGGCCCATCTCACACGCGGACCTTGGCTCTACGCCGTCCGGTGCCCCGGTCGAATGATCGGTTGGGGCTCACGGGTCCGCGGCGGATCAACCGGAGAAGACAGATGCTGCCCGACTACTCGATGCGCCAGCTCCTGGAAGCTGGCGTGCACTTCGGCCATCAGGCCCACCGCTGGAACCCGAAGATGGCGGAGTACATCTACGGGGCCCGCAACAACATCCACATCCTCGACCTCGCGCAGACGGTGCCGATGATGCACCGCGCGTTGCAGGCCGTGAGCGATACGGTCGCCAAGGGCGGCCGTATCCTGTTCGTCGGCACCAAACGCCAAGCGCAGGACGCGATCAAGGACGCCGCCAAGCGCTCCGCGCAGTACTACGTCAATTCGCGCTGGCTCGGCGGCACGCTGACCAATTGGAAGACCATCTCGGCCTCGATCAAGCGGCTGCGCCAACTGGAGGAGATGCTGTCGTCCGGCGAGGCCGCCGGCGGCTACACCAAGAAGGAGCGCCTGACGCTCACGCGCGAGAAGGAAAAGCTCGACCGCGCGCTCGGCGGCATCAAGGAGATGGGCGGGCTGCCCGACCTCCTGTTCGTGATCGACACGAACAAGGAGGACATCGCCATCAAGGAGGCGCGCCGGCTCAACATTCCGGTCGCCGCAATCGTGGACACGAATTGCGATCCGAACGGCATCAGCTATGTGGTGCCGGGCAATGACGACGCCGGCCGTGCGATCACACTCTACTGCGATCTCGTCGCCAAGGCGGCGATCGATGGCATCGGCCGCGCCCAGGGCGAGATGGGCATCGATACCGGCGCGGCCGAGAAGCCGGTCGTCGAGGAGGTCATTCCCGAGGCGCCCGTGAGCGGCTTCCAGCCGCTGTCTGGACCGCGCGGCATCGCCGACGATCTCAAGAAGCTGCCCGGCGTTTCGCCCGCGATCGAGAAGAAGCTCAACGACCTCGGCGTGTTCCACTACTCGCAGATCGCCGAGTTCAGCGGCGCCGATGCCGAGAAGATCGGCGAGGAAGTCGGACTTCCCGGCCGCGTGGAAAGCTGGATCGCCAAGGCGAAAGAGTTCGTCGCGGAGTAACGCCACCGTCGTCATGGCCGGACTTGGTTCGGCCATTCACGTCTTTCTCGTGTTGCTTGCCAATCAAGTCGTGGATGCCGGCACAAGGCCGGGCATGGCGGATTGAAGGATTTTCAAGATGGCAACGATCACCGCCGCAATGGTGAAGGAGCTGCGCGAGAAGACCGGCGCGGGTATGATGGACTGCAAGACCGCGCTCAATGAGACCAACGGCGATATGGAGGCCGCAGTCGACTGGCTGCGTAAGAAGGGGCTCTCCAAGGCCGCCAAGAAGGCCGGCCGCGTCGCGGCCGAGGGCCTGATCGGCGTGTTCGTCCAGCCGAAGAAGGGCGCGATGGTCGAGGTCAATTCCGAGACCGACTTCGTCGCGCGGAACGACCATTTCCAGGGCCTGGTGAAGATGATCGCCGATGTCGCGCTCCGCGTCGGCGCCGACGTCGAGGCGATCAAGGCCGCCAAGGCCGGCAGCATGACGGTCGCGGATGCGATCTCGTCGGCGATCGCGACCATCGGCGAGAACATCACGCTGCGCCGCGCGGCGGTGCTGTCGGTGGGGCAGGGGCTGGTTGCGAGCTACGTGCACAATCAGGTGTCCGAGGGGCTCGGCAAGATCGGCGTGCTGGTCGCGCTCGAATCGTCGGGCAGCGCGGATCAGCTTGCCATCATCGGGCGGCAGGTCGCGATGCACATCGCCTCGGCCAATCCGCTCGCGGTCGACGCGTCCGGCGTCGATCCGGCCGTGGTCAAGCGCGAGAAGGACATTCTCGCCGACAAATTCCGCCAGCAGGGCAAGCCCGAGGCGATGATCGAGAAGATCACCGAGTCGGGGCTCAAGACCTTCTACAAGGAGCAGACGCTGCTCGAGCAGCCCTTCATCTTCGACGACAAGAAGAGCGTCGCGCAGGCGCTGAAGGAGAGCGAAGGCAAGGTCGGCGCTGCGATCAAGGTCGCGGGCTTCGTGCGTTACGCGCTCGGCGAAGGCATCGAGAAAGCGACCTCCGATTTCGCCGCCGAAGTCGAAGCCGCCAAGAAGCCGACCTGAACAAGGGCGCGCATCGCGCGGAGCCAAGGACGCCTCGATGGGCAAGCCCGCATACCGACGTGTGATCGTCAAGGTTTCGGGCGAGGCGTTTTCCGGCCCCAACGAGTTCGGCATCCACGCGCCGACCATCGAAAACATCGTCAGCGATCTCGTCGCCGCGCGTAAGCTCGGCGTGACCGTCGGCGTCGTGGTCGGCGGCGGCAACCTC
>CAYZMR010000035.1:0-22383 GCA_964479515.1 uncultured Hyphomicrobiales bacterium | reverse complement strand
CGGTTCTTGTCGGTCGAGAAACCGGGGTCCCGCATCTGCGATGCACCACTTCGTGTTGCATCGCGTGCGGGACACTGGCTCACCGCCCCGCCGCATAGCCCTGCATGCCGCGCGGGTTCGCCGCGGCCTTGCGGCGCTTGCCATCCTTCGATGCGGCCGTGAGGCGGCCCTCCGACCACTCCGGGCCGACCTCGACCTTGTGGCCGCGCCGCTCGAGCTCGTCGCGCGTTGCCTTCGGCACGCGGCTCTCCACCACGACGACGCCGGGGCGCGCGGTGCGCGGCCAGAACGAGGAAAGGAAATGCTCGGTGTGCCAGGCGGGCGCGTCGATCGCCTCCTGCAAATTCATGCCGGAATGGACGTGGCGCAGAAAGAACTGCGTGATCCACTGGTCCTGCTGGTCGCCGCCGGGCGAGCCCCAGGCGAGATACGGCTCGCCGTCGCGCAGCGCGAGCGTCGGCGTGAGCGTGGAGCGCGGCCGCTTCCCGGGCGCGAGCGAGGCCGGGTGGCCTTCTTCGAGCCAGAACATCTGGGCGCGCGTGCCGAGCGGGAAGCCGAGGTCCGGGATCACCGGCGAGGAATGCAGCCAGCCGCCGGACGGCGTCGAGGAGATCATGTTGCCGTCGCGGTCGACGATGTCGAAGTGCACGGTGTCGCCGGGCGTCGCGCCCATGCGTTCGCGCTCGGCGGCGCGCCTGGCGACCACATCGGGCAACTTCTCCTCATCATGCGTCCACGGGATATCGCCGACCGTCGGCTCGCCCGCGCCCGAAGCCGCGACAGCCGCCCGCTGGCCGTCGGCGAGGCGCAGCCCCATGGTCTTGCCAAAGCCCTCGATGCTGCCGGGGCGGATTTCGTGCGATGCCTTGTCGGTGATGAGCTTGCGGCGCGCATTGTTGTAGGCATCCGACAACAGCACATCGATCGGCACGGCCACGAATTTCGGATCGCCGTAGAACGTGTCGCGGTCCGCAAACGCCAATTTCGCGCACTCGACCTGATAATGGATGAAGTCCGGGCCGCGCGGATCGAAGCTGTCGAAGTCGAACCCCTTGCACAATGCGAGTTGCTGCAAGGTGACCAACCCTTGAGTCCACGGGCCGGCCTTGAGCACGGTGTAGCGGCCGTAATCATAGGAGATCGGCGCCTCGACGGTCGCCTGCCATTTCGCCATGTCGGCGCCCGTGAGCACGCCGCGATGGCGCTCGCCCGACGTGTCCATGACCTCCTGGGTGCGGCAGAATTTGTCGATCGCCTCGGCGACGAAGCCCTGGCTCCAGACTTTCCGCGCGCGCTCGATCTCGACCTCGCGCGAACCGCCGCCGGCCTGCGCCTCGCGCAGGATTCGCTCGTAGGTTGCGGCCATGACGGGGTTGGTGAAGATCGTGCCGGCCTTCGGCACGCTGCCGCCCGCCAGATAGGTCGCGGCCGAGCTCGGCCAGTGGTCGCGGAACAGGTCCTTCACGGCGTCGATGGTGGCGCAGATGCGCTCGACCAGCGGATAGCCGTTCTTGGCGTAGCCGATCGCCGGCGTCAGCACGTCCGCGATCCGCATCGTGCCGTAGTCGCGCAGCAGCGTCATCCAGGTGTCGAAGGTGCCGGGAATGCAGGCCGCAAGCAGGCCGGTGCCGGGCACGAGGTCGAGCCCAAGCTCGTCGCGGTAATGCGCGATCGTCGCGCCGGCCGGCACGGACCCCTGCCCGCAGATCACTTCCGGCTTGCCGCGGCGGACATCGTAGAGGATCACCGGCACGTCGCCGCCTGGCCCGTTGAGATGCGGCTCGACCACCTGCAGCGTGAAGGCGGTGGCGCAGGCGGCGTCGAACGCATTGCCGCCGCGCTCCAGCACGCCCATGCCGACCGCGGTCGCGATCCAATGCGTCGAGGTGACGACGCCGAACGTGCCTTCGATCTCGGGCCGGGTGGTGAACGGATTGGGATTGACGAAATTCATCGGGGAGTCCTGTCGGCCCGGATTGGGCGCGCGACTTCACCACGTTTCGCAGGGCGGGGAAACCGCCTCCGGGGGCGTTCCGAAAAAGTGACCTTACCCCCGCTGCGCGCGCCGCAGCGCGTGGGGAAAACAGGTGCGCTCGCCGCGATACGCATAGTCCATCAGCCCGCCGATCGCCGTCCAGGTCGCGTGGTAGGGCGTGTAGCAATCCCCCTCCTCGCCCTCGCCCCAGCTTCCGTCGGGGCGCTGGCGCGAGAGCACGAATTGCATGCCGGCGCGGATCGTCGGATCCGCCTGGGTCAGTCCGAACGCCTTCAAGGTGTCGAGGAACTCGCCGGTGGTTTCCGGGTCGTTATCGGCAATGCTCTGGCGCAAATGGCTTTTCAGGAACGCGAACTCGTGCGGCAGCCAGGCGGGACGCAGCCGGTAGCGCCCATAATCGTTGAGCGCGTAGACGACGTGCGTGACCACATAGGCGAGATCGAGGTAGCCGCGATGCGCGCCGGCGCGCGGCCCGCGATAGGGGCGCAGTGCCGCGAGCTGCGCCGTCACGTCGGCGAGGTTCGCGCCGAGTCGCACGCCATAGCGCTCGCCGCTATAGGTGGTGACCAGCGCGTCGATCATCACCTCGTAGCGATTGAACATCCGCAGCTTGCCGCCGCATCTGCGGCAGCGCGCCCGGCCGCGCCGGTTCGGCGTCTCGCAGCGCGCACAGGCGTCCGGCACGTCGCGCGGAATGCGCTCGCGCACGGGATCGAAATAGAGAAAATCCACCGCGCGGAATTTCCGCGCCGCGCGCGCGACCGCGGGTTTGAGCCGCGCGTCGCGCACGTTGAGGCAATCGGCGGCATGGTCGCCGAACGCCCACGCGGTGACGTCGTCGGCGCTCGGGTGCGCCGGGAGACGGCGATAATCATTGCGCCATTGCCGCGCACGCTCCTGGCCCATGCGCCAGGCCGTGCGCTTGAGCCACGGATCCGCGGTCGTTGCCGAGAGCGTGTAGAAGCACCACAGGAAGTCGTCGCCATAGGCCGCGAAGTTCTTCTCAGCGGTCGCAAGCCGATAGATGAAGGCAAGCCCGCGCCGGATCGCGCGCGCGCGATCCTCATGGGTGTGGCGCGCGCCCGGCCAGAGCGGCCCGGACCGGATCGCGCGCGGCCGCGCATCGCCGGCCGACAGCAAGGTCGGCAGACAACGGCCGCGCGCTGGCCCGGAGGCGCCCATCGGAAGCCATTTCGACACGCCGCCGCGGCGCCATGCAAGCTGCGCGGGTAAAATCTTTCAAGATTGCGCTGTCGTTGCCGTGCGCCGCGCCGCTCAAGCAGCCTTGGTCGGAGCTTGGCTCCGGGCGTCCGGCTCGGGCCAGCGCTCCAGCACCTTGGCCCAGACCTCGACGCCCTTGAGGACTTCCCGCATGTGCGCCTGGAAGACCTCCTCACTGTAATAACGGCGCCAACGGCCGCTGCGATAGAGTTCGACCAGGTGCGCGCGCCGACGCTCAGCCAGCGCATGCCACTTACGCGTGGTCTCGATCGAAAGACGGTACGGCTCGCTCGCCATTCGCGGCGGTTCCTGTGGCAATGCAAAAACGAAAATACGGCCTGGCGTGGCGGCCACAATAGAGCTCAGGTATTAAAATACCGTCTTGGGGAAAAAGAGGCAACTTTGTGGCGGCCCGTTGCGGATCGGCATCACTGCCGGCGGCTTGCGCGGGAAGGGCGCTAAAGCCTGATCTTAAAGTAGTGCGCGATCTCGCCGATAATGCCGCGGCGGAAGAGCAGAACGCAGACGACGAAGATCACGCCCTGGATGACCGTCACCCACTGATCGAGCGCGTTGAGATAGTTCTGCATCGCCACGATCACGAATGCGCCGGCGACGGGGCCGAACACGGTGCCGAGCCCGCCGACCAGCGTCATCAGCACGACCTCGCCCGACATCGCCCAATGCACGTCGGTGAGCGAGGCGATCTGGAACACGATCGCCTTGGTGCCGCCGGCGATGCCGGCGAGCGTCGCCGAGAGCACGAAGGCGACGAGCTTGTAGCGGTCGGTCTTGTAGCCGAGCGAGATCGCGCGCGGCTCGTTCTCGCGGATCGCTTTCAGCACCTCGCCGAACGGCGAGTTGATGACGCGGTGGATGAACAGGAAGCAGGCGAGGAAGATCACGACGACCAGCGCGTACATCGTCGTGTGCGGCGTGAGGTCGACCAAGCCGAACAGCTTGCCGCGCGGCACGCCTTGGATGCCGTCTTCGCCGCCGGTGAACTTCGCCTGCAGCGCGAAGAAGAACATCATCTGCGCGAGCGCGAGCGTGATCATCGCGAAATAGATGCCCTGGCGGCGGATCGCGAGCGAGCCGGCGACGAGGCCAAGTAAGGCGGCGGTCGCGGCGCCGGTCAGGATCGCAAGCTCCGGCGGTAGGCCCCACACTTTCGCGGCATGCGCCGAAAGATAGCTCGCCCAGCCGAAATAGAGCGCGTGGCCGAACGACAAGAGCCCCACATAGCCGATCAGCAGATTGAACGCGCAGGCAAACAGCGCGAAACACAAGGCCTGCATCAGGAACAGCGGATAGATGAAGAATGGCGCGACGATGAGCGCCGCAACCATCAGCAGGAACGCGATCTGCTCGCTGCGGCTCTCGCGCCTGACGTCGGTCACCACCTTCGGATCGACGCGCTCCATCACGCCCTCCGCCCGAACAGGCCTGCGGGCCGGATCAACAGCACGATCGCCATGATGACGAAGATCACCGTGTTGGACGCCTCGGGGAAGAACACCTTGGTGAGCCCCTCGATGATGCCGAGCCCGAAGCCGGTGACGATGGCGCCCATGATCGAGCCCATGCCGCCGATCACCACCACGGCGAACACCACGATGATGAGGTCGGAGCCCATCTGCGGCGAGACGTTGTAGATCGGCGCCGCCATCACGCCGGCGAGCGCCGCGAGGCCGACGCCGAAGCCGTAGGTGAGCGTGATCATGCGCGGCACGTTGATGCCGAAGGCGCGCACCAGCGTCGGATTCTCGGTCGCGGCGCGCAGATACGCGCCAAGCCGCGTGCGCTCGATCACGAACCAGGTCGACAGGCAGATCGCGAGCGAGGCGAAGATCACCCAGGCGCGATAGTTCGGCAGGAACATGAAGCCGAGGTTCTGCCCGCCGCGCAGCGAGTCCGGCATCGCATAGGGCAGACCAGCCGAGCCGTAATAGTTGCGCGCGACGCCCTCGATGATCAGTGCGAGGCCGAAGGTCAGCAACAGCCCGTAGAGGTGGTCGAGCTTGTAGAGCCATTGCAGCATCGTGCGCTCGATGATGATGCCGACGATGCCGACCAGGATCGGCGCGACGACGAGCGCGCCCCAGTAGCCTATCCCGGTGTTGTTGAGCAGCAGGAACGCCGCGAAGGCGCCCATCATGTATTGGGCGCCGTGCGTGAAGTTGATGATGTTGAGCATGCCGAAGATCACGGCGAGCCCGAGGCTCAACAGCGCGTAGAACGAGCCGTTGATCAGCCCGAGCAGTAATTGCCCGAACAGCGCCTGCGAAGGGATGCCGAAGATGTCGAACATGCACCGGTCTCTCAGTCGTCATCGCCGGGCTTGACCCGGCGATCCCGGTTAGGAACGCTCTGCACCCTCAATCGAGATCACCGGGTCACGCCGCGCTCTGCGCGGCGGCCCGGTGATGACGATGGAGCCTTAGCCGCTCACCAGCGGGCAGCCGCCGTCCTTCAGCGGACGGAAGGCTTCGTCCGCCGGAATGGTCGCGCGCAGGTGATAGAAGTCGCCGGGATACTTGGATTCCTCCGGCTTCTTCACCTCGAACAGGTAGGCCGGATGGATCTTGCGGCCGTCGGCGCGGATGGTGCCCTTGCCGAACAGAATGTCGTCCGTCGGCAGTTCCTTCATCTTGGCGACGATCGACTTGCCATCGTGCTCGCCGGGACCGAGCGCGAGGCGGGCCTTGAGATAGTGCAAGGTGCCCGCATAGACGCCGGCATGGTTCATGGTCGGGTACTTGTCCATCGCGCCGCGCACCTCGTGCCAGCGCTTGGTCCAGGCGCGCGTCTGGTCGTTCATGTCCCAGTAGAACGTTTCGGTGAAGGTCAGCCCCTGCGCGGTCGGCAGGCCGAGCGCCGCGATGTCGCCGGCGAAGATCAGAAGGCCGGCAAGCTTCTGGCCGCCCTTCACGATGCCGAACTCGGCGGCCTGCTTGATCGCATTGATGGTGTCGCCGCCCGCATTGGCGAGACCGATCACCTTGGCCTTGGAGGTCTGCGCCTGCAGCAGGAACGACGAGAAGTCGTTGTTGTTGATCGGGTGGCGCACCTTCCCGAGCACCTTGCCGCCGTTCGCCTCGACCACCGCGGCGGTATCGCGCTCGAGCGCGTAGCCGAACGCGTAGTCGGCGGTCAGGAAGAACCAGGTGTCGCCGCCGGCCTTCACGATCGCCTTGCCGGTGCCGTTCGCCAGCATCCAGGTGTCGTAGGTCCACTGCACGTTGTTGGCGTTGCACTTCGGACCGGTCAGATCGGACGAAGCCGGGCCGGAGCCGACGAACACCTTGTTCTTCTGGGCCGAGACTTGGCTGATCGCGAGCGCGACGCCGGAGTTCGGAACGTCGACGATCATGTCGACTTTGTCGACGTCGTACCATTGGTTCGCGATGCTGACGCCGAGGTCGGCCTTGTTCTGGTGGTCGCCGGTGATGACCTCGACCTTCACATTCGGATGGTCCTTCATGAAGTCGGCAGCCGCCATCTTGGCGGCGGCGACCGAGCCAGGCCCGGTATCGTCGGCGTAGAGACTGTTCATGTCCGTCAGGACGCCAATTTTCACATTGATTTGCTGAGCGTGCGCCGTTGTGCACATCAGCGCGGCCGCGAGCGCGGCGACCGCAAAGGTCTTGTTCATGGATGTCTTCCCTACCCTGTCGTTACTTTGGTCATCGCGGGCCGTTGCCCGCCATTTGCGACGGGCGAGCCTGTGGCCCGCCCGTCCTGTTCGATCTGCCTAGCCGCTGACGAGCGGGCAGCCGCTGTCCTTGATGGGACGGAACGCTTCAGCCGCCGGGATGGTGGCCTTCAGCGTGTAGAAGTCGCCCGGATGCTTCGACTCTTCCGGCTTCTTCACCTCGAAGAGATAGGCGTCGTGGATCTTGCGACCGTTCGCCTGGATCAGGCCCTTGCCGAACAGGATGTCGTCGGTCGGCAGTTCCTTCATCTTGGCGACGACCGTCTTGCCGTCCGGATTGCCGCCGAGCGCGACGCGCGCCTTCAGGTAATGCAGGATGCCGGAATAGACGCCCGCATGCACCATGGTCGGGAACTTGCCGGCCCGCTCCACTTGCCAGCGCTTGGTCCAGGCGCGGTTCGCGTCATTTGCGTCCCAGTACCAGGTCTCGGTCAGGGTGAGGCCTTGCGCGGTCGGCAGGCCGAGCGCGTTGACGTCGCTCGCGAACACGAGAAGTCCGGCGAGCTTCTGTCCCGCCTTCACGATGCCGAACTCGGCCGCCTGCTTGATCGAGTTGATGGTATCGCCGCCGGCATTGGCGAGGCCGATGACCTTGGCCTTGGACGACTGCGCCTGCAGCAGGAACGACGAGAAGTCGGCGTTGTTCAGCGGTACGCGCACCTTGCCGAGCACCTTGCCGCCGTTTGCCTCGACGACCGCGGCCGTATCGCGTTCGAGCGCATGGCCGAAGGCGTAGTCGGCCGTGAGGAAGAACCAGGTGTCGCCGCCGGTCTTCACCATCGCCTTGCCGGTGCCGTTCGCCAGCATCCAGGTGTCGTAGGTCCAGTGGATCGTGTCGGCATTGCACTTCGGCCCGGTGAGATCGGAGGCCGCGGCACCCGAGACGATGAACAGCTTGTTCTTCTGCAGCGCGACCTGGCTGACTGCGAGGGCGACGCCCGAGTTCGGAACGTCGATGATCATGTCGACCTTGTCGACGTCGTACCATTGGTTGGCGATACTGGTGCCGACGTCGGGCTTGTTCTGATGGTCGCCCGAGATCAGCTCCACCTTGACGTTGGGATGATCCTTGGTGAAGTCGGCGATCGCCATCTTGGCGGCGGCGACCGAGCCAGGACCGCCAAGATCGGCATAGAGGCTCGACATGTCACTGAGCACGCCGATCTTGACGGTGAGATCCTGTGCCTGCGCGCTGCCGCAGGCCAACACGGCCGCCAGCGCGGCCATACTGATGAGACGCTTCATCTTTATTCCTCCTTCTCGTTCTTTCTCGGTCAACGCCGTCGGACACCGGCGCTGCATTAACTCCCAGATCTTCAAACCCCCAGGTGCTTCAAACCCCCAAGTACTCGTGGAGCTTTTCCGTGTTCGCGTCCAGTTCTGAGTTCGCGAACCCCTCGACGATGCGCCCGTGTTCCATGATGTAATAGCGGTCGGCGACCGTCGAGGCGAAGCGGAAATTCTGCTCGACGAGCAGGATGGTAAAGCCTTGCTCCTTAAGCGTGCGGATGGTGCGGCCGATCTGCTGGATGATGACCGGCGCGAGCCCCTCGGTCGGCTCGTCGAGCAGCAACAGCCGCGCGCCGGTGCGCAGGATGCGGCCGATCGCGAGCATCTGCTGCTCGCCGCCGGAGAGCTTGGTGCCCTGGCTGCGCAGCCGCTCCTTGATGTTCGGAAACAGCGTGAAGATCTTGTCGACGCCGAGCCCGCCCGCTTTCACCACCGGCGGCAGATAGAGGTTCTCCTCGACGTCGAGGCTCGCGAAGATGCCGCGCTCCTCGGGACAGAACGCGATGCCGGCGCGCGCGATCGCATTCGACGAAAGTCCAATGAGCTCGCGTCCTTCGAGGCGCACCGAGCCGGTGCGGCTCCCGACGATGCCCATGATGGATTTCAGCGTCGTGGTCTTGCCGGCGCCGTTGCGGCCGAGCAGCGTCACCACCTCGCCGGCGCGTACCTCGAAGGTCACGCCGTGCAGGATGTGCGACTCCCCGTACCAGGCCTGGAGGTCGTTGATCGCGAGCAGCGGCTCGCTGCGCGTCACGTCAAGCATGACCCGTCCCCATATAGGCCTCGCGCACGTCCGGATTGTTCGACACCGTATCGTAGTCGCCTTCCGCCAGCACGCGGCCGCGCGTGAGCACCGTGATGCGGTGGGACAGGTTCGAGACGACGCTGAGATTGTGCTCGACCATCAGCACGGTGCGGTTCGCGGCCGCCTTCTTGATCAGCGCCGCGATGCGGTCGATGTCCTCGTGCCCCATGCCGGCGGTCGGCTCGTCGAGCAGCATCATCTCCGGATCGAGCGCGAGCGTGGTCGCGAGCTCGAGCGCGCGCTTGCGCCCATAGGGCAGTTCGACCGCGCTCGACTCCGCGAACGATTCAAGCCCGACGTCGGCGAGCAGCGACAAGGCGCGCGCATTCAATTCGTCGAGCACGCGCTTGGAGCGCCAGAAGTCGAACGAGCCGCCGCGCGCGCGCTGCAGCGCGATGCGCACGTTCTCGCGCACGCTCAGATGCGGAAACACGGCCGATATCTGGAACGAGCGCACCAGGCCGAGCCGCGCGATGTCGGTCGGCGGCAGGCCGGTGATGTCCTGGCCTTTGAACGTGATGCGGCCGCGCGTCGGCTGCAGGAACTTGGTGAGCAGATTGAAGCAGGTGGTCTTGCCGGCGCCGTTCGGGCCGATCAGGGCGTGGATGGTGCCGCGCTCGACGCGCAGGTTCACGTTGTTCACCGCGACGAAGCCGGCGAACTCCTTGGTCAGATCCTCGGTTTCGAGGATGATATCCCCGTTGGGCGGCGCCACTTTTCCCCTCTGGCGGCCATGTACAGCCACATTCCGCGGAAGCCGTCTAGTGAAACGTGCGGACGAGAGACAGTGAGGTGAATCGCCGCGCCGACGCATTCGCCGAAAGTAGCAATTTCTCTTCCGCGGCGTTTTCCGGGAAGACGCGTTCTTGGCTGCGCCACTCAACTGATTGGAAAAAGGGACAACCCGCCCGGACGGAGACCATCCGGGCGGGCCGGCCGGATCGACGCGCAGGTGGAATGGGGCAGACGCGCCGACCGAACTTCATCTGTGTTCGCCGATAGTTAGTTATTAGTCGCGCCAGCCCGGTAGTGGGTTCAGCCGCTACGGCGCCGGCGTTGGCGGGCCGCTCACCTGCGGCAAAGAGGCGGGCTTCGCGTCCAGCGCCGTCAGCGCACCAAGCGCGTCGGTCAGCCCGGCGCCGAATTGGTCGTCCGGCCCGGCGGGTCCGAGATCATGCGCCGTCGACATCAGCACCCGGCGGACGGACGCCGGATCGAGCTTGCGATTGCGCTCGATCATGAGCGCCGCGATGCCGCTCACCTCGGCGGCGGCGACCGAGGTTCCCGAGGTCGTCTGGTAGCCGCCGTCCGGCGCCGCGACGAGGATGTTCACGCCCGGTGCCGCGACCGCGATATAGGCGCCGCGGTTGGCGCGCTCGAACAGCCGGTCGTCGATGTCGGTGGCGGTGACGGCGATCACGTTCGGATCGGCCGCCGGATAGAGCGGGGGCGAAGTCGGACCGGCATTGCCGGCGGCCGCGATCAGCACGAGGCCTTTGGCGCGCGCCGATGCGAGCATCGCCGCGAGCTCCGGATCGGCGGGTCCCGCGAAGCTCATGTTGATGATGTTGGCGTTCGCGTTGGCGGCCCAGTCGAGGCCTTTGACGATGTTGAACGTCGTGCCTTGCGTGCGCACCCGGCCGAACGCCGCGACGCTGATGAGCTTCACGTTCGGCGCGCTACCGATCAGCTTGCCGTGCGCCGCGATCGCGCTCGCCATGCCGGTCCCATGCGGGAGCGGCTTGTCGGCGGCGCCGGTCGCATCGAAGGTCGCCGTGATCACGCCGGCGAGCTCGGGGTGGGTCGCGTCGATCGGCGTATCGATCACGGCGATGACCACGTTCTCGCCCTTGGCGATCGCATGCGCCTCGGTGAGATGCAGCTTGGCGAGCGCATATTGGGCGCTGTCGGTCTGCGCGGGAGCCGGATCCGGCTTGGCGGCGGCCGCATCCTCCTGCAGGGCGTAAAGATAGTTCGGCTGTGCGCCGAGGACGGCGCCGACCACGCGCGGATCGGCCTGCAGCGCCCGGATCACGACGGCAACCGGACGGCCGTCATTGATACGCCAGCGCAACAACCGTCGGCGCGTCAGCGCGAGATCGGATGATTCAAGCCGGGTCAGATGGTGGAGCCGCGCGAGCGCGTTGAGCGTTGCGTTCGCAGCGCTCGGCGCGATGTTGAGCAGCACCTCGTTCGGCACGAAGCGCGTCTCGCCCGGCGGGGGCGCATTGAAGCCGCCGCGCGCAACGGTCTGCTGGCTCTGTGCGATCTGTCTTGTCGGTCTGATCCGAACGGTTCCCCTGCGGACCGCACCGATCCGGCGGCGATAGTCGTCGAGATTGTCGATCACGACGGGGCCGTAGGGGCGGATATTGCCCGGCATGTCGATCTCCGGGGGAGGAAGGCGCGGACCGAGCCGGCCGATCGGTCCATTGCCGATCGGGCCGATCGTGGTCGGGCGGGAGATGATCGGATCGTTTGCGAGCGGCCCGGCGGGATTGCCCGGGCCGACGCGGATCTGAGCGACGGCGTCGGCCGCCGCCAGCAGCGACATGGCGCCGGCAATCGCGATCAGGGCGATGCGGAGCGTCGATCGCCTGGACCTTGAGGGAGATGACATGGGGCGTGACGACGCAGGGTAGCGATCTGCCATGGAGTGGCTCCAACCGAGAGCGCGCAGTGGCGGTGTTCCGCCTGCCCCCTGAAACGACTTGCCGGCCCTCCGGCCGGCAAGCAGCAGATTTCGGTTTCGATCACTCGGCCGCGGTCGGGCCGACGAAGCGCACGCTGCTCTCGTCCTGCAGCCGCTTGAGGACCTTCGCGACCTCTTCCTTCGGCAGGCTCGTGACCGCGAGGCGGATCTTGTAGACGCCGCCGTTCGGGCCCTCGACCAGCGCAAGCTTGTAGGTCTCGAGCAGCTTGGTGATCTCGCCCGCGGTCGCCTGCGGCGCGAAGGAGATCATCGCGTAGGTGCCTGCGCCAGGCGCGATCTGATCGCCCTGGAACGAGGCGGTGTCATAGAGCTTGCCCTGACGCTCGCTCACGAACATCCCGGCGAGCAGGCCGGCCTGCAGCACCACCGCGAGCGCCGCCGCGGTCGCCGACCAGGCGAGCGTGCGCGGCGAGAACGACGAGAGCTTGTCGGAGAGCCAGCCGCCGAAACTGAAGGACGAGGCGGTGCGGCGGACGGTCGAGGAATCGGCCTCGATGTCGGCCATCAGCTTCTGCATCGCACGCGCCGAAGGGGCGCCGAGGCTCTCGTTGAGACCGATCGTCTCGACCAGATCCTCCTGAACCGTTGCGTACTGGCGGGCCAGATCGGCGTCGTTGGCGAGCGCCTGCTCGACCTTCAGCGCTTCGCGGCGGCTCAGCGTGCCGGCTGCATGCCAGGGCAGGAGAGCTTCGATCTCCTCGCGCTCGGCCGCTTTGTTGTTGATCGTCATCATGGCCAACCTCGTTCCACTCCTGCTGCCTTCAGCAGCTCCCCCAATTTCTTTCGCGCATAGAACATGCGCGTCTTTACCGTGTTCTCCGGGACCCCGACGATCTTGGACACTTCTTCCACGGACTTCTCGTGGTAGTAGACCAGATCGATGATTTCCCGGTGTTCCGCCGAAAGCTTTGTCAGGCATTCCCGCAGAACGACACTCGTATCCTTCTTCTGCACCGCGACTTCTGGATCGTCACCCGGATCCTCGATCGCCGCGGCCGTCTCCTCGTCGAGTTCCTCGTCCGGTCGCTTGCGCAAGGCCGAGAGGGCCTTGTATCGGGCGATCGCCAGGAGCCACGTCGAAACTTGAGATCTCGCTTCGAAGCGGTCGGCCTGGCGCCAGACGTCTAGGAACACATCACTGATCAAGTCCTCTGCTCGGCTCGGATCGCCCACAAGTCGCAGGACGAACCGGTAGACACGCACATGATGCCGGGCAAACAGAACCTGCATCGCAAGCTTGTCGCCGGCTGCGATCCGTCCGATCAGCGCTTCGTCTGATGTCGTCTGCATCGCCGCCGTGGACCGGCTTCACAGGGTTAGTCGCGGTGGGGCGGGAACGGGTTCAATGCGCGATGGCACCCCAGGATACCACCCGCCCCGGCCGGACCATGGCTGGCCTGACCGTGGGAAAACACCGTCGAATTTGCCCTTGAACGCCTTTGTTCTGCAAGCAAATCCGCTTGCAGCCGGCCGAATGGTTCAAAGGGCACGCGAGTGCAGATAACCGCATAATACCCCAAATTTCAACATTTTTGTGGCAAGGCTGTCGGAATTCATTAGCCGCGTTGAGCCGTGGGGCGTGAACCGGCTCCCCCGGCCCTCGCGGCTGAGCGTGGGGCTGGCACCGATCGGATGCGCCGGGCGCCGGCCGGGGCGACCCACGTCTTGTCAATCCAGCTTGACCTGTCGGAGCTTGTCGACGCAGTGATCGACCAACGCGCGCACGCGGTTCGAGATCAGAGTCAAACGCGGATAAATGACGTGCACCGGGATGGGCTCCGGCTCGAATTGCTCCAGCACATACGCGAGTTGATTGTTTTTTCTGTATGGCGCGACCTGATAGGACAGAAACACACCGAGCCCCAGCCCACTGACGCAGGCATTCAGCGAGCTGTCGATCTCATTGCAGGTCAACACACTGACGATTGGAACCGACACGGGACGACCGTCGACCTTGAAATGCCATTCGGGTCGCGGGGCGAGACCGGTGTGCCTGATGCAGCGGTGCTCACGGACATCGTCGGGCGTTTGGGGAATGCCGTTGCGGCGAAGATACCGCCCATTGGCGCACACCACGCGGCGCACCTGCCCGACCGGAATGGCGACGAGCGATGCGTCCTTGAGATGCGCGATGCGAACCGCGACATCCACGCCTTCCTCGATCAGATTGACCGTGCGGTCGCTGAACCGAAGATCGGCCGTGATCTTGGGATGGCGTCGCAGGAAGTCGCTCACGATCGGCGCCACATAGCGCCGGCCGAACAGAACGGAGGCGCTGATCGTCAGATTCCCGCGCAGTTCCCTTCGCCCCGAGGTCAACGTCTCCTCGGCCTCCTGGATCGCCGACAGGATCACGTGACACCGTTCAAGGTATTGGGCCCCCTCCTCCGTCAGATGGATTCGCCGCGTCGTACGATTGAGCAGGGTCACGCCGAGCTCGCGCTCAAGCGACGCCAAGGTTCGAACCACCGTCGGTAGCGACGTTTCGAGCGCGTTCGCCGCCGCGGTCAGGCTGCCCTTTTCCACGATCCGAACGAACGTCCGCATGGCGGCGAGTTTGTCCATCGGGTCGAACTATTACTCCGACAAGTGGAGTAGTCCACTGCACTTCGTCCCATTTATTCGCTTCGGGAAAGGACGGATAGTCGCCTCGACACTCGGAGAGGCACGACCTCCCCGGCCGTTCTCGTGCTCGTGATGCCATCGCCCAAAACACAGCGAGGCGACCATGAACAATAAATCGATGATACTGGTGCTGGCCGCGTCGGCGGCAAGCGTCATTTCTCTGTCCCAGCCGGCCGTCGCGCAGGCGGACAACGAAAAGCTCGGCAAGGTGCATTTCGACACATCTTGCAAACCGGACGCGCAGAAGCTTTTCGACCAAGGGATGCTGTACCAGCACTCGTTCTGGTACCGCGCCTCACAGAAGTCCTTTGAGGACACGCTGAAGGCCGATCCCGACTGCGCCATCGCCTATTGGGGCATTGCGCTGAGCCTGCTCTACAATCCGCACGTCGCCCCGCCGGTGAAGAACCTGGCTGAGGGAGTTGCCGCGATCGAGAAGGGCAAGGCGCTGCACGCCAAGACGCAGCGTGAGCGCGACTACCTCGACGCCCTCGCGGCGATGTATACGAATTACGACAAGGTGGACCATCGCACGCGCGTACTCGCCTATCTCAAGGCGATGGAGCAGTTGGCGCAGCGCTATCCCGATGACGACGAAGCGCAAATCCACTACGCGCTCGCCCTCAATGTTGCGGCATCGCCGGCCGACAAGACCTATGCCAACCAGCTCAAGGGCGCGGCGATCCTGGAAAAGATTTGGACGCGGCAGCCGGAGCATCCGGGCATCGCGCATTATCTGATCCACCTCTACGACACGCCCGCGCTCGCCGAGAAGGGGCTGGAGGCGGCGCGACGTTACGCCAAGGTGGCGCCCGCCGCCGCGCACGCGCAGCACATGCCGTCACATATCTTCACGCGCGTGGGCTATTGGAACGAGTCGATCGCCTCCAACATCGTGGCGGCGCGGGTCGCGAAGGAAGCCGCCGATCTCCACGAGCAGCTGCATGCCATGGACTATCTGGTCTATGCCTATCTGCAGCTCGGGGAGGACCAGAAGGCCAAAGCTGTCCTCGACGACATGACGACGGTCAGCGGCTTCACCGAGACATTCCTGGTCGGGCCGTATGCGTTGGCGGTCTCGCCGGCGCGCTACGCGGTGGAGCGCGGCGACTGGAAGGCCGCGGCGGCGCTTCAAGTCCGCCCAAGTCCGCTGTCGCAGGTGCAGGCGATCACCTATTCGGCGCGCGCGCTCGGCGCCGCGCGCTCGGGCGATCCGCAAGCCGCCAAGGCCGACATCGCCAAGCTCGCCGAGCTGCGTGACAAGCTTCGCGAGGCCAAGGACACCTATTGGTCCGAGCAGGTCGACATCCAGTGGCAGGTCGCGACCGCCTGGGTGCTCTACGCCGAAGGCAAGCGCGACGACGCGCTCAAAGCCATGAGCGCGGCAGCCGATGCCGAGGACAAGACCGAGAAGCATCCGGTGACGCCGGGGGTCCCCAAGCCCGCGCGCGAGCTCTATGGCGTCATGCTCTTTGAGAGCGGAATGGCCAAGGAAGCGCTCGCCGCCTTCGAGGCGACACTGAAGAAGGAGCCCAATCGGCTGGAAGCCTATGTGGGCGCCGCGAAGGCCGCCGAAAAGTCCGGCGACTTGGCCAAGGCCCGCGAGTACTACGGAAAGGTCGTCGCCATCGCCGGCAATGGCGACAAGACTCGAACCGAGATCGCCGAAGCGCGCGCATTCCTGGAGAAGAAGTCGTGAGGCGTCGCGATTCTTAGGGCGGGCACGATGAAGATGAGCGCGCGAGGACTTCTGCTTGCGATCGCGCTCGCCGCCTTTGCGACTGTGGCCCAAGCCCAATCGCTCGAGCTGATCGGTTATGCCGGTGACCTCGGCGAGTGGGAGTTGACGGCGACCGTCACTGAAAAGACGTCGCGGCTGGCCAAGGAATACGCCGGTCCGCTGACGATGACGCATGTCGGCATTTGCACGCAGGAAGGTCCGGAGAAGAAGACCGGTGAAATACGAATTCAGATATCGGCCTTGTCGCCCCGGCTGAGCGCGACGTTGTCGGTTGACGGCGTCGCG
This sequence comes from uncultured Hyphomicrobiales bacterium, assembly GCA_964479515.1. Lineage (GTDB taxonomy): Bacteria > Pseudomonadota > Alphaproteobacteria > Rhizobiales > Xanthobacteraceae > PALSA-894. Next base: position 5,992 of record CAYZMR010000035.1, on the reverse strand, counting down.
TGCACCTACAGCGGAATGTTGTCGGACTCCTACACCGGGGTGATGACCTGTGCCGGCCGGCCGGCGGTTCCGCTCAAGTTGTGGGTGAGATAGCGTCCGCTTCACCAAGCGTTCGATCCGGCCTTTTATTGGGCCTGAATGCCGGCCGCGCGCGCGACCTCGGTCCAGCGGACGACCTCGCTGCGGAAGAAGGCGCCGAACGCGGCCGGATCGGTCGCCATCGGCTCGACCGCCATCGCCTCGATGCGCTGCCGGGAGTCCGGCAGCGCCATGCCTTGGACGATCGCCCGATGGAGCGTGTCCACGATCGCCGGCGGCGTGCCGCTGCGCACGAGCACGCCCTGCCAGGCCTGGACCTCCAGGCCCTCGCCCATGCCGAGCTCGCCGATCGCCGCGACCTCGGCAAAGCTCGGCAAGCGCTTGCTCGACATGACAGCGAGCGCGCGCAGCTTGCCTTCGTCGACGAAGGAATGCGTCGCCGGCTGCGGCGTGTCCCACAACAGCGCGACCTCGCCAGACAGGAGCGCCTGCACGGCCTGCGGGCCGCTGCGATAGGGTACGTGCACGAGCTTGATGCCGGCGCGGCGCGCGAACAGCTCGGCCGCAAGATGCGCCGACGATCCGACGCCGCCCGATGCATACGTGACGGTGTCGGGCGCGGCCTTCGCGGCGCTCACGACATCGGCGACGCTGCGATAGGGTGACTGCCCGGCCGCGAACATGAACAACGGCACGCTCGCGACCTGCGACACGGCGGTCAGATCCTTCAGCGTGTCGTAGCTGAGCGACACGAGCGCGGGCGCGACCGCGTGCGAGAATACGCCGAACAGCAGCGTATGGCCGTCCGCCGCGCTCTGCACCACGACGTTCGCCGCGATGCTGGCGCTCCCGCCGGGGCGGTTCTCCACGATCACGGACTGGCCGAGCGTCGGACCGATCGCGTTCGCCAGGATGCGCGCGATCGTATCGACGGTGCCGCCCGGACCGAAGCCGACCATGATCCGCACGGTGCGCTCGGGATAGGCCGCCCGCGCGACGCGGGGCGCCGCGATGAGCCCCGCGACGGCGCCCGCCATCAGGCGTCCCAGGCGCCGCCGCGTCATTCTGGCTGCGATCACAACGCTACCCCGCCGGATCGAATTCGATCACGTGAACGCCGCGCTGGCGGTCCGTCAGATAGATGAGGCCGCGATGATCCATGGTGACGTCGTTCGACGACGCGCGCTCGCAGCCCGGCGGCGGATCGGGCTTGAAGAAGCCGACCTCGCGCGGCCGGAACGGATCGGCCACGTCGACCACGCGCAGCCCCTGGGCGAACCAGGCGAACGGGATGATCGTTCCGGCGAACACCTCCGAGGGCTGATGGCAGCCGGTCATGGTCGGCTGCGGCGACCCATCCGCGTCGAGCCCCTCGACATCGAACGTCGCGATCGGCATCGGCTGGCGCTCGTCCGTGATGTCGTAGATCCAGGTGAACGCCGGCGGCGACGGACGCAGCTTCGAGACGTCCTCGTCCGCCACCACCATGATGCGGCGTCCCTTCAGCGGCTGCGGGATCGGCAGGCACGTATGCGTCGGGTGCGGATGCGCCGGGCTTGAGTTCATCGACGACACGACGCGCGGATGCGCCATGTCGGAAATGTCCAAGATGAAAAACCCGTGATGCCAGTAGGACACGTGGAGCCGGTCGCCCATCCGCAGCGGATGATGACAGCGCGGCTTGACGTAGTCGCCCCACGGATAGTCCTCGCCGCCCGCTGCGTGCTGACCCGGGATCCACCAGCGCCCCGCTTCCTGCGGTCGCGCGGGATCCTTCAGGTCGAGGATCATCACGAAATTGCCGACATAGCCGTCCGCCGTCGGCGAGATGTAGGCGTAGCGTCCGTCGAAATCGAAGCGATGCACGCCGCTGCCGCCGGTCCGCCACTTATGGATCAGGCGCGGCGCCGCCGGCCGCGAGACGTCGTAGAGCCCGAGCCCGCCGCCGAATGCCGGGTCGCCGGCTTCCCCCTGACGCTCGTGATTGACGATCATGAGGCCGTCGCGCGCGCGCACCTTGTGGGAGTGCCAGCCCTTCGGCATCTCGACATGCGCGAGCAGGCTCGGATGGCGCGGATCGGACACGTCATAGATCGACGTGCCGGCCGGCGGGCTCATATGGGCGACGAACAGCGTCGTGCCGTCGATCCACACTTGCCCTCCGCCCGGGCAATCGATGGAGGACACCACTCTCGTATTGCGTGCGCTCGGCATGGCCGCTTGCACGCTACGGCGACTGCGCGGCGCGCTGGCCGGCCGACGTGCCGGCGATGCGGCCGAACACCGCGCCGTTCATCAGGCCGGTGCCGCCCGGATAGTTGAACCAGAACAGGCCGCCGACGAGTTCGCCGGCCGCGAACAGGCCCGGGATGACGGCGCCGTCGGTATCCATCACGCGCGCATCGGTGTCGACCTTCAAGCCGCCGAACGTGAACGTCAGTCCGCAGGTGACCGCGTAGGCCTCGAACGGCGGCTCGCTGATCGTGTTCGCCCAGTTGGATTTCGGGATCGCGAGCCCCTTGGTGCCGCGGCCGTCCTTGACGTTCGGATCGAACGGCACCTCGGTCATCACCGCTTTGTTGTAGTCGCGGATCGTCTCCAGCGCCTTGGCGCCGTTCGTATCCTCGAGCTTGTTGCAGAGCTCTTCCAGCGTGTCGGCGCGCACTTTCGTTACGCGCTTGATGCGGTATTCGTCGCGCAGCATCGGGACGATCTTGCCGTCGAACACCTGCCAGGCGAACTGTCCCGGCTGGCCCAGGATCACGCGGCCGTACTTCGCGTAAGTGTAGTTGCGGAAGTCCGCGCCCTCGTCGACGAAGCGCTCGCCATTGGCGTTGATGTAGATGCCCCACGGATACGAGTGCTTCTGGAAATTGTCGCCCACGCTGAGGTCGCCGAACTCCGGCGCGTTGCGGTCCCACGCGACCGCGTGGCCGCCCGACCAGTTTCCGGTCGGCATCGCGCCGATGTCGAGCGCCATGCGCACGCCGTCGCCGGTGTTGAAGCGCGTGCCGCGGATTTTCGCGAGCTCCCAGCCCGGCCCCATGTAGCGCGTGCGCATCTCGGCGTTCGCCTGGAAGCCGCCGGCTGCGAGCACCACGCAGCGCGCCTGGACGTCCTGCGTCTTGCCCTCGTGCTTGACGCGCACGCCCTTGACGCCGTCATCGTCGGCGATCAGCGACACCGCGCGCGCGCCGTAGGCGATCGTGACCTTGTTCTTCTTGGCGATCTCTGTGAGCGAGGCGACCAGGCCCGGACCGCCGCCCCAGGCCTCGACCGTGAGTCCGCCCCAGAACTTGAACATGCCGTTGATCTTGTAGGCCTGCCGGCCCCAGATCGGCGCGAAGCGCACGCCCTTGCTCTGCATCCAGCGCATCGTCTGCTTGCTGCGCGTCACGAGAATCTCGCACAGGTCCGGGTCGGTGCGATATTCGGTGACGCGGCCCATGTCGTCGAAGAACTTCTCCTGCGTGTAGGTGCCGAAGTCGGACTTGCTGACCTCCTCGTCGGTCAGGTCCGGCATCAGCGCGCGCAGGTCATCGACGCCGTCATAGACGCAGCGGAACGCACCGGCCGTGAAGCGGCTGTTGCCGCCGGCCTCGTCCTCGGGCGCGCGCTCCAGCACCAGCACCGAGACATTATGCTCGGCGGCGGCCAGCGCCGCGCAGAACGCCGCATTGCCGGCGCCGACCACGATCACGTCAGAGGAAGAAGGAAGCATTGGCGATCCACCCGAAATAGCTCTGTTGTCATCCCGGATGCCGCAAGGGCGATCCGGGACCCATCTATTCCAGTCCCGGCGATCGTTTCGCAAGAGCCGCGATGCATGGGTCCCGGCTCTCGCATGCGCTCGGCCGGGATGACAGCTTGCGCCGCGGCACAGAGCGCGGGATGGTTTCGCCCGAATGACCAAGACCGCCCTCATCGCAGGCGCCGGCGGCGCCTCCTCCAAGCGACTGATCGAGGTGCTGCTCGCCGACCCGGACTGGTCGGTGGTAGCGCTGGCGCGCACGCCGCGTACGTCGGCCGGGCGGCTCGCATGGGTCGCGGCGGATCTGCTCGACGCCGAGGCCTGCCGGCGCGCGCTCAGCGGCCACCGCGACCTCACGCACATCTTCTATACGGCGCGCGCCAAGCACGGCGAGACCGGCGTCGAGAGCGTTGCGGAGAACGCCGCGATGCTGCGCAACGTGCTCGATGCGGTCGAGCCGGTCGCCACAAGCCTCCAGCACGTGCACCTGGTCGAGGGCACCAAGTGGTACGGCATGCATCTCGGACCCTTCCCGACGCCCGCGCGCGAGGACGATCCGCGCCACATGCCGCCGAACTTCTATTACGACCAGCAGGACCTGCTCAGTCGTCGCCAGGGCGGGCAGCGCTGGACCTGGTCGGCCTCGCGGCCGGGCTACATCTGCGATTTCGCGCCCGAGCGCGCCCGCAACGTCGTGGCGGTGCTCGGCGCCTATGCGGCGATCGCGCGCGAGCTCGGCGTTGCGCTCGACTTTCCCGGTACGCCGGCCGGCTTCGAGGCGCTGCGCGAGGTGACCGACGCCACGCTGCTCGCGCGCGCGATGATGTTCGCCGCGACGACGCCGGCCTGCGCCAACGAAGCGTTCAACGTCACCAATGGCGATCAATTCCGCTGGCGCCGCGTCTGGCCGAAGATCGCGGCCAATTTCGGGGTGACGCCCGGGATTCCGCGGCTGCTCAAGCTCGGCACCTGGATGGCCGACAAACAGCCGGTCTGGGACGCGATCGTGCGGCGTCACGGCCTCGCCACGACCGCGCTCGATAACGTCGCGGACTTCGCGTTCGCGGATTTTCTCTGGTCGCACGACTACGACGTGATCTCCGCGACCACCAAGCTGCGCCGCGCCGGCTTTCATGAGATGGTGGACACCGATGAGATGCTGCGCTCGCAGCTTGCGCGCTACCGCGAGGCGAAGATCCTGCCATGACCGTGACGCTCGATCATCTCAACGCCGGCAGTGGCGACAACTTCGTGGCGGCCGTCGGCGACATCTTCGAGCATGCGCCCTGGGTCGCCGAGCGCGCCGCCGCGGCGCGGCCGTTTGCGACCGTCGCGGCGCTGCACGACGCCATGATGGCGGTGGTGCGCGCGGCGCCGCGTGCCGAACAGCTTAGCTTCCTGCGCGGACATCCGGAGTTGGGCGGCAAGGTCGCGCGCGCGGGCGCGATGACGGCGGACTCCGTCGCCGAGCAAGGCGGGCTCGGCCTCGACCGGCTGAGCGATGCGGAATTCGCCCGCTTCGAGCGGCTCAATGCCGCCTACGGACAGAAATTCGGATTTCCCTTCATCATCTGCGTGCGCCGGCACACGCGCGATTCGATCCTCGCGGCGTTCGAGCGGCGCGCCGCAAACGACGTCGACGCCGAGTTCGCCGCCGCCATCGCCGAGATCGGCTACATCACGCGGCTGCGCCTGTGCGCGAAAATCGACGGCCCGGGCAAGCCCGTCACCGACGGCTGGCTCTCGACCCACGTGCTCGACACGGTGGCCGGCAAGCCGGCCGCCGGCGTTCGCATCGAACTGTTCGAGGTGGGGCAAAGCGCGCGCAGCGCGCTCGCCGCGACGACGACGAACGCCGACGGCCGCACCGACGCGCCGCTGCTGTCCGGTGGCCCGCTGCGCAGCGGCACCTATGAGCTGCAGTTCCATGTCGGGGCGTATTTCGCCGCGACCAGCGCGGCCGCCGACACGCCCTATCTGGACGTGGTGCCGATCCGCTTCTCGATCGCGGAGCCGGAAGCGCACTACCATGTGCCGCTGATCGTCTCGCCGTGGAGCTACACCACCTATCGCGGCGGGTGAGCTTGTAGCCATCGTAGGGTGGGCATCGCCGCGCGTGTGTCGCGTGGGCATGCTTCGCATGCCCACCCTACGTCGTCGAAAAAAAGTAATCCCCGCCCCCAAAACCGCACTTATCTTAGC
>CAYZMR010000034.1:0-22403 GCA_964479515.1 uncultured Hyphomicrobiales bacterium | reverse complement strand
GCGATGACGGAGGAGAGAGCGGACGAGAAGGGGACGACCATGCCCGGCAATCTCAGCTTCACCGACCTGAAGAAGGCCGTCGCCGCCGGCACGATCGACACCGTCATCGTCGCGATGGTCGACATGCAGGGCCGCCTCGTCGGTAAGCGCTTCCAGGCCGAATATTTTCTGGACGGCGCCTATGAGGAAACACACGGCTGCGACTACCTGCTCGCCGACGACATCGACATGGAGCCGGTGCCAGGCTACGCGGCCGCGAGCTGGGACAAGGGCTACGGCGATTTCGTCATGAAGCCCGACATGGGGACGCTGCGCCGCCTGCCGTGGCTTCCCGGCACCGCGCTGGTGCTCGCCGACGTGCTCGACCATCACCACGCGGACGTGCCGCACTCGCCGCGCGCGATCTTGAAGGCTCAAGTCGCGCGGCTGAAGAAGCAGAAGATGCGCGCCTATCTGGCATCCGAGCTCGAGTTCTACCTGTTCGACGAGAGCTACGAGACGATCCACCACAAGCGCTACATCAACCCGAAGACCGCCGGGCACTATATCGAGGACTATCACATCCTCCAGACCACCAAGGAGGAGGGCGTGATGCGCGCCGTCCGCCTTGGCCTGCAGGGCGCCGGCATTCCGGTCGAGAACTCGAAGGGGGAGTGGGGGCCGGGCCAGGAGGAGATCAACGTCCGCTATTCGGATGCGCTCGACATGGCGGACAACCATGCGCTCCTGAAGAACGGCGTGAAGGAGATCGCGCACGGCCAGGGCAAGGCCGTCACCTTCATGGCGAAGTGGAATTACGGCCTCGCGGGCTCGTCCTCGCACATCCACGCGTCGCTGTGGGACCAGAAGGGCAAGACGCCGCTGTTCTTCGACCCCAAGGCCGAGCACGGCATGTCGGCGCTGATGCGGTCGTTCGTCGCGGGGCAACTGAAGTATGCGCGCGACATCACGTATTTCCTCGCGCCCTATATCAACTCCTACAAGCGCTTCCAGGTCGGCACCTTCGCGCCGACCAAGACGGTGTGGAGCCGCGACAACCGCACCGCGGGTTTCCGCCTGTGCGGCGAGGGCAGCAAGGCGATCCGCATCGAGTGCCGCATCGGCGGCGCGGATCTCAATCCGTACCTTGCGTTCGCCGCGCTGATCGCGGCGGGGCTCGCGGGCGTCGAAGAGAAGCTGACGCTCGAAGCGCCGTTCTCGGGGGATGCCTATTTCGGCAAGGCGCTGCCCGAGGTGCCGAAGACCTTGCGCGAGGCGACCGATTGTTTGGAGAAATCCACGATGCTGCGTTCAGCGCTCGGCGATGCGGTGGTCGAGCATTATGTGCACACCGCCAGGTGGGAGCAGTTCGAGTACGACCGGCGCGTCACGGACTGGGAGCTGATGCGCGGGTTTGAGAGGTATTGATGCGAACTCCGCTGTCATCCCGGGCGAGGCCGAAGGCCGAGACCCGGGACCCACGCCTCCGCACGCACCGAGCAATTGGATAAATGGGTCCCGGATAGCCGCTTCGCGGCTTCCGGGATGACAATGAGGCTTTAATGACAGACATCGTCTGCATCTCTCCCGTCGACGGCCGCGAAGTGGCGCGGCGTCCAGCGTCATCCGCTGCCGAGATAGCGGACGCCCTTGCGTCCGCCCGCAAGGCGCAAGCCGAATGGCGGCGCGTGAGCGTCGCGGAACGCGGGAGAATTCTCTCCAATGCCGTCGACGCGATGCTGGCGATGCGCGCCGAGATCGCGCCGGAGCTTGCCTGGCAGATGGGCCGGCCGGTGCGCTACGGCGGCGGCGAATTGAACGGCTTCGAGGAACGCGCACGCGCGATGATCGCGATGGCCGAGAGCGCGCTCAGCAACATCGTTCCCGAGCCGAAGGCAGGCTTCAAACGCTACATCACGCGCGAGCCGGTCGGCGTGGTGCTCACCGTCGCGCCGTGGAACTACCCGTATCTCACCGCGGTGAATTCCGTCGTGCCCGCGCTGATGGCCGGGAACGCCGTGCTGTTGAAGCATGCGGCGCAGACCTTGCTGGTCGGCGACCGCTTCCAGCAAGCGATGGACACGGCTGGATTGCCTAAGGGCCTGTTTCGCACGTTGACGCTCAGCCACGACGACACCAGCAAGCTGATCGGCTCCGGCGCGATCGATCAGGTCTGCTTCACCGGCTCGGTCGCGGCCGGCAAGACCATCGAGCGCGCAGCGGCGGGCACATTCGCTGGGGTCGGGCTGGAGCTTGGCGGCAAGGACCCGGCCTATGTGCGGCCGGATGTGGACCTCAAGCACGCGATCGAGAACATCGTCGACGGCGCCTATTTCAACGCGGGCCAATGCTGCTGCGGCATCGAGCGCGTCTATGTGCACGCGGACGTGTACGACGCGTTCGTCGATGGCTTCGTGGCGCTGACCCGGCAATATGTGCTCGACGATCCGCTCGACGAAAAGACGACGCTCGGGCCGATGGCGCAGCCGCGCCTCGCCGCGACCGTGCGCGATCATATCGGCGAGGCGCTGCACAGGGGCGCCCGCGCGCTGATCGACACGACGGCGTTTGCGCGCGACCGCGATGGGTCAACCTATGTGGCGCCGCAGGCGCTGGTCGACGTCGATCACACCATGAAGGTGATGATGGAGGAGACCTTCGGTCCCGTCGCCGGCATCATGCGGGTGAAGGACGACGCGGAAGCAATCCGCCTGATGAACGATTCGCCCTATGGGCTGACCGCCTCGATCTGGACCCGCGACATGGAGGCGGCCGAGCGCATCGGCCGAGAGATCGAGACCGGCACCGTGTACATGAATCGCGCCGACTATCTCGATCCGGGCCTCGCCTGGACCGGCGTGAAGGACACCGGCCGCGGCGCAACGCTCTCGCGCGTGGGGTATGAGAGCCTGACGCGGCCGAAGAGTTTTCATTTGCGGGAAGTGTAGGTCCGGCGTCATCCCGAGCGAGGCCGAAGGCCGAGACCCGGGATCCATAACCACGAATGGTGCAAGAGTCGCTCGATCCGTGGTTATGGATTCCGGCTCTCGCTTCGCTCGGCCGGAATGACAGGAAGGCAAAACATGCAACTGCGCGCCAACTGGAATTACCCAACGACCGTTCGCTTCGGCGCCGGGCGCATCAGCGAGCTCGGCGAGGCCGTGAAGGCCGCGGGCATGCGCAAGCCGCTGTTCGTCACCGATCCGACGGTTGCCAAGATGGCGATGACGCGGCACGCGATGGACACGCTGAGCGGTGCGGGCGTTGCGGCGAAGTTGTTCTCCGACGTGCAGCCCAATCCGGTCGAGGCGAATATCGCGGCCGGCATCGCGGCGTTCCGGGCGGGCGGACATGACGGTGTGGTGGCGTTCGGCGGCGGCTCGGCGCTCGATGCCGGCAAGCTGATCGCCTTCATGCATGGCCAGACGCGCTCGGTGTTCGACTTCGAAGATGTTGCCGACTGGTGGACGCGCGCCGACGCGAGCACGATCTCGCCTGTCGTCGCGGTGCCGACCACGGCCGGCACCGGCTCGGAGGTCGGCCGCGCGGCGGTCGTGACGAATGAAAAGACGCATACCAAGAAGATCATCTTCCATCCCGGCATGCTGCCGAAGGTGACGATCTGCGATCCGGAGCTGACCGTCGGCATGCCGCCGATCATCACCGCCGGCACCGGCATGGATGCCTTCTCACACGCGCTCGAGGCTTATTGCGTGGACAGCTATCACCCGCTCGCCGACGGTATCGCGGTCGAGGGCGTGCGGCTGGTGAAGGAGAACCTCGTCGCCGCCGTGAAAGACGGCAAGAACATCGAGGCACGCGCCCACATGATGGCGGCGGCCGCGGCCGGCGCGACCGCGTTCCAGAAGGGGCTCGGCGCGATCCATGCGCTCTCGCATCCGGTCGGCGCGCTCTACGACACGCATCACGGGCTGACCAACGCGGTGTTTGTGCCTTACGTGCTGGTGTTCAACCGCAAGGCCATCGAGGACAAGATCAAGCGGCTTGCCGCCTATATCGGGCTGCGGCCGAGCTTCCGCGCCTTCATGGACTTCGTGCTGGAGCTGCGCGAGCAGGCGGGCGTGCCGCACACGCTCGCGGGTCTGAAGGTCGGCGACGATCAGGTCGATACGATCGTCAAGATGGCGCCCGAGGACCCGACCGCGGGCGGCAATCCGGTCAAGCTCGACCGTCGTGCCGCGCGCACGATCTTCATGCGCGCGCTGGAGGGGCGGGTTTAGCCCGGATGGAGCGTAGCGACATCCGGGGGTCACTTGCGCGTCTCCCGGATTTCGCCGCGCTCAATCCGGGCTACGAAGACTCGTATCGCTTCGCCAGGTCCTCTGGCTTGGCGCCGAAGACATACATCAGCCGCAGGCGCCACATCAGCAGCACGGTGCGTATCACGCCGCGCTTCTCCCAGCGCCGGCCCGAGGTCGTGACGCGCGCCGACAGGCACAGCGGACGCGACGCGCGCTTCAGATTGCGCGCGAGCGTGATGTCCTCCATCAGGGCGATGGTCGGGAGCCCGCCGACCGCGACGAACGCGTCGCGCGTGCAGAACATCGCCTGGTCGCCGGTCGCGATGCCGGTCAGGCGCGAGCGTGCGTTCATGCAGACGGCGATAACCGGCAGCAGCGGATGGTTGCCGTCGATCGCGACATCGAAACGGCCCCAAGCGCCGGCCGACTGCTTCAAGCCGTCGAGAATAAGACGATCGGCGTTGGCCGGCAGTCGCGTGTCGGCGTGGAGGAACAGGAACACGTCGCCGCGTGCGACCCTGGCGCCCGCGTTCATCTGCGTCGCGCGGCCGCGCGGCGCTTCGATCACGCTGTCGGCAAGGGGACGGGCGAGCGCGACCGTGTCGTCGCGGCTGCCGCCGTCGACCACGATCACCTCGACGCTGCGAGCGCGTAGCGCCGCGAGCGCTTCCAACGCCGCGACAATATTCGCGCCTTCATCGAGGACCGGAATGACAATGGAGAGCGACGGCCACGCCGTCACTCCGCCGCCTCCTTCAGCGCGCCGCCGCAGCTCGAGCCCTGCCCGGCGGTGCAGCCGAAGCAATGGCCGGCGACGCGGATCGGGTTGCCGGCGATGTCGTCGTCGATGAGTTCGGAGAGATGCACGCGCTCGCGTCCGTCGCGCGCGAGCGGCAGGTCGAGCATCTGGTTGAAGTCGCAGTCGTAGACGTAGCCGCGCCAGTCGACCGACATCAGGTTGCGGCACATCACGCCGTCGAGATTTTCCTCGCGGTGCGCGTGCGTGAGCGCGTCGAGATAGGAATCGAACTGCCCTTGCGACAAGAGGATCGCGCCGAATCGCTGGATCGGCATGTTGGCGAGCGTGAACAGGCTGTTGAACACGATGCCGAAGCGCTCGCCGAGCACGCGCTTGTAATCGGCTTCGAGCGCGGCCTGCGGCGGCGGCAGCGAGGGCCCGAGCGGATTGTAGACGAGGTTGAGCGTGAGGCCGGAGCCCTCGCGCCCATAGCCGAGCGCATTGAGCCGCTGCAGGCCGCGGATCGAGCCGTCGTAGACGCCCTTGCCGCGCTGCTTCTCCACATTGTCCTGCAGATAGCACGGCATCGAGGCGACGATCTCGACCTGATTCCGCGCGAGGAACGCCGCGAGGTCTTCCTGGCCCGGCTGCTCCTGGATGGTGAGGTTGTGGCGGTCCATCACCTTGACGCCCATGTTGCGTGCGGACGTTACCAGCCGGCGGAACTGCGGATTGAGCTCCGGCGCGCCGCCGGTGATGTCGAGCGTACCAACGCGTCGCCGCTCCAGATAGGCGAGCACTGTGTCGACCGTCGCGCCGTCCATCTCCTCGATGCGGCCGGGGCCCGCGTTGACGTGGCAATGCACGCAGGACTGGTTGCAGCGATAGCCGACATTGACCTGCAAGGTCGTGAGCCGCCCGCGCGCGATCGCCGGGAACGGGATCTTGTCGAGCAGAGGCCACGTGTCTTTCATGTATCTCCGCCTGTCATCCCGGAAGCCGCGAAGCGGCTATCCGGGACCCACCTTCCATATCATACCGAATGTCGTATCTCGTCGCAGCACGGGTCCCGGCTCTCGCGCTACGCGCTCGGCCGGGATGACACCGGTTGCGTTGCTTCACCGCGCCGGCGCCGCGCTCGCAACCGGCGCCTCGAACCCGATGCGCCCGAAGCCGGGCAGCTTCAGCGCCGGATGGCGCAGATCGAGCCCGGCCACCAGTCCCGCGACATTGATCTCGATTCCCTCGACCCAGCCGATCTTCACGCCGAGGAGCCCCCACAGGCTCGCCTCGACCCCGGTTCCGCTGTCGGTCAACCCCGCATAGGGAAGCGGGCGGAAATCGCGGCCAATCGCGTTCGGCAGCATCGTGACGCCGAGCTCCGGCACCGCGCGCAGCACGGTCGCGACGAACGTGTTGCTGTTCGGGCCCGGCCAGAGCCGATAGTCGCCGGCATTGCGGTATTGGTAATCGTTGATCGCGGCCTCGATCTTCGGGATCAGCGCGGCGGCCTGCGTGCCTTTCACGTCGGCGACGACGGTCGGGCGGTTGCCGTACCAGAATCCGTCCGGCGCCCAGCCGTTAAGCCGCACCGGATTGCCCCAGCCGACAACGTCGTAGCGGGTCCAGCGCGTCGCGTTCTCGCGCTTGAGCACGATCCAGCTATGCACCGCGACCGCGCCCTTCCAGCCGCCGGTGCGGCCGGAGAAGATCAGCACGCGCGCTTCCGGCTCGGCGGCCGGAGCCGGCAGGCTGCCGGTGCTCGACCAGTTGGCATCGTGCCAGCCGCGCGGGCCGCCCTCATAGGCGACGAGCGCAGCGCGCGCCGCGACCGGCAGCAGGAACAGGGCAAGAAACATCAGCATGAGGAATTTGCGGCGGGACCGGTGTTGCATGGCGCTTGCGAGTATAAATGGTTTCTGCCTGAACTGTGGCAAGAGACGGCACGAAGGCTGCGGGTGTCATTACAAATGAGTAATCCGGTTCTGGTCGAGGTCTTGCGCGGCGCGCTCACGGAGAGCCGCCATCGCGGCTCCCTCGCGGTGGTCGACGCCGACGGCGCAACCGTGCTCGCGCTCGGCGATGTGGCGGCGCCGGTCTATCCGCGCTCGGCCGTGAAGCCGCTGCAGGCGCTGCCACTGATCGAGAGCGGCGCGGCGGACCGTTTCGGCTTCGGCGACGAGGAGCTGGCGCTCGCATGCGCCAGTCACGGCGGCGAACCGGCGCATGTCGCGGTCGCGGCGCGCATGCTCGCGCGCGCCGGGCTCGACGTTGACGCGCTCGAATGCGGTACGCATTGGCCCTCGCATCAGCCGTCCGCCCAAGCGCTCGCGCGTTCAGGCGGTGCTCCGTCGGCGCTGCACAATAATTGCTCCGGCAAGCATGCGGGCTTTCTCTGCGTCGCGTGCGCGGCGGGCGTCGATCATCACGGCTATGTGGGCGCGCGCCATCCGGTGCAGCGCGAGGTGAAGGCGGCGATCGACAGCCTCACCGGCATCGGCGTTTCGGAGGATGCCTGCGGCATCGACGGCTGCTCGATCCCGACCTGGGCCGTGCCGCTCGCAGCGCTGGCGCACGCCTTCGCGCGCTTCGGCAGCGGCCAGGGGCTCGCGCCCGAGCGCGCCAAGGCCGCGGCGCGGCTGCGGGCGGCTATCGCCGCGCAGCCCTATTTCGTCGCGGGCACCGGCCGCTTCTGCAGCGAGATCATGCGCCTTCTGGGCGTGCGCGCGCTGGTGAAGACCGGGGCCGAGGGCGTGTATTGCGCCGCCCTGCCCGTCGAAGGCCTCGGCATCGCGCTCAAATGCGATGACGGCGGAACGCGCGCCGCCGAAGTCACGATGGCGGCCGCGATCGCGCGCTTCTTGCCGCTGCCGGATGAAGAGCGCGCCGTGCTTGATCGCTTCGTGCGGCCGACCTTGCGCAACTGGAACGGCGTCGAGGTCGGAGGACTGCGGCCGGTCGCGCCGCTGGCTGGATAAGTCCGTGCGCCGCGTTGCCTCCCCGCCGCGACCTCCGCTATGGTCGCCACAACAAGAAGGATCGGCCGTCAGGCCCAGGGGGAGTCAGCGATGAAGGATTATCCGGTTATCACCCGGCTGTTGTGCGTTGCCTTGGTCGTCAGTCTGATGTTTCCCGTCGGGCGGATGCTGTTTCCGATGATTGACCACGAGATCGGAACGGGCCCCTTCGGCGCAATCGAAGCGGTCGTCAGCACGACGCTCGGCTTTGGCCTCTACGCGGTGCTGTTCGGCTAGACTGGCCACTCCGGCTTGTGCGTTCCGACCGGCACGGAAGGGCGCGCCCAGTGCGCCGGCGTGTCCGACAGCACGGCCGCATGGCGCACGGTGGTGAGGCGGCCGAAGCCTGAATCCATCTCTTCGAGCCGGTCGCGTACGGCCTCGAAACCCGGATCGGGGCACGCCAAGCCATTCGCGACGCGGCCGAGGCCGCGGATCCAGTGGCCGGTCTGCGCCAGCGAGACGCGCACATGCCAGCTTCCGCCTTCGGTCACGCGGCGCGCGAGCGCGGTCATCGCGCCGAAGGCCATGAGATAGCCGGCGCCATGATCGAGCGCCTGGCAGGGCAGGGGTTTTGGCTGCGCCGCGCCCGCCGCCGCGGCCTCCGCGTCGTTGATGCCGTTCGCGTTCTGCACCAGCGAGTCGAAGCCGCGCCGGCCGGCCCATGGGCCTTCATGTCCGTAGGCTGAGAGCGACACATAGATGATCCCCGGCCGCACGGCGGCGGCCTGTTCGGGGCCGAAGCCGGTGTTCGCGACGGCGCCCGGCCGAAAGCCCTGCACGAAGATGTCGGCGTTGCGCAGCAGGCCTGACAGCGTCGCGCGACCCGAAGCCTCGCGCAGATCGATGAACGTGGAGAGCTTGCCGCGGCCCGAGTCGATCACCAGCGCGCCCATCTGCGGCAGGTGCGCCGCCGTCACCAGCATCACCTCGGCGCCGTGCGCCGCGAGCGTGCGTCCGCACACCGGCCCGGCGATGACGCGCGTCAGGTCGAGCACGCGCACGCCGGACAGCGGCCGTTCGCCCGCCGGCAACGGCTTTGGCGGCGCATCGCCGATGCGCTCGATCGAGAACACCGGCAGCGTGGCGAGCGCGCGGCCCTGGCCGTGCCTGTCCCATTCGGGAAACGAGCGCGTCATCGTGACCACGAGGCCGGCTTCCGCCGCGGCGGTCTCGAAGTCCTCACCCTTCCAGCCGTCGAGCGCGCGCTGGACCGCGGCGCGCTCGTGCTCGCAGCCGAGCAGCTTGAGAACGCCGTCGCGGTGATGCGGAAAATTCGTGTGCAGCCGTACCCAGCGGCCGTCGCCGCAGCGATAAAGCCCCGCGATCTTGTTCCAGATCGGCGGCGTCGTCTTGCCGTCGACGCGCAGGTAGTGCTCGCTGCGGAATTCGATGGCGGCGTCGCGCATCGCAACGCTGACGCGCTGTTGCCTCCCCGTGCGCAGGCGCCACAGCTCGGCCGAGGCGAGCGCCGCAGCCGCGATCGTCGCCTGCGCGGCAGTGCCGACGGCGAAGGACGACGGCAGCACCGGCTCGGCGCCGGTTAGTTCGACGGCGTCGAGCGCTTCGCGCGGCTGTCCGGCGAGGCCCCAGAGGGCGGCGAGCGCATCTGTTGGAGTTGTCGGCGTTTCCATTCCCGGCCATCCGTTTCTTGCGGAGCGCCGAGATTAGACCAAGCGCGCGGTCACCGCACGCGGTTGCCGCTGATCGCAAGCTGCGCGAAGCGCGTCGCGCCTTCGCGCGTGAGATCGCCGGTCATCGGCTTGTGCTGGTCCATGCCGACGATGGCGCCGCTTTTCGCCGCCGCGATCAGATTGTCGGCGATGACCGCGGAGCCCGCGCCGGGCGTCACCGAGACCGCGATGCCAACACCGGCACCGCGCACCACGTTGCCGGTGACCGTCACGTCGCGCAGGTACTGACCCCAGCCGACCGAGATGCCGGCGACCGCGGCGTTTTCGATGACATTGCCGGTCACCGCCGAATCGGCCTCGACGCCGATACCGATGCCGTAGCCGTCGTTCGGATCAGTGCCGACCGGACGGCGCGCCGTGACGTTGCGGATGACGTTGCCCTGGACGACCGCGAGCCGGCCGCCCTGGTTGAAGTTCGTGACCGCGACGCCGAGCGCGGCGCCGTCGACGACGTTGTTCGCGATCACGGCGCCCTCAAAGCCGAATTCCGCATAGATCGCGACTTCGCCCAGCGTGCTGCAGGTGTTGCCGAGGATGCTCAGGTTGGAGGCGGCATTGCCGCGCACGGCCGAGAACGCCGTATTGCGGATGCGATTACCCTGCACCATCACGTTGCCGGCGCGGAACACGTTGATGGCGTTGCCGTTCTGCCCCGATCCGCCGGAGCGCGCGCTGATCTCCTCGATGTGGTTGTCGATGACGCGCGTGCCGTCATCGCCGGCCTGCGAGCGCCAGACCAAGATGCCGTTATTGCCGGCGCCGCGGATCGTGTTGCGTGCGATCACGAGGCCGCGCGCGTCGAGCGAGAAAATCGCAGCCTCGGCGCTGTTGGTAATGACGTTGTTGGCGATCTCGCCCTCGATCGCTTCGAGCACGAGGGCGTTGCGCCCGGCTCCGACGATCTCGCAATCGCGCATCGTGACGCCGCGGCCGGCCGCGAGCTGCACGAGGCCGCTGTTCTCGGGCAAGGTCTTGCCGGTCCCGTCGAGAATGATGCCGGTCAGCGCGACGTAGTCCGCGCCGCGGCTCGTGATCAGCGGCACGTTGTCGGTCGCGACGATGCGCGTCGCGCCCGGCACGCCGATCAGCCGCGCGCCTGTCGGCAGCGTCAGCCCGCGCGCCCGGTAGACACCGGGCGAGAGCACGAGCGGCAGCCGCGCACCCGCGGTGCGGTCGATCGCGCGCTGCAGTGCCTCGGTCTGGTCGTCCGGGCTGCTCGCGCGCACGCCAAGGTGAAACGCATCGACGCCGAGCCCCGAGATCGGAACCGTCGCCGGAGCGGCCGGTGCCGCAACAGCCTCGGTCGCAGTCCAGGCGCCGGTCGCGGTCGTGGCGGCGAGAAAGAAGCGGCGGTCGATGGTCATGGCGTTCCTCTGGGATTCAAGGAACGCATGGTTCAAGAAGCGCGCCGCGGTGCCTGTCTCACGATGGGACGGCGGTTCGAGGTTAACGGCGGCGCGCGGCGAGAAGCGCGCGAAGGATCGCCTCGCCGGCGCGGACGAGATCGGCGTGGCCGATGCGACGGCTGGATGGGATGTGGACGAATTGCGTCAGCGTGCCGGAACGGGACGCTGCCAGCGCACGCCAGTAGACGTAGTTGCACAGATAACCACCGGCATCGCCGGAGAGTCGGCACGGCACGCGGACTGAACGCGAGGCCGCGGCGAGGCGCCTGAACGGCGCGCGTCCACGCAGCGACATTGCGCCGCCCGGCGCGATCTCGTGCCGGCGCAAGGTTCGTCCTTCGACGTCGGGGGAGAGGACCGAGACCGCATTGCGCGCGCGCGTCTCGATGCGCACGAACGGCGTGCGTGCCGCAAGCCCAAACATCAGCACGATGTCGGGCCTGTGGCGCGCGAGCAGCTTGGGGAGATCGCGGTCGACCGCAGCGTAGCTCGTCTCGAACACATGCGCGACGCGGCGGACGCCGGTGAACGTCGGGCGCCGCAGCTTTGCGAGCGCGAGCGCCAGCGGTCCGCTCGGATTGAACGGCGCGCCGGGAAAGGGACCGAATCCGGTGATGAGGACCTTCACGTCACACCCCGAGCGCCTGCGCGATCTCCTCGACGGCGAGCGCGGGCGAAAGCGCTCCGTCCGCCACGGACTTCTCGATCGCCGGCAGGCGCGAGCGCAGCTTGGCGTCGGTCTTCAGCCGTAGGTGAAAGCGGTCTTCGAGCAACGCCCACATCCACTTGACCTGCTGCTCGCGCCGTCGTGCCGAAAACTCGCCGGTCTCGGAAAGCTTCGCGCGGTGATCGAGCACGGTCTGCCAGAGCGAGGCGATGCCGTCGCCGGTCAGCGCCGAATAGGTCGCGACCGGCGGCGTCCAGTTCATCGAACGCGGCGTCAGGATATGCAGCGCGGCGCGATATTCTCCGGCCGCGGCCTTGGCGCGCCTGACATTGTCGCCGTCGGCTTTATTCACCGCGATCATGTCGGCGAGCTCGACCACGCCCTTCTTGATGCCTTGCAGTTCGTCGCCCGCGCCGGGCAGCATCAGAACGAGGAAGAAGTCGGTCATGTCGGCGACCGCGGTCTCGGATTGGCCGATGCCGACCGTCTCCACCAGGATCACGTCGAAGCCCGCCGCCTCGCAAGCCAGCATGGTCTCGCGCGTTTTCGCCGCGACGCCGCCGAGCGTGCCGGCGGCGGGCGAGGGGCGGATGAAGGCGTTGGCGTCATTCGCGAGCCGCGCCATGCGGGTCTTATCGCCGAGGATCGAGCCGCCGGTGCGGGTGGACGACGGGTCGACGGCGAGCACCGCGACCCGGTGGCCCTCGCTGGTGAGATAGGTGCCGAGCGCATCGATCGTGGTCGATTTGCCGACGCCGGGCGAGCCCGTGATCCCGACGCGCACCGCCTTGCCGGTCTGCCCGATCAATTCCTGCACCAGGCGATGCGCCGATTGCTGGTGATCGCCGCGCTTGCTCTCGATCAGCGTGATTGCGCGCGCGAGGCTGGCGCGGTCGCCGCCGCGCAGCCGGCGGGCCAGGGTTGTGATGTCGATAGGGGAGGGGGCCATGGCGATCCGGATCAAGAGTCGGACGCCAATCTAGACCATTTCGCGCTCGCATTGACCGGTCGACCGCTCATTCCCGCGCTGCGCGCCGCGAAGCTGACACATCCCTTGATGGACGAGATCGAACGACAATTCGCGCGAACCTGCTGCCGCCAAATCGCTGCAATGACATAGTCTTCTTCAAGATCGACACGCGTTCAAGATCGAGACGCGTTCCGCGGAACCAATCCTCCGGTTCCGCGTTTTGTTCCGAATCGGTGGGCGCGATGAGCTGGTCCGGGCACCTCGCGAAGCTATTGCGTCGGCTGCCCTCTTTCGGCGGCCGCGGTGACCTACGTCCCACGCAGCTCTCGACCCAGGAGGCCTTGCGTGACTCCGAGGAGCGCCTGCGCCTGGTGCGCCGCGCGACCGGGCTTGGCATGTACGAGATCGACTGGCTCGCGCGCCGGCGCTACTGGTCGCCCGAGCTTCGCGCCATCCTGCGCGTTCCTGCCGAAGCCGACATCAACACCGACGTCGACCTGCTCGAGCGCATCATCCCGGACGAGATGCGCGCGGCGTTCCGTGCAAAGCTCAACGCCTCGCTCGCCCCGGACAGCGGCGGCGACTACGAGGACGAGCACCGCATCACGCGCTTCGACGGATCGAGCGGTTGGATCCTGCTGCGCGGTAGGACCTTCTTCCAGGAGGGGCCGCAGGGGCGGCGCGCGACGCGCAGCATCGGGCTCGTCATCGACATCACCGATCGCAAGCACGGCGAGGAAGCAAACGCGCTGCACGCCTCGACGGTGCTGTCTTCCAACGATGCGATCTTCTCGATCGATCCAAACCGGATCATCAGGACCTGGAATCCCGGGGCCGAGCGGCTCTACGGCTATTCCGCCGCAGAGGCTATCGGGCAGCCGCTGTCGATCATCCACGAGCAGGAGCGCCTCGCGGAGTTCGGCCAGCTTTTCGCACGCACGATGCATGGCGAGGCCGTCATGATGGAGACGGTCCGTCGCCACAAGGACGGGCGCTTGATCCCGGTCGGGATCAGCGGCTCGCCGATCTTCGATCCCGAGGGCCGTGTCGTCGGTGTCGCGGCGGTGCACCGCGACATGACCGAGAACCGTGAATACGAAGAGCATCTCGCGTTCACGCTGCGCGAGCTGTCGCATCGGACCAAGAACCTGCTCGCGGTAGTCCTGGGGCTGTCGCACATGATCGCGCGCCGCTCCGACGGCATCGAGGACTTCGAGGCGCGGTTCCAGGGCTGCGTCCAGGCGCTCGCCCATTGCCATGACCTGCTGGTGCAGCACGAATGGCAGGGCGCGACCTTGGAGGAATTGCTGCGCGTCCAGCTCGCGCCGTTCGGCGGGATCGACGGCGGCCGGTTCGCCGTGCGCGGGCCGGAGGTCTATCTCAAGCCGCCGGCGATGCAGTCGCTCGGGCTGATTCTGCACGAGCTCGCCACCAACGCGACCAAGCATGGCGCCTTGTCGGCCGAGCCCGGCCGGGTCGCGATCGACTGGGCCGGTAGCGCCGAGGGCGTCCGGCTGACCTGGGAGGAAAAGGGCGGCCCCGAGGTCAAGCCGCCAACGAGCAAGGGCTTTGGCCAGATCGTGTTCGAACGGATCGGCGCCTCGCTCGACGGCGATGTCGCGGCTGATTTTCGACCCGAGGGATTCGTGTGTGTCGTGAAGGTCGGGACCGACAATCTGCTCGCACGCGATCGCGTGCCCGCCAAAGCTAGGCGCCGCGGCGCGCCAGCCGCGTGAGTTGTCACATTTAACGCTATAAATTCAAAGACTTGCGCGAGAGTCGCGCCCGCCGTTAAGCTTAGTTAACAGTCTGCCAATTTTTGGCCTCCCCTTCGCCATGAATGCGGCTATGATGGCCGTGGGTGGAAGGTGCGGGAGAAGTTCGCATGCGTATATCGCTCGCGACGACCACGACCTTTTTGTCCATCTGCCTGCTGGCCCCCTTCGTCAGTCCCGTCAAAGCCGCCGACCTTACCTGGGAGGTCGAGAACCCGTTCCGCTTCTTCAAGAAGCCGGCCGCGTTCGCCGCGCAGGAGAAGGCGTTCGAGGCCGCGCGCGGCAAGACGGACGCTCCGCTGCCGGCGAACATTGTCTGGCGTACCGAGCGCGGCCTGAACGATCCCGACTGCGCCGACAAGTCGACGCCCGACAAGTGCGCGCGCACGGCGCGCAAGGGCTATGAGCACTCGCGCCTTGGCTGGGCCGCGCAGACGCTCGACCAGGTCTGCTACGAGCGGAATTCGCGGCCGTTCCGCTATCCGGTCACCTGCGAGCGGCAATATTCCTGGGGTAGCGCGAAGGAAGACTACATCCTGCCCGACGCGCACACGGTCGACGTCGCGTTGTCGGCGGAGCGCCTCGCGGACGCCGGCACTGGCGACTGCGCCTGGAGTTGGCTGCCGCGCGCCGGCGCCGGCAAGGGCGAGAGCAAGACGCAGCCGTGCAAGGACAAGTTCGTCATCAAGCGCGTGCCCTATTCGCGCGACGCCAAGCTGTCCGGCGTCGCCGTCAAGGTGAAGCTGCCGAACGGGACCGAATTGTCCGAGCCCAACGTGATCGTGGAGGACGTGCTTGTCGTCGCGATGGGCGACTCGTTCATGTCGGGGGAGAGCAACCCGGATCGCCCGGTGACGTTCAGCGCGACGCGCGAGATGATCTATGACCCGGTGATGGCGAACGCGCGCGAAGACCAGACCGCGCAGGCCAAGACCCCTGCGGCGAACACCTTCGGCCTTGCCTCCACCGACGATCAGTTCGATCCGAAGAGCCTGCCGCGCCGCAAGATGGAGGACGAGGAGAAGGGTCTTATCTATCGTGCATCCTCGCGCGAATTCCTGGCCGCGTTCGAGAAGCGCGGCGCGCAGTGGCTCTCGGCCGACTGCCATCGCTCGCAATATGGCTATCCGTTCCGCGTCGGGCTCGAAATGACGCTGGAGGACCGCCATCGCGCCGTGACCATGGTCAGCCTCGCGTGCTCGGGCGCGGAGGTGGCCAACCTGTTCGTCGAATACGACGCGCGCGAGCGCACCAGCGAGCCGGGCGGCGCCAAGGTCGCGCCGCAGCTCGACCAGCTCGCCGACCTGATCTGCCGCGGCGGCGCCAAGGGCCGCACGCTCGGCGCAAGCTACGCGCTGCCGATGTATAAGACCGGAAACACCGGCATCTCGCTGCAGACCGTGTCGAAGCAATGGTGCGCGGCGGAGAACCGCAAACGGCCGATCGATCTCGTGCTGTTGTCGATCGGCGGCAACGACGTCGGCTTCGGCGCGCTCGCGATGTATGCCTCGACCGAGAGCGCGCGCGACCTCGCGCCGATCGCGAGCCTGATCGGGAGCGAGATCCGCTTCGGACCCGAGGTGTCGCGCGCCTATCTCGCCGTGCTCGACAAGCGAATCAAGGCGGTGCGCGACGCGCTGGTCGACGGCTTCGGCGTCGATCCGACGCACGTGCTCCAGAACGCCTACGAGCCGATCCAATACGACGAGGTTGGCAGCTATTGCGGCGCGCTGCCGACCATCGGAATGGACGTGGTGCCGACCTTGAAGATCAACAAGGCGCGGCTGCAAGAGGTCTCCGACGTCGCGGCCGATCTGCAGAAGCGGCTTGAATGCATGGCCTCGACCAAGAACCGGCACGATTGCCCGGCGGGGCTTGCGACCGGCACCGGCACCGGTTTCCGCTTCATCACCGAACATATCGCGGACTTCACCAAGCGCGGCATCTGCGCGCGCGATCCGACGCGCGTGCTCGCCGATCAGGTCGTCATGAAGATGCCGCGGCGCTCGAAGACCAGTGACGATTTCGAGCCCTACTCGCCGGCCGCGGCGCTCCCCTACGCGCACCGCTGGCGGCTGATCCACAATCCGAACGACGCGTTCCTCACCGCCAACACCCATCGCGAGGGCATCTCGCCATTCGACATCCTGCAGCCGGCCTATGCGGCGCTTTACTCCGGTGCGTTCCACCCGACCGCCGAAGCGCACGCAATCGTCGCCGACCACGTGATGCGTCACGTGCGCGCGGTGCTCGACAAGGAGAAGAAGACCTTGATCGAGGGGCGGCTGAACTGAGGCCGGGTGTCATCCCGGAAGCCGCCGCAGGCGGCTATCCGGGACCCATGAACCATCGCCTATCGTCGTTCTGCAATCTTGCTCTTGATGGATCCCGGGTCTCGTTTCGCTCGCCCGGGATGACGGCTCTTACTTCACCCTGACCATCTTCGAGACCGGCTCGCTCTTCGTGAGACTGGCGAAGAACGCCGCCGGGTCGGCGACCTTGTCGATGCGGCATTCGAGCCGGCCGCGAATGTCGACGCCGAGCGCGGTCATCTTGGCCTGATCCTGCTTCTCGCATTCGGCCGGCACGATCAATGCTTCGTCGCCCGTGATGCTGAGCAGCGTATAGAGGTAGCCGGAGTCGCCTTCGAGCTTGATCTGGGCGACGTACAGCCCGCCCGCAATCGGATGGAACGAGACCGGATTCGAGGCGCCATTGGGGCTGATGAAATCATAGGCGCCATCGCCGCGCGGGCGTACCGTTACTTGGCCCGCCGGCTTATCCTGGCCGTCGACGCGCTCGAACGTCTCGAAGCGCTCGCCGGGCCCCAGCGCCGGCACGGCGCTCGAGAGCGGAAACATAGGCTGCTGCGAGCCAAAACATCCGGCGAGCAGAAGGCTCGCCGCGATGGCGAGGCAGGCAGCGAGGCGTTGCATGAACGATCTCCCGATTCGCAATTCGTCGCGCACGGACGATGTGTCGTGATAGCGGCGGAAAATGGCAAGAGTGGCGACGAAGCGGGCGAAATGAGTGAGGCGTCCGGCTACTTGGCGACGGGAACGTAGCGGGCCTGAGGGCCGCCTGGGCTGGCGGCGATCTTGCGCAGCAGCGCCAGCGGATCGGGCGCGGCATCGAGCTCGCAGAAATCGTTGGTAATCGTTCCGCCGTCACGGCGGAACGCCGCTTGATCGACGGATTTGCAGTTCAGGCCCGTCACCACGCCCTCGCCGTTGCGCACTTCGAGCACGCCGTAGGCATAGGGGTCGTCGGGC
Organism: uncultured Hyphomicrobiales bacterium; assembly: GCA_964479515.1. Lineage (GTDB taxonomy): Bacteria > Pseudomonadota > Alphaproteobacteria > Rhizobiales > Xanthobacteraceae > PALSA-894. The sequence continues at coordinate 4,622 of CAYZMR010000034.1, read as the reverse complement.
TTGAACCGCGCCTGGACCAAGAAAACTCCGGGGCTGAGGGGATGGAATGTGTAGGTCGCGGCGTCCTTCGGTTTGCCGGCCTTGTCGAGCTCCCGGACCACGAGGGACCGATCGGCCGTGAACGTCGCGTGGGCGGCGTTCTTCTTCCAGGGTGCGCGCGCGTCGTCGCGTTCGTAGGTCTCGAAGTTCGTCCCGGGCAGGAACGGCAGCACCCGGCTGTCGGCGCCGAGCAATGGGGCCTTGGAGGTCACGCAGCCCGCAAGGGCGAGGCCCAGCAACAGGACGAAGCAGCGCGAAAATGACGACACGACGTGCCTCCCGGATCGGTCGCCGACGCTACGCAGGCATTGCAACGTAACCATGGCGGCCTGCGTGCGCTACGCGGTTTCTGTTTCGAACGGCGGCTTAATCGTCGCTGGCGTCATCGCCCTCGGGGCGCGTGCCGCCGAACAAGGCCGCGCCCTCCGGCGACAAGTAGTCCTTGAACGCGGTCCACGGCACGAAGGTCGTGAGCGAGCCCTCGGCATAAGGCCCGACCGCGTAGGGCGAATAGTGGAAGGTAAGGCCGGAGCTCTTGCTCGGCTCGGTCGACGGCGCGAGCGTCACCGGGCCGAGCTTCAGAAGGCTCGGCGTGATGTCCTTGAGCCACTCGTCGGTGTCCGGGTTGTCCCCGACCGGTCGGTCGCGCTTTTTCTTCTCGGCATTGACCGCGGCGCGCACGAGCTTTGCCATCGCCGTCATGGTCGGACCCTTGTCGGCCGTCTCCTTGAAGAACCCGCGGATGCTGATCTGCTTCTTGGCGTCCTTGTCCCACAGGATCGTATCGATGTTCTGGTTCGGGTGCGCGCCGCCCTGGAACGAGCCGTCATCGCGCACGATGCTGACATAGCGGCCGATCGACGAGCGCTGCGTGTAGCTGCGGGAGAACTCATACTTTCCGCCGATCTTGAACGGGAAGTCGTGGGCGCGCAGGGCCTTGTCGGCCTCGGCGCGGACTTTGGCGACCTGCCGCTGCGCCTCGGCGAGCAGATTCTCGTAAAGGCTGGGCGCGGCCTTGAGCGCCGGGTCGATCGTGACGCTGATGTCGGCGCTCTTGGTGTTGCTAGAGATAACGGGCTTCGGCTCGGCCGGCGCCGCGGATGCGGTGGCCGTGAGCAGCACATACGACATGAACGCGACGCCAAGACGCATCGCGAGACGGGGCAGATCGGTTCGCATGAGGAAGGGGACCTTCAGGTCGGGGCGGGGCCGGTCGTATCGAACAGAGATTTATGATAGAATTATGGACGATCGAGTGATGGACACCGCCATGAATGTCGCCCGAAGACGCGCTCGCGACGCCGGCGCTGCCGGGTTTCTCGATCAAGCTGAGCGAGACCGCTTGACTACTCCGCCGCAGCCCGCTCGTGTCCCAGCCGCCGGTTGAGCGACTGGACCAGCTCCTCGGCGGCTTCCGCGATCACGGTGCCGGGAGGGAAGATCGCCTCGGCGCCGGCCTTCTTCAGCGCCTCGTAGTCCTGCGGCGGAACGACGCCGCCGACCACGATCATGATGTCCTCGCGGCCCTGTTTCGCGAGTTCGGCTTTCACCTCGGGCACCAGGGTCAGGTGCCCGGCGGCGAGCGACGACACGCCGATCACATGCACGTCGTTCTCGACCGCCTGGCGCGCGGCTTCGGCGGGTGTCGCGAACAACGGGCCGATGTCGACGTCGAAGCCTAGGTCCGCGAAAGCCGACGCGATCACCTTCTGTCCGCGGTCGTGGCCGTCCTGGCCGATCTTGGCGACGAGGATGCGCGGGCGACGGCCTTCGTCGTGCTCGAACTGCGTGACCAGCTCCTGCACGCGCGTGACGGCCTCGTTCATGCCGACCTCCCGCTTGTAGACGCCCGACAGCGCCTTGATCTCGGCGCGGTGGCGGCCATAGACCTGCTCCAGCGCGGCCGAGATTTCGCCGACCGTCGCCTTGGCGCGCGCCGCATCGACCGCGAGCGCGAGCAGGTTGCCGTTGCCGCGATCGGCGGCGCGGGTGAGCGCGGCGAGCGCTTCCTCGACCGCGGCCGGATCGCGCTCGGCTTTGAGCCGCGCGAGCTTGTCGAGTTGCAGCGTCCGCACGGCGGAATTGTCGACCTTGAGCACGTTGATCGGCTTCTCGTCGGTCGGCTTGTACTTGTTGACGCCGATCACCGACTGCGTCTTGGAATCGATGCGCGCCTGCGCCTTGGCGGCGGCCTCTTCGATGCGCAGCTTCGGAATGCCGGCATCGATCGCCTTCGCCATGCCGCCGAGCTCTTCGACCTCCTGGATGTGGTCCCAAGCCTTCCGGGCCAGTTCGGCGGTCAATCGCTCGACATAGAATGAGCCGCCCCAAGGGTCGGCGATGCGCGTCGTGCCGCTCTCCTGCTGCAGGAAGAGCTGCGTGTTGCGGGCGATGCGCGCGGAGAAATCCGACGGCAGCGCCAGCGCCTCGTCGAGCGCGTTGGTGTGCAGCGACTGGGTGTGGCCCTGCGTCGCCGCCATCGCCTCGATCGCGGTGCGCACGACGTTGTTGTAGACGTCCTGCGCCGTCAGGGACCAGCCGGAGGTCTGCGAATGCGTGCGCAGCGAGAGCGAGCGCGCGTCCTTGGCGCCCTCCTGCTTCATCAGCTTCGCCCAGATCATGCGCGCGGCGCGAAGCTTGGCGACCTCCATGAAGAAGTTCATGCCGATCGCCCAGAAGAACGACAGGCGCGGCGCAAAACGATCGATGGTCAGCCCGGCCTTCTGACCGGCGCGCACATATTCGACGCCGTCGGCGAGCGTGTAGGCGAGCTCGAGGTCCTGCGTCGCGCCCGCCTCCTGCATGTGATAGCCGGAGATCGAGATCGAGTTGAACTTCGGCATGCGCTGGGAGGCGAACGCGAAGATGTCCGAGATGATGCGCATCGAGGGGGTGGGCGGATAGATGTAGGTGTTGCGCACCATGAATTCTTTGAGGATGTCGTTCTGGATCGTGCCGGAGAGCTTTTCCGGCGGCACGCCCTGTTCCTCGGCCGCCACGATGTAGAGCGCGAGGATCGGCAGCACCGCGCCGTTCATCGTCATCGACACGCTCATCTGGTCGAGCGGGATGCCGGAGAACAGCGTGCGCATGTCGTAGATCGAATCGATCGCGACGCCCGCCATGCCGACGTCGCCCGAGACGCGCACGTGGTCGGAGTCGTAGCCGCGATGGGTCGCAAGATCGAAGGCGACCGAGAGGCCCTTCTGCCCGGCCGCGAGGTTGCGGCGATAGAAGGCGTTTGAGTCCTCCGCGGTCGAGAACCCGGCATATTGGCGCACGGTCCAGGGCTGCGTGACGTACATGGTGGGGTAGGGGCCGCGCAGATAGGGCGCAATGCCCGGATAGGTGTCGAGGAAATCAAGGCCCGCAAGATCGTCCGGTCCGTAGGCCGGCTTCACCGGAATGCCTTCGGGCGTGAGCCAGGGCGCGGCCGTACCGGAGGCGGCGGGCGCCGCAGCCGCATCATCGAACGCAATGCCGGCGAAGTTCGGAATGGTCATGTCGTTTCATCCATGACGATCGAGCCCGATACTAGCATGCGCGGCACGCAGCGTCGCCACCACGTCGCAGCCGACGTAGACGAAATCCTGCACGCCGGCGGCCTTGAGCGCCGGCTCCAGCTCCCCAGGCCGGCCCGCCAGATAGATATGCGTCGCGCCGGCCGTCGTCAGTGCCCGCGCGGCGTCGGCAGCTTCCGCCGCATAGACCTTGTCGGACGAGCACAGGCATACGAGTTTCGCGCCGGAGGTCTCGTAAGCGGCGACCATATCGTCGCGGCTCGCAAAGCCGTCATTGGTCACGGCCTCGATCCCGCCGGCCTCGAAGAAATTCCGGGCGAACAACGTGCGCGCCGTGAAGTCGGCGAGCTTTCCGAGATTGGCGAGGAACACGCTCGGCCGCGCCCCGCTCGCCGCAAGCGCGCGATCGGACGCGTCGCGCAGTTGCTCGTACGGTTCGGCGAGGCGGATCACGGGCAGTGCGGGGGAGGGTATGGAGGCCGGCGGGCGGGATGAAGCAACGGGCGCCACATCCAGCACATGCACGGCCGCCTCGTGAATGTCGGGAAATTCGCTCGTGCCGGTGAGCGCATCCTTGCGCCGCGCGACGTTCTTTTCGCGCTCGGCGCGCGTGGCGGCGATCTTGCCCTGGATCAGGCCGGTTTCGAGCGCCGCGACCGCACCGCCCGCGGCCTCGATCTCCTGGAACAGCAACCACGCGGCCTCACATAGCTTGCGCGTCAGGTCCTCGACCCCGCCCGAGCCCGCCGCCGGATCGGCGACCTTGGCGAGATGCGACTCCTCCAGGAGAATGAGTTGCGTGTTGCGCGCGATGCGGCGCGCGAAGCGGTCGGCGAGACCGATGGCGGCCGTGAATGGCAACACCGTGATCGCGTCCGCGCCGCCGAAGCCTGCCGCCGCGACCGCGACGGTCGCGCGCAGCATGTTCACGTACGGGTCGCGTCGCGTCATCATGCGCCACGCGGTTTCGGCCGCCACATAGGTCGGCTCAGGCGTAAGCCCGCAAACCTGCTCCACGCGCGCCCACAATTTTCTCAAGCCGCGGAATTTCGCGATCGTCAG
>CAYZMR010000033.1:0-22506 GCA_964479515.1 uncultured Hyphomicrobiales bacterium | reverse complement strand
GACCGCGCTCGACCGGCCGAACTCCTATATCGGCCGCTCGGTGCCGCGGCCGAATCTCACGCGCCTCACCGAAGGGCGTGGGCAATATGTCAGCGACGTGACCCTGCCGCGCATGGCGCATGTCGCCTATGTACGCTCGCCGCACGCGCATGCGCGCATCGTCGCGATCGATGCGGCAGCGGCGAAACAGGCGCTGGGCGTGATCGCGGTCGTCACCGGCACGGAACTCTCAAAAGTCATCACGCCCTGGGTCGGCGTGCTGACGCATCTCAAGGGCATCAAGTCGGCGCCGCAGCATGCGATCGCGGTCGATCGCGCCTGCTGGCAGGGCGAAGCGGTCTGCGCGGTCGTCGCGAAGACCCGTGCGCAGGCCGAGGACGCCTGCGAGCTGGTCGAGGTGACGTACGAGGTGCTGCCCGCCGTCACGGATGCCGAGACGGCGCTCGATGCCGCGACCCCCGTGATCCATCCGGAGCTCGGTGACAATCTGACCTTCGAGCGCAAGCACGAGGCGGGCGAGCCGGACAAAGGCTTCACGGATGCGGACGAAGTCGTCGAGGCGACGTTCCGGTTCGGCCGCCACACCGGCGTCACCAATGAGCCGCGCGCGATCGTCGCTGACTGGAATCCGGGCGAGCAGCGTCTCACCGTCTATCAAGGCACGCAGGCACCGCACATGATGCAGAACCTGTTTGCCAAGCACCTCGGCCTCGAAGAGCAGCAGGTGCGCGTCATCACCAAGGACGTCGGCGGCTCGTTCGGCATCAAGGTGCACACCTATGCGGACGAGATGGCGGTGGTCGCGCTCTCCAAGCTGTTGCGCCGGCCGGTGAAGTTCGTGGCGGACCGGCTGGAAAGCTTCGTCACCGACATTCACGCGCGCGACCATCGCGTCACCGGCAAGATCGGCGTGAAGCGCGACGGTACGATCACGGCGTTCGAGATCGACGATCTCACCGGCATTGGGCCGTATTCGGTTTATCCGCGCACGTCCGGCATCGAGGCTAATCAGGTCGTGAACCTGACCGGCGGGCCCTACACCTGTCCGAACTATCGCGCCCGCGCGCGCGTCGTGTTCCAGAACAAGAACGTGATGTGCCAGTACCGCGCGGTCGGCCACCCGATCGCAACCGCCGTCACCGAGGGGCTGGTCGACCTTGCGGCCGCGAAGATCGGCATGGACCCGCTGGAGATCAGGCGGCGCAATCTCATTCCCGACGACGCCTATCCGGCGACCGGCGCCTCCGGCATCAAGTTCGAGAAGCTCTCGCACCACGAGACGCTCGCGCACATCGACGCGCTGATGAACTACGCCGGCCTGCGCGCCGAGCAGGCGCGGCTGCGCCAACAGGGCATTTATCGGGGCATCGGCTTTGCGTCGTTCATCGAGGTGACGAACCCGAGCGCCGCGTTCTACGGCGTCGGCGGCGCGAAAATCTCCGCGCAGGACGGCGCCACGATGAAGCTCGACGCGCAGGGCAATCTCTCGGTGCATTCAGGCGTCACCGAGCAGGGTCAGGGTGCCGAGTCGGTCATCGCACAGGTCGCCGCGTCCTCGTTCGGCATTCCGATCGAGCGCGTGCGCGTCGTCACCGGCGACACCGACAACACGCCCTATGGCGGCGGCACCTGGGCGTCGCGCGCGGCCGGCATCGGCGGCGAGGCCGCCTGGCAGGCCGGCAAGGCGCTGCGGGCGAATGTCGTGGCGGTCGCGGCCTCGATCCTGCAGGCCGATGCCAAGGCGCTCGATATCCGCAACGGCATCGTCGTCGATGCCGACACGGGCCGCGAGCGGATCGGCCTCGATGAGGTGGCGCGCATCGCCTACTTCCGCCCCGACACGTTGCCGCCGGGCTTCCAGGCCGAACTGTTGGCCACAAGGCACTACGTGCCCCGTGCTTATGCCTTCGCGTTCACCAATGGCGCGCAGGCGAGCTGGCTGGAAGTCGACACCGACACCGGCTTCATCAAGCTCTTGAAGCACTGGTGCGTGGAGGATTGCGGCACGGTCATCAATCCGCAGCTTGTCGACGAGCAGGTGCGCGGCGGCGTGGTGCAGGGCTTGGGCGCGGCGCTGTTCGAGCACTGCCTCTATGACGAGCGCGGCCAGATGCTCAACGGCAACATGGCGGACTACCTGGTGCCGATGGCGGCCGAGATGCCGGACATCGAGGTCGGCCATGTGGTGACGCCGACGGCGGATTCGGAGCTTGGCGCCAAGGGCGCGGGCGAGGCCGGCACCGCGGGCGCGCCCGCCTGCGTGATGAACGCCGTGAACGACGCGCTGGCGCCGCTCGGCGCGAAGATCATCACCGAAATGCCGATCACGCCGGCCGTCGTGCTCAAGGCGCTCGGTAAGGTCTGATTAACCGGCATTCCGTGGACGTGATGTCAGTTATGCATCAGGGCGCGTTGACGGAATCGTAAGCCTGCTTATTATAAGCAGGTCCCGACCGAGCCAGAGAAACCATGCGCCCGCGCCACCCACGTCGTGAATTCGCTTTTCTTGTCAATGACCTAGCTCGCCTACTCCGCACCTTTGCGGACCAGCGCGCCCGTCAGTTCGGGATGACGCGCGCCCAGTGGGCCGTCTTGGCGCGGTTGGAGCATCACGAGGGGCTCAAGCAGTCGGAACTGGCCGACATGCTGGATCTCCAGCCGATCACGCTGACGCGGCTTGTCGACCGGCTGTGCGCAAGCGGACTGATCGAGCGGCGCGCCGACGCAAGCGATCGCCGCGTGAAGCGCCTTTATCTGTTGCCGCTAGCGCGCCCGCTGATGGACCGGCTGGCGCAACTCGGCACCGAGATGATGGAATCGGTCCTCGACGGCTTCGATGTCGCGACGATCGAGCGGATGACTGCCGAACTGTCGCGCGCCAAGGACAATCTCCGCAACCTGACCAGCAAAGCCAACGTCACAGCCAAGAAGCCGAGCCAAAAGACCGCGGAAAAAGCCGCGGCCGCCGCCTGAGGAACGTCATGGCCGAAAAAGTCGTCGAACTGCGGAAAACGCAGGAACAGGAAGAAGCGACCTTGCCGCCGCCGGCTGCGGCCGTGCGGGCGCGCCCTTCGCGCAAGCGGTTGCGGCTGGTGCTGCTGGTGGTGATCCCGCTGATCGCGCTCGCGGGCGGGCTTTATATGTATCTCGCCTCCGGCCGCTACATTTCGACCGACAATGCCTATGTGGGCGCGCAGAAGGTGCTGATCACGCCCGACATCTCCGGCAAGATCAGCCGCATCACGGTCAGCGAAGGCCAGCACGTGAATGCCGGTGACGCGCTGTTCGAGATCGACTCGCAGCCGTTCCAATGGAGCGTCACGCAGGCCGATGCGCGGCTTGCCGGCGTGCGCACCGACTTCGCCAACCTGAAGACCAATCTCGACTCGACGACGCGTCGCATCGCGCTTGCGCGCGAGGCCGTCGATCTGAAGCAGCGCGACGTCGAGCGCAAGACGACCCTGCTCGCCAATCGTACCGGCTCGCAGATGGACATGGACAATGCGCTCAACTCTGTCGTGATCGCGAAGACGCAGCTCGAACAGCTCCAGCAGCAGGAAGAGTCGTTCCGCAACCAGCTCCTCGGCAAGGCCGACCTGCCGATCGAGCAGTATCCGCCCTTCATGCAGGCCAGTGCCGCGCTGGACCAAGCCAAGCGCGATCTCGATCACACGGTGCTGCGCGCGCCGATCGCCGGCATCGCCACGCAGGTGACCAGCATCCAGCTCGGCCGTTACGTCATGGCCGGAACGCCGGTGTTCAGCCTGATCGACGACGCCAAGCCCTGGGTCGACGCCAATCCGAAGGAAACCGACATCACCTATCTGCGCGTCGGGCAGCCGGTCGACGTCAGCGTCGACACCTTCCCGGGCCGCACCTTCAAGGGCGTGGTCGGGGCCGTGAGCCCTGGCACCGGCGCGCAATTCTCGATCCTGCCGCCGCAGAACGCGAGCGGGAACTGGGTCAAGGTCGTTCAGCGTGTGCCCATTCGCGTCGAATTCGCGCCCGGCGAGGATGTGAGCGACCTGCGCGCCGGCATGAGCGTCACGGTGTCGATCGATACGGGTCGACAGAACTCGCTGCTGGCGCTGCTCGGCTTGACCAGCAAGGCCGCGGACGAGCCGCACCGATGATCGGCGCGGCCGCCGGCCTCTCCCCCAGCGCCCGGCGCGCGCTGCTGACGATCTGCACCATGTCGGCGACGATCATGCAGGCGCTCGACACCACGATCGCCAACGTCGCGCTGCCCTACATGCAAGGCAGCCTCTCGGCCGCGCAGGACCAGATCAGCTGGGTGCTGACCTCCTACATCGTCGCCGCCGCGGTGATGACGGCGCCGGTCGGCTGGCTGTCCGATCGCTTCGGGCGCAAGAAGTTGTTCATCGTCTGCGTCAGCGGATTTACCGTCGCGTCGTTCCTGTGCGCGCTGTCACAGAACATCGAGCAGATCGTGGCGTTCCGCCTGCTGCAGGGCATGTGCGGCGCCGCGCTCGTGCCGCTGTCGCAGGCCGTGATGCTCGATGCCTATCCGATCGAGCAACGCGGCCAGGCGATGGGCATCTGGGGCGTCGGCGTGATGCTCGGACCCATCATGGGGCCGACGCTCGGCGGATTCCTGACCGAGAACTACAGTTGGCACTGGGTGTTCCTGGTCAACATTCCGGTCGGCATCGTCACCGTCGTCGGGCTTCTGGCGTTCATGGACGAGGCGCGCGGACAGGCGCACATGCGGTTCGACTGGTTCGGCTTCCTGGCACTCGCCGCCGGCATCGGCAGCATGCAGCTCATGCTCGACCGTGGCGAACAGCTTGGCTGGTTCGGCTCGCCCGAGATCATCGCCGAGCTGGTCGTCTCGGTCGTCGGCTTCTACTACTTCTTCGCCCATTCCTTGACGACCAGCGAGCCGTTCGTGCGCTTTGTCATCTTCAAGGACCGCAACTTCCTGATCGGCTGCTTCTTCATGCTGATCATGGGCCTGATGCTGTTCTCCTCGATGGCGCTCTCCGCGCCGTTCATCCAGAACGTGCTCAACTATCCGATCGAGAGCGCGGGTTGGCTGCTTGCCTCCCGCGGCGTAGGTACCCTGATCGGCATGGCAATGATCGGCCGGCTGCTGCGCCTCGTTGAAGCGCGCTGGCTGATCCTCAGCGGCCTGATCCTCACCGCGCTGACGATGTACGAAATGACCGGCTTTACCGACGACACGTCCGGCCGGACGATCGTGTGGTGCGGACTAATCCAAGGGCTCGGCATGGGCCTCGTGTTCATCCCGCTCAGCACGGTTGCGTTCCTGTCGCTCCCGCCGCAGTTCCGCACCGACGGCACCGCCATGCTGACGTTGGTCCGCAACGTCGCAAGCTCGGCCGGCATCTCGGTCGTGATCGCGAACCTCACCAGCATGACGACGACGTTCTACAGTCAGCTCGCCGAGCACATCACGCCGTTCAACAACGCCTTGCAGGCGCCGGACGTCACCCGCTGGATGGATCTGACGACCGACACCGGCCGAGCGCTCGCCGACCAGATGCTCACGCTGCAGGCGGTCATCATGGCCTATGCGAACGACTTCATGTTGCTGACGGCAATCTGCGTGCTGTCGATCCCGTTCGTGTTCGCGATCGGCTCGACCGCCTCGCTGCGCGGCCAGAAGATCGCCACCGAGGTGATCGAGTAAGCGGCGCGCATCAGACCCGCGACAGGAACACCGCCTCGATCAGCCAGGCGAGCCAGATCGCCGGAGCCAGGAACACGCCGAACGGCACGCGGCTGGTCGCCCGGACGGTGCGGCCGCCGGCGAGATGCCACAACCCGAAGAAGGCGAGCGCCGCGAGCGCCGCGACCTCGATCGCGAGCGCCATGCTCAACCAGTCGAGCCAGGCGCCGGCGACGCCCGCAAGCTTGACGTCGCCGAGCCCGATGCCGTCGCGCCCACGCAGCCGCCGATAGATCGCGCGTAAGGCGAAGAACAACAGCGCCAGCACGGCGCCGCGCAACACCGCGAGGCCGACGGCTTCCACGCCCGCATCAGGCGCGAGCGCCCAAGCGTTGGCGAGCGCGAGAACAAGACCAGCGGCGCTCAATTGGTCCGGTATGATGAAGCGCCGTGCATCCACGACGGCGATCGCCGCCGCGACCAGCGCCAGGCCGGCCCCGAGCAGGCCACGCAGGCCCGGCACCATGGCGATGCTGACGATAACGGCGGTGAGCACGGCGAGCGCGATAGCGGCGGTGAGCAAACGCGCGCGCTTCATGCCGCGCTAGCGCTTGCCCGGCTCGACGACCCCCAGCCTGCCCTTCAGCTTGGTGCGCAGCTCTTCCGCCACCCGCATCGCGTCGACGCCATCGCGGATGATCTGCGGCCGGATGAAGATGATCAGCTCGGTGCGCGTCGACGTCTTATTGGTGCTGCCGAGCAGCTTGCCGAGCTCGCCCAGTTGATCGACCCACGGAATGCCCGAACGAGTGTTCTGCTGGCTCTCGCTGATGAGACCCGCGAGCAGCACCGTCTGGCCGCTCGCCACCGCGATCGAGCTCTTGACCTTGCGCTGCGACACGGTCGGCGTGAGCGAGCCCGGGGCGGTGCCGGGCGCGACGCTTGAGATCTCCTGCTCGACGTCGAGCAGCACGTTGCCGTTGGAATTGATGCGCGGCACCACGCGCAGGATCACGCCCGTGTTGCGGTAGTCGATCGTGTTGACGACCGGCGCTCCGGTGCCGCTGAGCACGGTCGCGCTCGCCGTCGTGATCGGCACCTGGTCGCCGACCTGGAGCGTCGCGACCTGATTGTCGAGCACGACGACCGACGGATTGGACAGCACCTTGACGTCGGAGACGGTGCGCAGCGCATCGAGGATCAGCCGCGGCTCGAGCTCCGGACCGAGCAGGAAGTTGAAGCCAGGCAGCGGCCGGCTCAGGATCTGGCTCGCGGTCGTGCTGAGCACGCCCGAGCCCTTGTCGGTGCCGGCGCCGAGGTCCTGGCTCTTGAGGAAGAACTGCACGCCGTAGCTCAGATTGTCGTTGAGCGTGATCTCGGCGATGGTCGCGTCGATCGCGACCTGAAGCTGCGGCCGGTCGATCTGGCGCAGCGTCTGCTCGATGATGCGATAGCTTTCCTGGTTGGCGTAGATCAGCAGCGTATTGTTGATCGCATCAGCCGTGATGCGGACGTTCGGCAGGACCGCCGCCGCACTGGGGGCGCCGGGCGATCCCGTGGTGGGACGTCCCGGTGTGGCGAAACGGTCGCCGAACGTCGTCGCACCGGTGGTCGGCGTACCCGTCGTGCTGCTGGGCCCGCCGGGCTGCGTGCGCGCGCTCGGAATATTCAGGGCCGACGTCGTCGGCGCGCTGCGGTCGCCGGTGGAAAGCTGGACGACGCCCGCGCCCGGCGCGATCTGGTTCGTCGGCGTGTCGAGGCCGCTCGTCGCCGAGCGGCCGGTGAAGATGTCGTTGAGCAGCGACGCCATCAATTTGGCGTCGCCGTAACGCACCCGATAGACGCGCACGCCGGTTGAGGTCGTGTCGGACTTGTCGAGGCGGCTGATCCACATCGCGGCAGTGCGCAGCAGGCTCGGATTGCTCGTCACCACCATGATGGCGTTCATGCGCCCGACCGGTTGCAGCTTGATCAGGCTCTGGCTCATCCCGCCGTCGCCGGCGTCCATGATGCGCTCGAGCTCGGAGATCACGGGTTCGGGGGCGCTGTTGCGCACCGGATAGATGCCGACCGACTGTCCGCGCATCCAATCCGCGTCGAAGCTCAGCACCGTGTCGGTGACGTTGCGGCGTTCCGCCCCGGTGCCCTGGATCAGCACGAGGTTGCGGGTGGAATCGACGCGCACCGCGCCCTGCTTCACGGCGAAGCCCTCGAGCAGCTTGGAGAGCGCCGTGACGGAAACGAAGCGCAGCGGGACGACCGTTATGCCGAAGCCCGGCTCGGCGCGGCCGGCGAGATCGATATTTCCGCTGCCGACGGCGTCCGCGGCGGGCACGAGCCGATAGCCGCGCGCTTCGCGCACCAGCACGACATTGCTGGTGCGCAGCGCGCTTTCCAGCACGAACAGCAGATCGCTCTTGGGCACCGGACGCCCCGACGCGAGACTGATCGTTCCCTGCACGCGCGGATCGATGGTGTAACCGGTCCCGAGAATGTCGCCGAGGATGACCTTCGCGACGGTCGTGACCGGCGTGTTCTCGAAGTTGAGCTCGAAGCCCTCGCCGCTCGCGGTTGGCTGCGCGCTACCCGGCGGCACAGCTTCCGCGGTGCCGTTGTAGGTGATCGGACGGGTGCCTTCGGTCGGCCCTGTGGTTGTGGTCCCGGTCTGCTGCGGGAAGCGCGGCAAGAGGTCGATCGAGCGGATCTTGTCGAACACATCCGGGCCGCGCCGGCTGTCGTCGTCCGACATCACGTTGCAAGCCGCGACCACCGCCGCAATGCCGATCGAGGCGGCGAGAAACCCGCCGCGCACGATTCGCACGCCGTTACGACCACGGAACATCAGCCGCGCCTCACCCAGACCTCTACAGTGTCGCTCAGGGCAGCCGAAGAGTCACGGCTTAGCAAATTGACATAACTGCTTTTTTTATGATAATTAACGACCATTACCTTGAGTAGGAATTCTGTTCTTCGCGCGATCAAAACGCTGGAATCGGCAGAGTGAATGCGTCGATGGCCGCAACTATTGTAGACGAGTTCGTTAAATACTTGTCGGCCCGCAGCCTGAATACTTCCGATCTATTGTCCAGGCTGAATTCCGGCAGCCGCGGCGGCGACAAAACGCTCCGAGACCTGTGGGCGATGTCCGATCTTTCGGCCAACGACTTTGCCGACGAGGTCGCGCGCTTCTATCAGCTCCCGCGGGTCACCCTGCCGCAGCTCCTCGCGGCGCGCCCGCTCGTGCAGCGTTTCTCCCGCCGCTTCGTGCGCGAGACGCAGGTGTTTCCCTACGAAGGGCCGGAGGGGGCAAGCCGCCTCGCCGTCGCCGATCCGAACGATGCCGCGGCGGCGCGTGCCGCCGAGATCGTGCTCGGCGGCCCGGTCGAGATCGACATCGCGTCCTACGAGGACATCACCACCATCCTCAACGAGCGGCTGGGGGAGGACGAGGCCGACGCGCCGGACGCGGGCGAGTCCGCCCGCGCGCGCGCGGACGACGACGTCGAGAGCCTGCGCGATCTGGCGAGCGGCGCGCCGGTGGTGCGCGCCGTCAACGACCTGCTCGAAAAGGCCGCCGAGCTGCGCGCAACCGACATCCACATCGAGCCGTTCCGTTCCGGCCTCGTCGTGCGCATGCGCGTCGACGGCTTGTTGCGCCAAGTGCCGACGCCGGCCGGCGCGCTGCCGCAGGCGCTGATCTCGCGCATCAAGATCCTCGCCGGCCTCAACATCGCGGAACGCCGACTGCCGCAGGACGGCGCGGCGCGGCTCAAGGTCGCGCGCTCCGATATCGACATCCGCGTCGCCACCATGCCGACGCAGCACGGCGAGTCCGCCGTGATCCGCCTGTTGCCGCGCGATCGCGGGCTCTTGGAGATCGGCAAGCTCGGCCTGTCTAGAACGGACGAGACGATCATCGACCGGCTGCTCGCGCTCCCGCACGGCATGATCGTCGTCACCGGCCCGACCGGCAGCGGCAAGACGACCACGCTTGCCACCATGCTGACGATCCTCAATGAGACCACGCGTAAGATCCTGACGATCGAGGATCCGGTCGAATACGAGATCCACGGCGTCAACCAGTCGCAGATCAAGCCGCAGATCGGGCTGACCTTCTCGACCGCGTTGCGCGCCTTCGTGCGCCAGGATCCGGACGTGATCATGGTCGGCGAAGTGCGCGACGCCGAGACCGCGCATATCGCGATTCACGCCGCCTTGACCGGCCACCTCGTGCTGACCACGCTGCATACCGAGACGGCGGCGGCCGCGGTCCCGCGCCTGCTCGACCTCGGCGTCGAGGGCTTCCTGCTCAAATCGACGCTGCGCGCCGTGCTCGCGCAGCGGCTGGTGCGCATCCTGTGCGACCGCTGCAAGGTCAAGCACCCCTTGCGCGCGGCCGACTTGGCGGCCGACCCGCGCTATGCGGCGCTCGGCTTCGGGGTCGGCGACACCGTACACGAGCCCGCGGGCTGCGAACGCTGCGGCGGTACCGGTTATCGCGGGCGCACCGGCGTGTTCGAGATGATCGAGATGATCGGTCCGGTGCGCGACCTGATCGCCTCGGATACCGACTCCGGCACGATCGAGAAGGCCGCCATCGAGGCCGGCGCGACCACCATGATCGATGACGCCATCGCCAAATGCCGCGCCGGCGTGACCTCGGCGGCCGAGGTGCTGCGCGTGACCACCGTGCGGTGAGCCGATGCCGAGTTACCGCTACAAGGCCCTGACCCAGGGCGGCGAACTGGTGAGCGGCTCGATCTCGGCGCCGACCGCCGCCGAGGTCGCGCGCCGCATCGAATATCTCGGTCTCGTCCCGGTCGATACGGTGACGGAGGAAGCCGCCGCGGAAGGCGGCCGCTTCAATTTCAATCTCAATTTCGGCCAGCGCGCGCGCGCCGAGGACATAACGGTGTTCACCCTCGATCTCGCGCTCCTGCTGAAGGCCGGCGCGCGGCTCGACGACGCGCTCGAGCTCCTGTCGACCGACATCGACATCGGACGGCTGCGCCCGACGGTCGCGACGATCCGCGGCAACGTGATGGCGGGCGAAAGCTTCGGCGAGGCGCTCGCGCGCCATCCCGGGCTGTTCCCCTCGATGTATGTGGCGCTCGTGCGCGTCGGCGAAGCGTCGGGAACCCTCGATGAGATTCTCCAGGTGCTCGCGAGCGAGCGCTCGCGCTCGGAGACCTTGCGGCGCAAGCTCACCGACGCGCTGCGCTACCCGGCGTTCATCCTGTTCGCGGCGACGAGCGTCCTGGTCTTTTTCCTCTTGTTCGTCCTGCCGCAATTCGCCTCCGTGCTGCGCGACTTCAACGCCAAGCTCGATCCCGGCGTCGCGACATTCATTGCGTTGTCCGAGTTCCTGCGCGCGCATGGCGACCTGATCGGGGCTGCGGTGGGGATCCTGATCGTGACAGGCTGGCTGCTGTTGCGCCGCCCCGGCGTGCGCATCTCCATCATGTCGACCTTGGCGCGCCTGCCGCTCATCCGCCCGGTCCTGATGTTCCACCGCACGGCGTTGTTCTGCCGCAATCTCGGCGTTCTGCTCGCCAGCGCGGTTCCGCTCACGACCACGCTGCGCATCCTGGCCGACATGATGGGGACGACCGGCGATCCGGAGATCTGGGTGAAGACCGTGGAGCGCGTCCGCCACGGCGGCAAGCTCTCCGACGCGCTCGCCAACACCGACGCGCTTCCCTCCATGGCGGTGCGCATGTTACGCTTGGGCGAAGAGACCGGGCAGTTGCCGATGCTCGCCGCGCGCGTCGCCGAGTTCTACGAGGCCAAGCTGCAGCGTAGCCTCGATCGCGTGGTCGGAATCGCGGGTCCCGCGGCGATCATCATCATCAGCATTGTCGTCGGCGGCCTGATTGTGTCGGTGATGACGTCGCTCTTGTCGGTCAGCCAGATCGTCGGGTGAGAGGCGGCACGTCATGTCCATGTTGCGTGCGTTGACGAAGCGAAGCGGCGATACGCGTCGGTCGCGGCGCGGCGAACGCGGGTTCACGCTGGTCGAATTGCTCGTCGTGATCACGATCATCGGCTTGATCATGGGGCTCGTCGGCCCGCGCGTGCTCAACTACCTGAGCGAGTCGAAGGCCAAGGCTGCGAAGATTCAGATCGAGAGCCTCTCGAGCGCGCTCGACCTGTACTATCTCGACATCGGCCGCTATCCGACGAGTTCGGAAGGCCTGGTCGCGCTGGTGAAGCGTCCCGGCAACACCACGACGTGGAACGGACCGTATCTGAAGGGCGGACTGGTTCCCGCCGATCCTTGGGGCAACGCGTATGTCTACCGCTCGCCGGGAGAGCACGGAACTTATGACATCATCTCCTACGGCTCGGATGGGACTGAAGGTGGCACAGGCGCCGCGGCCGACATCACGAGCTGGACGCGTTGACGCCCAGAACGGCGGGAACGGCCGCGAGGCCGGCTTCACGCTGATCGAAGTCGTGTGCGTGCTGGCCATGGTGGCGATGCTCGCCGCGATCGTCGTGCCGGCGTTGCCGCGCGGCACCTCGCGCACGCGGCTCGAGTCCTACGCGGTGGAGACGGCCGCGATGCTGCGCGCCGACCGCAACGTCGCGGTCCGCCAGCACGTCCAGGTCGCGACGCAGATCGATCCGATATCGCGCTCGATCCGATCCGGCGCGACCGGCCGCGTCATCCGCCTGCCGGACGACGTGACGTTCGACGCGACGCTCGCGGCGCGCTGCAATCAACGTGTCGACGGCGCGACCATCCGCTTCTTCGCGTCCGGAATGTCCTGCGGCGGCGTCATCGCGTTGATGCGACTGGGCGCTGGCTATCAGGTTCGCGTCAACTGGCTCACGGGAGGTGTCGAGATTGTTCCGCTCGACCAGCTTTAGCGCGCCGCAAAGACGGAGCGCGATCGAAGGCTTCACGCTGATCGAAGTTCTGGTCGCGCTGTCGATCGTCGCCGTGTCGCTCGCCGCGATCGGCTCGCTGATCGCCGTGACGGTCCGCGGCGCGAGGTCCATGCCGGCGCGACTTGCGCTGGTCGAGACCGCGCGCGCGATCATGACCGGACTGCCGGATCGCGACGAGTTGACCATCGGCAATTTTTCCGGAGAGCTCGCCGATCATCGCTGGCGTGTCGACGTGCTGCCGTTCTTCGCCGATTTCATCGATCCGCAGAAACCGGGCGTCTGGACGCCGCAGACCGTGGTCGTGCGCGTCCAGTCGCCGGACGGGCGCATCGTTCAGATCAACACCGTGCGCATCCGGCGAGCGAGCGCGCAATGATCCGTCATGCACGCCGCCGGGCACATATCGCGGGCTTCACCCTCATCGAGGCGCTGGTTGCGACCGCCCTGATGGGCGCGATCCTTGCGGCACTCGCCACCGTCACGGCGCAATGGCTGCCGAACTGGAATCGCGGCATCGATACCGTGCAGCGCACCGATCTCGTCGGACTGGGTCTCGAGCGGCTGGTCGCCGATATCGCGGCGGCCGAATTCATCCCCGGCGGGCGCGAATTCCAACTCCCGGTCTTCGACGGGACGGAACTGTCGGTCACCTTCGTACGCTCGGCGCTCGGCCCGAACACCCGCTCCGGCCTGGAGTTCGTGCGCATCGCGGAAGTGGGCGGCGATCGCGGACCGACGCTGGTGCGGGCGCGCGCACGTTACGTGCCGATCACGGCCGAGACCGCGAACGATCAGCCGACCTTCACCGATCCGGTCGTGCTCATTCGCTCGCCCTACCGGGCCACGTTTTCATATGCGGGACGCGACCGCGTGTGGCACAACGCGTGGCGGCGCGAGAACGAACTGCCGAAGGCGATCCGCATTCAAATCCGCGATGCCGCGACCGACCGCCTGCTGTCGGTATCGACCGCCGCGCTGATCCACGCCGAGATGCCAGCGGACTGCGTGCTCGCCGAAGTTCTCAACGATTGCCTCAACCGCGATCGGCGCAACGACAACGCCCCGCGTTCGCAGTAGAACCCGCATGAGCGAACAGGAAACACACAGCGACGAGCGGAACGGACGCGACGGATTCATCGTGGTCGCGGTGTTGTGGATCCTCGGCGCGCTCGCGACGCTTGCCACGATCTATGCCGTCTACGTGATCGACACCGCGGCGGCGTTTTCGGTTCACGACTACAAGCTCAAGGCGGACGCGCTGTTTTCCGCGAGCATCGAGCTCACCGCGGCGCAACTTGCCGCGACGCCGGGAGCGCCGAGCAGCGGTCGTCTGGTCTTTCGCCTCGGCGACGCCAACGTCGTTGCCGACTTCCGCGGCGAAAACGCGCGGGTCGATCTCAACACGGCGCCCAAGGAACTGCTCGCCGGACTGTTCGCCGCGCTCGGCGCGCAGCCTGGATTGGCGGAAGTTTATGCCGACAGCGTGATCGCTTGGCGCACCTCGCCGACGCAAGACCGGCCGGACACCGCCGCCAACTATCGCACCGCCGGCCTCGCCTACCCGCCGCGCGGCGGGCCGTTCCCGCATCCGGGCGAGCTCGCGCTCGTCGCCGGCCTGCCCGAGGCGCTCGTCGACCGCGCCATGCCGTTCGTCACGGTCTATAGCGGCGCGCCGCAGATCAATATCCTGGACGCCGCGCCCGAGGTGCTCGCCGCGCTGCCGGGCATGACCCCGTCAATCCTGCATGCCGTCCTTGCCCAGCGCGAGGCACAACCGCGGAATGCCCAGCGGCTGGCCGCGATGCTCGGCCCTGCCCAAGCTCTGGCCGCGATCCAGGGCAGCAAGGCGGTGCGGGTGACGCCCCGCGTCGTGTTCGACGACGGCCAACGCATGAGTGCGGACATCGTGATCTTCGTGCTCGACAGCGGGACCGAGCCCTATCGCATACTGTCGTGGCGCGACAGTTCCGATGACCCGACGGATGAACGGCCAAGGCCGCGTGCGCGATGACGGCGATCAGCCAGATCACAGAGCTGTTTTCGCGCTGGATCGACGCGGTCGTGGCTTTTGTCGTCGGGTTCGTCCGGCGATTTGCCTCCTCGAACGCGGTCGACGTCAGCGAAGAGGCGGACGGCAGCTTCGTCATCCGGAAAGCCGGCGGCGGCGCGATGGAACGGCCGCTCGAGCGCGTGCGCATCGTCGATGGTCAGGTAGTGGGAGCGCATCCCGACGGCGTCGAGAAGATGCTGCGCGGCGGGCGCGCGGACATCGTGCTGCGACCGGCCCGGTTCATGTTCCGGCCGCTGGAACTGCCGCAGCGCGCGGCCGAGTTCCTCGACGGCGTGGTGCGCGCGCAGATCGATCGCCTGACGCCGTGGAGCGCGGCCGAGGCGGCCTTCGGATGGAGCACGCCCGCGCAGGCCGGCGCCGACCGCATCGTCGTCACGGTCGCGGCGACCGCGCGCGCCGTGCTGCTGCCTTACGTGCAGGCGCTGACTGCGCTCGGCGCGCGGTCCGTCTCGGTCTCGACCCTGCCGCCCGGCGCGGACGCCGCGGGAGCGCCGATCAAGGTGCTTGAACAGTCCGTCGGCGGCGCACTCGACGTCCACCGCGTACGCCGCATCGTCGTGACGGTGCTCGTCGTCGCGGCGCTTGCGGCTGGTCTTTCGCTTGCCGCATCCGCGATGGTCGGCGCCAATCTCGGCGCGCGCCAGGACGAGCTTGCGCGCCGCATCGCCGAACGCCGCGCCGCGATCCGCAGCGGTCGCGACCGCGGCGAGCTCGCGGCCACGCCATTGCTGGCGCTGGAGCGGCGCAAATACGAGTCGCCCTCGACCGTGATCGTTCTCGATGCGCTCTCGCAGATCCTGCCCGACCACACCTACGTGATCGAGCTGCGCGTGGAAGGCGACAAGCTGCGCGTCACCGGGATCACGCGCGACGCCCCCGGCCTGATCCGCCTGATGGAGCAAAACCCGTTGTTTTCCCGCGCGACCTTCTTCGCGCCGACGACGCGGTCGCCGTCGGACCCCGGCGAACGCTTCCATATCGAGGCGCATATCGAACCGCTGCAGGCGCCGCCCTCATGACGACAGGGCCATCCCTCGATCGCTATCTGACGGCGCACCCGGCGGTCGCGGCGTTGACCTATGCTCTGCTCGTCGCCGCGCTCGTGTTCGCGGCCTGGAGCAGCGTCACCGACGTGATCTCCCGTCAACAGGCCGTCAGCGCGGCCGAGGACCTGCTGGCGCAACTCGAAGGACGCCGCGCGCCGGCGCTGGGACCCGGTGCGCCAACCTCGATCGCGCCGACCGGGTCGCCCTTCCTCGAAGGGCAGACCGTGACGGTCGCCGGTGCCGCCCTGCTACAGCGCGTGGCCGAGGCTGTCACGCGAGCCGGCGGAAATGTGCTATCGACCCAGGTGGAACTGCAGGATACGCAGGCGAAGGGCGGCTTCATCAGCGTGATCGCGAGTTGCGAAGTCGAGCAGGCGGGCCTGCAGCGACTGCTCTATGACCTCGAGTCCGGCATGCCGTTCTTGTTCATCGACCAGCTGGTCGCGCAGGCGCCGCAGGCCGCCGCCGAGTCGAACAAGGGCCGCATGCGCGTTTTGCTGTCGGTCGCGGGGCAATGGCGGGACGGAAAATGAAACGACATCGCATCACGACCGGTCTCGGGCTTGCGATCATCCTCGCCGGCACCGCGTGCGCGTCCGGCGCGAACCCGCCGAACGCCCTCGATGTCCCACCGAGTGCGATCACGCCGCCGGCCGTCGACATGCTGAGCCCACCACCGGCGCCACAACCGCCCGGCCGGCCGCGCGAGTTGAGCGGAAACCCGCTCTGGGCGATCCCGTTGTCCTCCCTCTCGGCGACGCGCGAGCGGCCGCTGTTTTCGCCCTCCAGGCGCCCAGCGGCGCTGCCCGCCGTTGCCGCCGCGCCGCGCGCCGAGCCGGTTGCGGCGCCGCCGCCGGCCGAGCCGCAGCGCCCGCCGCTCACGCTTGTCGGCGCGGTGGTCGGAGACAATGGCGGGATCGCGATCTTTCTCGATCAGACGACCAACGACATCGTGCGGCTGAAGACCGGGGATAGCCGCTCGGGCTGGACGCTGCGCTCCGTCAGGGGCCGCGAGGCGACGCTGCAGAACGATCGCCTGACCGCGACTCTCGTCCTGCCGGCGCCGAACGGCATTGCGGCGCCGGCCGCTCCGTCGCCGGCGGCGCCCGGAACGCCACCACGTCCGCCGGGGTCGCCTCAATTCGCACCGGGGCAGCCGCTGCCGCCCGGATGGTCCGTGACGCCGACCGGAGAGGTCGTCAACACCGAATGACCGTGCGGCACGCGCGCGTCCGGTCTGGACCCGCCGCCGTCACGGCTTATCTATTGTCTATAAGACATGCGCGGCGCTCGCCGCACTTATCCCGCAGGAGCTTTTGATGAAATTCGGCGTCGGCCAGCCCGTCAGGCGTTTCGAGGATCAAACCCTGATCACCGGCCAGGGCCGCTACACCGACGACATCAAGCTGCCGAACATGGCGCAGGCCTATGTGCTGCGCTCGACGCAGGCGCACGCGAATATCCGGCACATCGACGCGAAGGCGGCGCGGACAATGCCTGGCGTGCTCTTGGTGCTGACCGGCGCGGAGGTTGCGGCCGACAAGCTCGGTGACGTCCCCTGCCATGCGCCGCTCAACAGCCGCGACGGCAGCCCGCGCCACGATACGCCGCGGCCGGTGCTGGCGATCGGGAAAGTGCGGCACGCCGGCCAACCGGTCGCGCTCGTCGTCGCCGAAACGCTGCCCCAGGCGCAGGACGCGGCCGAAGCGATCGAGATCGACTACGAGACGCTGCCCGCCGTGACCGACGCACGCGCGGCGCTCGCGAATGGCGCACCGCAACTGTTCTCTTCGATCCCCGGCAATCTCGTCTTCGACTGGGACAACGACACGTCCGATTTCGCCGCGGTCGACGCGGCCTTCGCCAAGGCCGCACACGTCACCACGCTCGAGATGGTCAACAACCGCGTCGTCGCGAACGCGATGGAGCCGCGCAACGCGATCGGCGACTGGGATGCGGAGACGGATCGCCCGGTGCTCTACACCGGCACGCAAGGCTCGCACTTCGTGCGCGATCCGCTCGCCGAAGTCGTGCTCAAAATGCCGAAGGAGAAGTTGCGCGTCGTGACGCCGCCGAATGTCGGCGGCGCCTTCGGCATGAAGGCGTTCGTCTATCCCGAGCAGGCGCTGGTCGTGTGGGCGGCGAGCAAGCTCAAGCGGCCGGTGCACTGGCAGTCGGACCGCTCCGAAGGCTTTCTCTCCGACAACCAGGGCCGCGATCACTTCACGCGTGCCGAGCTCGCGATGGACGCGAAGGGCAAATTCCTGGGGCTACGCGTCTCGCTGATCGCGAACATCGGCGCCTATCTCTCGCCGATGGGCCCATTCGTGCCGACGCGCTCGACCGACCTCGTCGCCGGCCTCTACACCACGCCCGCGATCGCCATCAACGTGAAGGGCGTCACCACCAACACCGTGCCGGTGTGCGCCTATCGCGGCGCGGGGCGGCCGGAGGCTTCGTACCTGATCGAACGGCTGGTCGACGCCGCGGCGCGCGACCTGGACATGACGCCCGACAAGATCCGCCGCATCAACCTGATCCCCGAAAAGGCAATCCCGTACACGTCGCCGACCAAGCTCACCTTCGATTCCGGCGAGTTCGAGAAGGTGATGGACCTCGCGATGGAGAAGGCGGATTGGAAAGGCTTCAAGGCGCGCCGCCGCGAGAGCCACAAGCGCGGGATGCTGCGCGGCATCGGCATGGCGACCTACACCGAGCGCTGCGGCGGCGGATTCCCGGAGACCGCGTCGATCGAGTTCAAGGGCGATCGCGTCGAGCTCGTGATGGGCAACCAGGAATACGGCACCGGGCTGGTGACCTCGTATAAGCAAGTCGTCTCCGACCGGCTCGGCATCGATGCCGACAAGATCACGGTGGTCTATGGCGACAGCGACCGTTCACCGCGCGGCCTCACCGGCGGCTCACGCGGGCTGCCCGTCGGCGGATCGGCGCTGCACGAGGCCTCGCTCAAGATCATCGACAAGGGCAAGCAGATCGCCGCGAACCTGCTGGAGGCCTCGGCCGTCGACATCGAGTACGGCGACGGCGAGTTCCGCATCGTCGGTACCGACCGCCAGGTCGACCTGTTCGCGGTCGCGCAGGCCGCGAGCGACCCCGCCAAACTGCCGCCCGGCATGGCGCCGGGGCTCGATACCACGCAGGTGCAGAACCCGTCCGCGGCGACCTATCCGAACGGCTGCCACATCGTGGAGGTCGAGATCGATCCCGACAGCGGCGTGACGACGGTCGCGCGCTACACGGTCGTCGACGACTTCGGCGCCGTGATCAATCCGCTGCTGCTCGAAGGCCAGGTCCATGGCGGCATCGTGCAGGGGCTCGGCCAGGCGCTGCTGGAGGAGACCGTCTACGACGACGACTCGGGCCAGCTCTTGTCGGGCACGTTCATGGACTACGCCATGCCGCGCGCCGACAATCTGCCGAACTTCTCGTTCTCGACCCACAATGTACGCTGCAAGGCGAACCCGCTCGGCATCAAGGGGGCCGGCGAGGCCGGCGCGATCGGCGCCCCGCCCGCCGTCATCAACGCGATCGTCGACGCGCTGCGCACCAAGGTCGACATCCGCCACATCGACATGCCGGCGACGCCGCGCCGCGTGTGGGAGGCGCTGCACGGGACGTGAGACTTGCGTTCGCTTACTTTATCCCGGACACGCAGCAGACGTTGTCCTGCGCTGGCGGAACCTGATCCTTGAGCCAGCAACGCGGCGCCGGGCCTTGCCAGCCGCTGCGGACAAAGGTCCACGCGACGCAACTCGCGTTCGCCAGGCACGCCCCCTGACAGTTCGCGGGGCTGCCGTTCGGTGGAAGAGAAAAGTTGGTGATATCGGATCCCGCACGATCCGTCCCATACTCGATGCGCTGGGCCGAGGCCGGCGCACCAAGGAGTATGAGGGCGAGTGCTGACGCAATCAGGGATGCTTTCATCGCCAAGTCCTCATGGTCGTCGTGACCCGGGACTCAATCACAAGCCGCGCCAGAATATCAAGGCCGACCGTGCCGGTGCGGCCGGCCGGACTTCGCTGCCTCCGCCCGGCGCGCCGGATCATCAAGCGTTCGAGATAACCGCCTGCGGCTGAAGGCTTGGCGTTTCGTTGAGCCTTCGGCGGAACGCGGAAGGACGGCCATCGGCGGCCGGCTGATAGAACACGTCGTAGCGCCGCACCGCGTCCGCATAGGCCTGTGCGTCGCGCTCCTTCTTCACCTCGAGCGCGTCGAATCCGGCGCGGACGAGAAACAGGAACTGGTCGCGCAGCACCTCGCCGGTCGCGCGCAGTTCGCCGCGGAAACCGTAGCGTTCGCGCAGGAGGCGCGCCTGGCTGTAGGCGCGTCCGTCGCGGAAGTTGGGAAACACCAGCGCCACCAGCGCGAGCCGATCGAGATAAGGCGCGAGTTCGGCGACGGGACGATTGTTCGGCCAGATCACGCCGGTCGGCGCGGAGCGCAGCGAGAGCTCCGTGCTGTCGGCGAGGAAGCGCGCCGCCGGCAACAGCACCGGCACGCCGTCCGCGACCGGCGCATCGTCGAGCACGCGCACGAAACGATCCTCGATCACTCGGCCATCTTTAACGAGCCGCATAGACGCGCTCCTTGAAGGGTTCGACGCCGACGCGCTTCACGGTGTCGAGAAAGATCTCGTCGGGCCGCTCGCGCAATTCGACATAGGCCGCGACCACGTCCTCGACCACGTCGGCGACCTCGGCATAGGGCACCGCCGGCCCGAGCAGCGTGCCGAGCTGCGCATTCTCGTCCGCCTGCCCGCCGAGCGTGATCTGGAAGAACTCCTCGCCGCCCTTTTCGACGCCGAGCAGTCCGATATGGCCGACATGATGATGGCCGCACGCATTGATGCAGCCGGAGATGTTGATGTGCAGCCGCCCGAGATCGCGCGCGAGCGAAAGATCGCGGAAGCGCCGCGTCAGCTCCTGCGCCACGGGAATCGAGCGCGTATTCGCGAGGCTGCAATAGTCGAGCCCCGGGCACGCGATGATGTCGGAGACGAGTCCCACATTCGGCGTCGCGACCCCGACCGCGTCGAGCGCGCGCCACAGATCCGGCAGGTCGCGCTGCGTCACATGCGGGAACACCAGGTTCTGCTCGTGCCCGACCCTGATCTCGCCGAACGAGTAACGGTCGGCGAGGTCCGCGATCGCATCCATCTGTTCGGCGGTCGCGTCGCCGGGCGCCCCGCCCTCGGGCTTGAGCGACAGCGTCACGATCGCATGGCCCGGCACCTTGTGATTGGCGACGGCGTTCTTGACCCAGCGATCGAACCGCTCGTCCTTGCGCCGCGCCTCGGCAAGCGCGGGCGGATCGTCTCCCAGCGTTTCGTACACCGGATAGCGGAAGCGCGCCTTGATGTCGGCGATCACCGCCGGATCGAGCGCCAGCACGCCGTCCCGGATCGCCTTCCATTCGGCTTCGACTTCGCGCGCGAAGGCCTCCGCGCCGAGCTCATGCACCAGGATCTTGATGCGCGCCTTGTAGATATTGTCGCGCCGTCCGTACTGATTGTAGACGCGGATGACCGCCTCGACGTAGCTCAACAGGTCGCGCTTGGCCAAGAACGGCTTGATGGTCTTACCGATGAACGGCGTGCGGCCGAGCCCGCCGCCGACGATCACCTCGAAGCCGACCTCGCCGGCGCCGTTGCGATGCAGCCGCAGCCCGATGTCGTGCACCTTCACGGCGGCGCGATCGTGCGTCGCCGCCGTCACGGCAATCTTGAACTTGCGCGGGAGGAACGAGAACTCCGGATGCATGGTCGAGTGCTGGCGCAGGATCTCGGCGAAGATGCGCGGGTCCTCGATCTCGTCGGGCGCGACGCCCGCCCACTGATCGGTCGTGATGTTGCGCACGACGTTGCCGCTGGTCTGCATGCCATGCATGCCGGCGCGCGCGAGATCGGCCATCGCGTCGGGAAGCTCGGCGAGCTTGATCCAGTTGAACTGGAGGTTCTGACGCGTGGTGAAATGGCCGTAGCCGCGATCGTAGCGCCGGGCCACATGCGCGAGCATGCGCATCTGCTCGGACGACAGCGTGCCGTAGGGAATAGCGATCCGCAGCATATAGGCGTGGAGCTGCAGGTAGACGCCGTTCATCAGCCGCAGCGGCTTGAACTCGTCCTCCGTCAGGGCGCCGGAGAGCCGCCGCGCGACCTGGTCGCGGAACTCGGCGACGCGCTCGGTGACCAAGGTGCGATCGAGCTCGTCGTAGCGATACATCGCTCAGATTCCAAAGCTGATCGGCAGGTCGATGGTCGGTCCGCCATGACGGATGATTTCGCGCAGGTTCGCGGGACTGACGCCGCCGTCGGGATCGAGATGAACCGGCGCCACATAGGCGCCGACCGCGCCGATATCGTCGCCGACGGCCGCAGCCAGCAATTCACCCGCGGCCGGCGCCGAGGTCGCGACGGCGGCCTGCTTGAGATCGGCGCTCCAATGGCCGTCGGCCGTGCGGTAGACGACCGCGCCGTCACCCAGTCGATTGGCCGTAATTACGACCGGACCAACGATCTTGAGTTTCTGCTGCAGCGGCGACGTCATGGCGGGCCCGCCAGGTTGGGGAATTCCATTCTATATAGCCGCGCCATCTCGATTACAAAGAGTAACATATACTATTGTTTGGCTGCTTGATGGATGATTCTATCCAAAATAGGCGGCCGCGAAAGACTCTTCATCCTGCGCGGTACCGCCGTGGTGTCGTGGCGCTTCATGCGCTCCCCGTCCAGCCCCCGCGGGCCGCAGCAGAGCGTCTGATATCACGCCGGCCGCCAAGCTTCGCCGCCTTAGCCGCGGCGCACTTCGGCCAAATATAGGCAA
>CAYZMR010000032.1:0-22803 GCA_964479515.1 uncultured Hyphomicrobiales bacterium | reverse complement strand
TGATGCGCGACCTGCCGCAGGAGCGGCTGATCGTCTGCACGGCGGCGATCGGCATGATCGAGCGCGCGCTGCGGCTGACCATCGACTACGTCAAGGAACGCAAGGCGTTCGGCAAGGCGATCATCGACTTCCAGAACACGCAGTTCGAGCTCGCCGAATGCAAGAGCGAGGCGACCATCGGCCGCGTCTTCCACGATCACTGCGTCGAGCGCCACTTGCGGCGCGAGCTCGACACGGTCACCGCCTCGATGGCCAAATACTGGCTGACCGACCTGCAGAACAAAATCGTCGACCGCTGCCTGCAATTGTTCGGCGGCTATGGCTATATGGATGAATATCCGATCTCGCGCATGTACCGCGACGCGCGCGTGCAGCGCATCTATGCCGGCACCAACGAGATCATGAAGCTGCTGATCGCGAGGAGCTTGTGAGTTCACCTGTCATCCCGGCCAAGCCCGCGAAGCGGGCGCGAGCCGGGACCCATAACCACGGGCGGTGATTATGGATCCCGGGTCTCGCTTCGCTCGCCCGGGATGACGACCGAAATGGAGGAATAAAATGACCGACGCATTCATCTACGACGCCGTCCGCACCCCGCGCGGCCGCGGCAAGGCCGACGGATCGCTGCACGAGGTGACCGCGCTCAATCTCGCCACGCAGGCGCTCGGCGCCATCAAGGCGCGCAACACGCTCGATCCGACGCTGGTCGACGACGTGGTGCTGGGCTGCGTCGATCCGATCGGCGAGGCGGGCGGCGACATCGCGCGCGCGGCCGCGCTCACCGCCGGCTACGGCGACACGGTGCCGGGCGTGCAGATCAACCGCTTCTGCGCCTCCGGCCTCGACGCGATCAACTTCGCGGCCGCCGAGGTGATGTCCGGCCAGCACGAGATGACGATCGGCGGCGGCGTCGAATCGATGAGCCGCGTCGGCATGGGCGCGTCGGGCGGCGCCTGGCCGATGGACCCGGCGATCGCGGTGCCGACCTACTTCCTGCCGCAGGGCATCTCGGCCGATCTCATCGCCACGAAGTATGGCTTCTCGCGCGACGACGTCGACGCCTATGCGGTCGAGAGCCAGAAGCGCGCCAAGGCGTCGTGGGACGAGGGCCGCTTCAAGAATTCGGTGATCCCGGTGAAGGACGTGAACGGCATCACGATCCTCGCCAAGGACGAGCACATGCGGCCGACCACGACGATGCAGTCGCTCGGCCAATTGCAGCCGTCCTTCGTGCAGATGGGCGAGATGTACGGCTTCGACGCGGTCGCGATCCAGGCGCATCCGGACGTCGAGACGGTGACGCACGTGCATCATGCGGGCAATTCGTCCGGCATCGTCGATGGCGCGGCGGCCGTGCTGATCGGCAACAAGGAGTCCGGCACGAAGACCGGCCTGAAAGCGCGCGCGCGCATCAAGGCTTTCGCCAATATCGGCTCGGAGCCCGCGATCATGCTCACCGGCCCGATCGACGTGACGCAGAAGGTGCTGAAGAAGGCCGGCATGACGCTCGCCGACATCGATCTGTTCGAGCTGAACGAAGCCTTCGCCTCGGTCGTCTTGCGCTACATGCAGGCGCTCGGCGTCGACCATGACAAGATGAACGTCAACGGCGGCGCGATCGCGATGGGCCATCCGCTCGGCGCGACCGGCGCGATGATCTTCGGCACGGTGCTCGACGAGTTGGAGCGGCGCAATCTGTCCACCGCGCTGGTGACGCTCTGCATCGGCGCCGGCATGGGCACCGCGACGATCATCGAGAGGGTGTGACGCTCTGGCGCCGTCACCCTGAGGTGCTCGGCCGAAGGCCGAGCCTCGAAGGGCGATGGCCACCGACGGCGCGCCCATCCTTCGAGGCCCGCGCTACGCGCGGGCACCTCAGGATGACGAGAGGTTTGAATGCCCAAGATCGACATCAGCAAGCTCCCCGCCCGCGTGGGCTCGCCGAACTATCCGGCGCCGTTCCGCCATGTTTGCGCCGGCCGGCACAAGACCGCGCTCGGCAATGCGGCCGGACTGACGCAGTTCGGCGTGAACCTGACGAAGCTCGAGCCGGGCGCGGCGACGGCATTGCGCCACTGGCACGAGCAGGAGGATGAGTTCGTCTACGTCCTGCAAGGCGAGTGCGTGCTGATCGAGGATGACGGCGAGGTGACGCTCCAGGCCGGCGACAGCGCCGGCTGGAAGGCGAACGTGCCGAACGGCCACTGCATCGTGAACCGCTCGACGAGCGACGTGCTGCTGCTCGAGGTCGGCACGCGCGCGAAGAGCGAACGCTCGCACTATCCGGGCAGCGATCTGAAATTCGAGCGCGACGACGGCGTCTTGCGCGTCCTGCACACATCCGGCGAGCCGTACTGAACGCCGACTTCCAAGGAGAACGAAGATGACCAATTTCAAGCTCGACGTGGACGGCGACGGCATCGCGCTCGTCACCTGGGACATGCCCGGCCGCTCGATGAACGTGATCGATCAGTCGGTGATCGCCGAGCTCGGCGAGATCATCGAGAAGGTTGCGACGGACGCCGCGATCAAGGGCGCGGTCGTCACCTCCGGCAAGGACGCCTTCGGCGGCGGCGCCGACCTCACGATGCTGGAGAAGAGCCGCGCCGGCTATATCGAGACGCTGAAGACCAAGGGCGAGGAAGCAGCCGCCAAGATGGTGTTCGAGGAGAGCCGCCGCGTATCGCTGCTCTATCGGCGGCTCGAGACCAGCGGCAAGCCGTGGGTGTGCGCGCTCAACGGCACCGCGATGGGCGGCTGCTTCGAGCTCGCGCTCGCCTGCCATCATCGCGTCGCCTCGGATAATCCGAAGACGCGCCTCGGCCTGCCCGAGATCAAGGTCGGCCTCTTCCCCGGCGCCGGCGGCACGCAGCGCATCGCGCGCATGATGGGGCCGGCCGACGCGCTGCAGTTCCTGCTGAAGGGCAACGCGATCGCGGTCGACCGCGCCAAGACCATGAAGCTCATCGACGCGATCGTTCCGGCCGACAATCTCATCGCCGCCGCGAAGACCTGGATCAAGACCGGCGGCAAGACCAAGCAGCCCTGGGACGTCGACGGCTTCAAGCTGCCCGGCGGCCCGGTATGGTCGAAGATGGGCATGATGACCTGGCCGGCCGCGAACGCGCTCTATCGCAAGGAGACCAACGACAACTATCCGGCCGCCCGCGCGATCATGAGCGCCGTGTTCGAGGGCCTGCAGGTGCCGATGGATACCGCGCTGCGCATCGAGTCGCGTTATTTCGCCAAGATCGTGCGCTCGCCGGAAGCAGCCGCCATGATCCGCTCGCTGTTCGTCTCGATGCAGGACTTGAACAAGGGCGCGCGGCGGCCGGAAGGCCTAGCGCCGTCGAGCCTGAAGAAGATCGGCGTGCTCGGCGCCGGCCTGATGGGCGCCGGCATCGCTTATGTGACGGCGCAGGCCGGCATCGACGTGGTGCTGATCGACCGCGACCAGGAGGCGGCGGACAAGGGCAAGGCCTATTCGGCAAAGCTGCTCGCCGATTCCGTGAAGAAGGGCCGCGCCAAGCAGGCCGACGCCGACGCGGTGCTCGCGCGCATCACGCCGACGCCGGACTACGAGAAGCTCGCGGGCGTCGACCTCGTGATCGAGGCCGTGTTCGAGGACCGCAAGGTGAAGGCCGAGGCGACCGCGAAGGCGCAGGCCGTCATCGGCGATAAGGTCGTGTTCGGCTCGAATACGTCGACCTTGCCGATCACGTCGCTGGCGGCCGCGTCGAAGGACCCGGCGAACTTCATCGGCGTCCATTTCTTCTCGCCGGTCGACAAGATGATGCTGGTCGAGATCATCATGGGTGAGGCGACCGCCGATCCGGCGCTCGCGGTCGCGCTCGACTATGTGCGCGCCATCAAGAAGACGCCGATCGTGGTCAACGACTCGCGCGGCTTCTACACCTCGCGCGTGGTCGGCACCTATATCCGCGAAGGCCACCTGATGCTGACGGAAGGCGTGCCGGCGGCGATGATCGAGAATGTCGGCCGCATGGCCGGCATGCCGGTCGGCCCGCTCTCGCTCAATGATGAAGTGGCGGTCGATCTCGCCTGGAAGATCCTCAAGGCCACGGAAGCCGATCTCGGCGCGGACGCGATCGACCAGCGCCAGAAGACGCTGCTCGACGAGATGGTCGAGAAGCGCGGCCGCTACGGGCGCAAGAACGCCAAGGGCTTCTACGACTATCCGGCGTCCGGGCCGAAGCGGCTCTGGCCCGGCCTCGCCGACCTCCAGCCGGTCAAGCTTGACCCGGACACGATCGACGTCGCCGAGTTGAAGCACCGCCTGCTCGCCATCCAGGCGCTGGAGACCGCGCGCTGCTTCGAGGAAGGCGTGCTCACCGACGTGCGCGAGGCCGATGTCGGCTCGATCCTCGGCTTCGGCTACGCGCCCTATTCGGGCGGCACGCTCTCCTACATCGACATGATGGGTACGAAGGCCTTCGTCGCGCTGTGCCAGTCGCTCGCGCAGAAATACGGCGCGCGCTTTGCGCCGAACAAGCTGCTCATCGACATGGCGAACACCGGCGACACCTTCTACCATCGCTTCGCGCCGGAGAAGCGCAAGGCAGCGGCTTAGGTCTATCGCGAGAGGCGGTGCAACCCTCTCCCCTTGTGGGAGAGCGTGGCGAGCGAAGCGAGCCGGGTGAGGGGTTCTAGAGGTTCGGAAAATAGAAACCCCTCACCCGGTCGATCCTCGCTTTGCTCGGATCGCCCACCCTCTCCCACAGGGGGAGAGGGTGACGGAGCAAGCGGCGGATTGGCGCCGTGTGGGCGAGCGGCTATCGTCATTCGCCGCAGGGGGGGACACACCATGAAGACGTTGTCGTTGACGGCGGCCGCGGCGCTCGCCGCGGGCCTGATCGGGATCGCTCCCGCGGCCGCGCAGGACAAGCCGGTGAGCCTGCGGTTCTCGCACTGGGTGCCGCCCGCGCACCCGATGCATGCGGCGGCCGTCGCCTGGGTCGAATCGATCGAGAAGGCCTCGAACGGATCGATCAAGATCCAGATCTTCCCGTCACAGCAGCTCGGCAAGGCGTTCGACCATTACAACATGGCGCGCGACGGGATCGTGGACATCTCCCACGTCAACCCAGGCTACGAGCCGGGGCGCTTCCCGATTGTCGCCGCCGTAGAGCTCCCGTTCGTCTTCGCCAATTCGAAGGACGGCAGCGCCGCGCTCGACGCGTGGTACCGCCGTTACGCCGCGGGCGAGATGAAGGACGTACGCTACTGCCTCGCCTTCGCGCATGATCCGGGCACATTTCATTTCGTGCGCAAGAAGGTCGTGACGCCCTCCGACATGTCGGGTCTGAAGGTGCGACCGCCGAATGCCGTGATCGCGGGCTGGATGCGCTCTCTCGGCGCCGTGAACGTGCAGGCCTCGGCGCCGGAAGTGCGCGACGTGCTGGAGAAGGGCGTGGCGGACGCCGCGGGTTCGCCCTGGGGCTCGGTGCTGCTGTTCGGCGTCGACAAGGTGACGAAGTATCACATCGACGTGCCGTTCTATGTCTCCGAGCAGGTGTGGGTGCTCAACAAGTCGATGTATGACGGGCTCTCGTCCGCGCAGAAGGCCGTGATGGATCAGCACTGCTCGAGCGAGTGGGCGCTCAAGATCGCGAGCCCCTGGGCCGACTTCGAATCGAGCGGGCGCGACAAGATCAAGGCACTCCCCGGCCACGAGGTCTATCCGCTGACGGCGGAGCAACTGGCCGAATGGCGCAAGTCCGCCGAGCCGGTCGTCGCGGACTGGGAAGCGTCGGTGCGCAAGATCGGGCAGGACCCGAAGGCGATCCTGGACGACCTGCGCAAGACCGTCGCGTCCAACAAGGCGGCGTATTAGCCCTAGCCCGGGTTGAGCGCAGCGAAACCCGGGGCCCTCCCGTAACCCATTGCAATCCCCGGCTTTCGCGTTGCTCAAGCCGGGCTACGGCCCTCACATGAAACGCAGCACCGACCGCATCCTCACGACCCACGTGGGCAGCCTGATCCGCCCCAAGGCGCTGCTCGATGCGAAGGACGCGCAGCACGAGACCGCGCTGCGTCAATCGGTCGCCGACGTGGTGGCTCGGCAGGCTGAGGCCGGCATCGACGTCTTCAATGACGGCGAATTCGGCAAGTCCGGCTGGGCGAACTACGTGCTCGATCGCATGACCGGTTTCGCGCCGCGCCCGGACGTGCTCGTTCCGGCGGTCTGGCTCGGCCGCGACCGCATCCGCTTCGCCGAGTTCATGGCGGCCGAATTCCCGCGCGGCGTCACCGGCACGCCCGGCCATGCCTGCGTCGCCCCGATCACCTATCAGGGCCAAGCGAGCGTGCGCCGCGACCTTGCGAACCTCAAGGCCGCGGCAGCCGCCACCAAGGTCGAGGAGCTGTTCTTCACGGCGGTCGCGCCGGCGAGCGTCGGCTACGACGCGCGCAACGAGCATTACGCGAGCGAGCGCGACTACGTGTTCGCGATCGCGGCGGCGCTGCGCGAGGAATATCTTGAGATCCACAAGGCCGGCGTCGTGCTGCAGGTCGACGACGCGGTGCTCGCCAACATGTACGACCACCTCGTCGCCGAGAGCCCGCAACGCTACCGCGAATGGGCGGAGCTGCGCATCGACGCGCTCAACCACGCGCTCGACGGTATTCCCGAGGACCGCATCCGCTATCACATCTGCTTCGGGAGCTGGCATGTGCCGCACGTCGCCGACGCGGCGCTTCAGGACATCATCGACCTCGTGCTGAAGGTCAACGCCGGCGCCTACTCGATCGAGGCCGCGAATGTCCGCCACGAGCACGAATGGCGGGTGTGGCAGAAGGTCAAGCTGCCGCCGGGCAAGATTCTCATTCCCGGCGTGGTGACGCATCACACGACGACCGTCGAGCACCCGCGCCTCGTCGCCGACCGCATCGTCAACTTCGCCAAGCTCATCGGCCGCGAGAATGTCATCGCTGGCACCGACTGCGGCTTCGCTCAGGCCGAGACGATCCAGCGCGTTCATCCGCAGGTCATGTGGGCGAAGCTCGAAAGCCTCGCCGAGGGCGCACGCATCGCCAGCAAGGAATTGTGGGGGCGCTAGCGCCGCAGGCGCCGTGCCGGCCTACGGCCGTGCCTTCCACGCCCCGCCCGCGACCGCGCCCACATTGATCAGCCCGAACGCGACCAGCGCGGCGCTCAGTGCGACGAACACGTATGACATGTCGCCGGTCAGGCGCATCGCCAGATAGCCGCCGCCGGTCGCGATGAGGAAGCGTACGAAGGCCGCGCCCAGCGGCCACATCAGGCGCCCGGCGCCCTGCGAGGCGAAATAGAGCGCCATGCCGACCCCGAAGAAGCCGTAGACCGGCCCGACGATGCGCAGATAGCGCGCGCCCGCGTCGAGCATCGCGGGATCGGTGCCGAACGGCGTCAGCCACGCCAGCGGGAAGGCCGCGGCGGCGAGCCCGATCGCCTCGGTGATGCCGCCCGCGATCGCGGCGCCGATCCAGGCGGCGCGCAGCGCGCGGTCGAGGCGCCCGGCGCCGATATTGGTGCCGACCATCGCGACCAGCGGCCCGCCGAGGCCGAACACCAGCGGCACCAGCAGATATTCGAGCCGCGATCCGGTGCCGTAGCCGGCGATCGCGGCCGGCCCGAACGATCCGACAAAGCCGGTTGTGACCGCGACCGTGACGTTGGTGCCGACCGTGACGATCGCCGCCACGATGCCGACGCGCAGAATGTCGCGGAACAGCGGCCAGCGCAGCGCGACGCCGGCGAAGGGCAGCCGCACGGCGCCGCGCGCGCGGCGCAGATAGGCAAGAAGCACGAGGCTTCCGAGCAGATAGTAGATAACAACCGCGACGCCGCCGCCCGCGACGCCGAGCGCGGGCACCGGCCCCCAGCCGAAGATCAGGAGCGGCGACGCCGGAATGACGAACAGCGCGCCGACGCTGGTGACCAGCGCGGGCGTCGCCATGTTGCCGCTGCCGCGGATGACGTTCGCCAGTGAATTGAAGATCCAGAGCAGCACCATGCCGGCGAACACGACGTTGGAGTAGGTGAGCGCGGCGTCGAGCGTCGCGCCGTGTCCGCCGAGCGTGGAGTAGAGCCAGCGGCCGCCGAGCAGCACGGCGATCGTGAACGTCAGACCGAAGCCGACAGCGATCACCATCGCGTGCAGGGCGAGCGCGTCGGCATCCTGGCGCCGTCCGGCGCCGAGCGCGCGCGCGATCGCGGAGGAAATGCCGCCGCCCATCGCGCCGGCCGACATCATCTGCATCAGCATCAGGGCGGGAAACACCAGCGAGACGCCGGCGAGCGCCTCGGTGCCGAGCTTGCCGATGAAATACGTCTCCACCAGCCCGATCGCGGACTGGATCAGCATTACCACCACGTTCGGCGCGGCGAGCCGCAGCAGCGTGGGCAAGATCGGCGCCGCGATCAGCGCGCGCGTGCGCGGATGCATCGGCGGCGTGCCGGGCGCCGCATCGGGGGCGCGCTCCGCGGGGGGCGTCTTCTCCAGCATCGCGCGCTTTCCCATCCGCCAAAATAGGTGTATATGCGTCCATATTAGGCGCATATGCGCGGAAGTCCAGCGCGACCGGGAATCATGCCCTCATGAAAACGCGAAGCGGCGTTGCACCCACGGAATGCCACTGCCTCGCGGTGCGCCAGGCGGCGCGCCACGTCACGCAGTTCTACGACCGGTTCATGGCGCCGTTCGGCCTGCGCAGCACGCAGTATTCGATCCTCTCGATCCTGCGCCGCGCCGGTCCCTTGTCGATCAACGCGCTCGCCGCCGAGCTGGTGATGGACCGCACCACGCTCGGGCGCAACATCCGGCCGCTGCAGCGCGGCGGCCTCATCACGGCGGTCGTCGGCCCGCGCGACCGTCGCAGCCGGCAATTGCAATTGACCGCGCGCGGCCGCGCGCGCATCGAGGCGGCGCGCAAGGGCTGGATGAGCGCGCAGTCTGGCTTCGAGACGGCGGTCGGCAAGGGCCGCGCGGGCTCGCTGCGGTCGATGCTGCGGTCGGTATCGGGGAGGGAGCTCGCGCCGTAGCGTGGGCATCGCGCTTGCGATGCCCACGCGAAAGATAGCTTGTAGCCCGGCTTGAGCGCAGCGAAAGCCGGGGTCACTTGTCGCAGCCCATCCCGGATTTCGCTTCGCTCAATCCGCGCTACGGGTGCCCGAGCGAAGCGAGGGCGGGAGAGGGCCCTGGTTGAATGCCACCAAGAGCCCTCTCCCGGCTTTGCGGACTGACGTCCGCTCAGCCACCCTCTCCCGCAAGCGGGAGAGGGGAAGCAAGCGGTGGCGCATTGCTCTTGTCCTTCCGCCTTGTGTAAGGTCGCCGCCTTTTCCGCCAGGACCCCTTCATGGCTCGCGATGTCGTTGACCTGACGCCGATCGAATCGCGCGACGAGCTTGTCGGGTGGTTTTCGGCTGGGTGTAAGCCGAGGGCGCAGTTCCGGGTCGGCACCGAGCACGAGAAATTCGCGTTCACGGACGATTTCCACGGGCCGGTGCCCTACGAGGGACGCCGCTCGATCCGTTCGCTCCTGGTCGGCATGCAGCACCTGCTCGGCTGGGAGCCGATCATGGACGGGGCCAACATCATCGGCCTTGCCGACGTGACCGGCGGCGGCGCGATCTCGCTCGAACCGGGCGGCCAGTTCGAGCTCTCCGGCGCGCCGGTCGAGACCATCCATCAGACCGCGAGCGAGCTGATGGCGCATCTGGCGCAACTGCGCGAGATCGCGCGCCCGCTCGGCATCGGCTTCCTCGGTCTCGGCATGAGCCCGAAATGGACGCTCGCGCAGACGCCGAAGATGCCGAAGAGCCGCTACAAGATCATGACCGCCTACATGCCGAAGGTCGGCACGCACGGCCTCGACATGATGTACCGGACCTGCACGGTGCAGACGAATCTCGACTTCTCGTCGGAAGCCGACATGGTGAAGAAGCTGCGCGTCTCGCTCGCGTTGCAGCCGGTCGGCACCGTGTTGTTCGCGAACTCGCCGTTCACCGAAGGCAAGCCGAATGGCTTTCTTTCGTATCGCTCGGAAATCTGGCGCGACACCGACAATCAGCGCGCCGGCATGCTGCCCTTCGCGTTCGAGCCCGGCATGGGCTTCGAGCGCTACGTCGATTACGCGCTCGACGTGCCGATGTATTTCGTCAAGCGCGAGGACGAGTACATCGATGTGTCCGGCCTGTCGTTCCGCGATCTGCTCGCGGGTTCGGTGCCGGGTCACGGAAATCTGCGCGCGACGCAGTCGGATTGGGCGAACCACATCTCGTCGATCTTTCCCGAGGTGCGGCTCAAGCGGTACCTCGAAATGCGCGGCTCCGACGGCGGGCCGTGGCGGCGCCTTCCGGCGCTGCCGGCGTTCTGGGTCGGCATCCTCTATGACGACGCCTGCCTCGATGCCGCCTGGGACCTGGTGAAGGACTGGAGCGCGGAGGAACGCCAGACGCTGCGCGACGACGTGCCGCGGCTTGGCTTCAAGGCACAGATCCACGGGCGCACGATGCTCGATCTCGCCCGCGAATGCCTGGCGCTGGCCGATGCGGGCCTGAAGCGCCGCAATCGCCTCGACAGCGACGGCCGCGACGAGACGCGCTATCTCGCCCCGCTCGGCGACATCGTCACGCGCGGCTACACGGCGGCCGAGGAGCTGCTCGCGCAGTATCACGGCCCGTGGCGCGGCTCGGTCGAGCCGGTGTTTTCGGAATATGCGTATTGAGAACGTCATCCTGAGGTGGCCGCCGAAGGCGGCCCTCGAAGGATGGCCGCGAACTCGGACCAAGCGCCGTCGCCCTTCGAGGCTCGCTGCGCTCGCTCCTCAGGGTGACGGCAACCGCGATCATGGCCAAATCCACGCCCGCGACGCTCGCGCTGCAGAAGGCCGGCATCGCCTTCACGCTGCACGAATACGACTACGATCCGAACGCGGAGCGCATCGGCATGCAGGCGGCACAGGCGCTCGGCGTTTCGCCCGCGCGTCTCCTCAAGACGTTGATGGCGAAGGCCGGCGAGGTCGTCTGCGCGCTCGTCCCGTCGGACGCGCACGTGAGCCTGAAGAAGCTCGCCGCCGCCGCGGGCGCAAAGGACGCCGCGATGCTCGCGCCGGCGCAAGCCGAGCGGATCACCGGCTATCACGTCGGCGGCATTTCGCCGTTCGGGCAGAAGAAGCGCGTGCGCGTCTTCGTCGAACAGGCTGCGCTCGCGCATGCGACCGTCATCGTCAATGGCGGCCGGCGCGGATTGCAGATCGAGCTCGCGCCGGCGGATTTGGTGGCGCTGCTCGGTGCGAAGGCGGTGCAGCTGTGTTGAACGCGCGAGGCCTACTCCGCCGCGCGCGCGGCCTCCGACAGGTTGTCGAGCGAGGAGATGATGTGCTCGGCGAGCGCGTCGGCCAAGCTGGAGCGCTCATGCGGATTGCGCACGAGGCCGATGCGGCACGAGGGTAGCTCGGGGAATCCGTCGGCCGCGGTCAACACGCGCATGCCCGGGCGCAATCCGGACTCGGGGAACACCGAGACCGCGAGCCCGGACAGCACCGCGGCGCAGATCGCGCTCGCATTGCCGCTCGAATAGAGCAGCCGATACGGCCGGCCGATCGTCTCCAGGCACTCGGTCGCAGCACGCCGCCACGCGCAGGTCGT
Organism: uncultured Hyphomicrobiales bacterium; assembly: GCA_964479515.1. Lineage (GTDB taxonomy): Bacteria > Pseudomonadota > Alphaproteobacteria > Rhizobiales > Xanthobacteraceae > PALSA-894. Next base: position 11,153 of record CAYZMR010000032.1, on the reverse strand, counting down.
GCGCCCGAGCGCGAGCGGCACGCGCTCCTCCATGTGCGTCGAATGGCGATTCGAGGTCGCCCACAGCAGCCGCTCCTGGCGGAAGTTCTCCGCCGTCATGGCGCCGGTACAGTTGGTGATGATCGCGAGGTCGATGTCGTTCGCCTTGATGCGTTCGACGAGGTGGACGGTTTCCTCGCACAGCACCGTGAGCTCGACCCCCGGATAGGCGCGCGAGAACCGCGCCATGATCTCGGGCAGATAGCGATCGGCGTAATCATCCGGCACCCCGAGCCGGACGCGGCCGGTCAGCTCGTCGGAGAAGGCCGCGAGCGTCTCGATGTTGAGCTTGACGATGCGCCGCGCGTAATCGAGCAGGCGCTCACCATCCTCGGTGAGCTTCGAGGCGCGGCCGTCGCGCGCGAAGATCGGCCGGTCGAGCCGTTCCTCCAGCCGCTTCATCTGCATCGACACGGCAGACTGCGTCTTGTGCACGATGTCGGCGGCGCGGGTGAAGCTGCCGGTCTCGGCGATGGCGATGAAGGTGCGGAGCTGGTCGACGTCGAGCAGGGCGGCCATGACGGGGTCCTTTGGAGGCGGCCGACCGGGCCGGGAAATCATCACCACGACTGATTGGTTAGATTAAAAACATTCGTTTCACTTATCAATAGGCAAGTGGCATATCAAGATCGTTCGAGCAAATCGGGTGGTTTGCGAGGTTGCCCCGCGAGAGGTCGGGGCCGCGATGAAGACCACTTTCGCTCGTGATTGCAACAGGATGGAGGATGCCATGACGTTCTATTCCGATACCCAGACCCCCTCGCACTTCGCCAGGATGGTCAATTCCGTTGCTGGGGTCGTGGCGCTGCGCCTCCGTCAGTTCGTCCAGGTCGTCAAAAGCCGCCAGGACGCCGCGGTGCTCGCGAGCTTCGATGACCGTATGCTGGCCGACATCGGGCTCACCCGGGGCGACGTTCGCGACGCCGTGTCCGAGCCGGTCTGGCGCGATCCGACCGCGCTGCTGACGAGCCGCGCCCATGAGCGGCGCATCAATCGCCGCCGCGCCGCGCTCGGCCTCGGCAATCGCGTGTTCGATGCGCCCTCGATCGCGCCGAGCGCGAACGAGCTGCGCGCCTCGATCGGCTCCGTCGCCTGCAAGGGCTGAGGTTCGCTGAGATCAGTTTGGCTGGTATCGCCTGCCGGCCAATTCATCCGGACCTTCTCGTCCCCTCTAAGGTCTGGATCTTGAGCCCCCGCCGGCCCTCCCGGTGGGGGCATTTTTTTTCATCCATCCACATTCTCTCCTTCGGGCGGATCCTGCGCGATGATCTCGCCCGCCTCCAGATTGAGCGCCTTCGCGCCCCGCGCGGGCTCGCTGAACGGCGTCATCGTCGGGCGCTGGCGCAACAGGTCGATGCCCGCATAGATGCCCTCGGCCTGCTGGATCGCGATGCGGTCGCGGTCGCGGTCGCGGATGAAGTCGGCGACGATGGCGACGCGGCCAGCATCGAGGCCCATCGTCTCGAGCGTCTTCTGACCAAAGCGGTTCGCCGATTCGAACGTCTCGCGCATCTCGAAGTCGACATTGCGCGCGAGGAGCTGCAGCGTGTGGCCGCGATCGAAGGAGCGGGCGAAGATCTTCGTGCCGGGGAACTCGGCCTTGGTCAGCTCGACGATCTTGTTGCAGGATTCCTGATTGTTGACGCAGATCGCGACCAGGCGGGCCTTGTCGAGCCCGGCCGCGCGCAGCACGTCTAGCCGCGTGCCGTCGCCGTAGTAGACCTTGAAGCCGAACCGGCCGGCGACCTGGATCATGTCGGGATCGACGTCGATGGCGGTGACGTCGATCTCGGCGGCGAGCAGGTATTGCGACACGATCTGCCCAAACCGGCCGAAGCCGACCAGCAGGACCGAGCCCTGTGCGTCGCCGAAATCATCCGCCTCGCGCGGATTGGCGCGCGCAAGCCGCCGCAGCGCCACTTCGGTCAGGCTCGCGAACGGCGGACCGATCAGCAGAGTGACGGCCGCGATCGCCGAGAGCAAGCTTCCGTCGGTGGGGCTCAGAATCCCGAGCGACACGCCGAGGGGCAAGAGCACGAACGCGAACTCGCCCGCGCCGGTCAGGACGGAGCCGGCCTGCAGCGCCTCGCCACGCCGCGCGCAGGTGGCGCGGAACAGCGCCCATACGATTCCGGCCTTGAGCAGCGTGATGATGACGGCGGCCGCGACCACGAGCCACAGGTTCGCCCACACGATCTTCATGTCGATGGTCATGCCGACGCCCATGAAGAACAGCGCGAGGAGGAGGCCGCGGAACGGCTCGATATCGGCCTCAAGCTCGTGGCGATAGGTCGATTCGGCGAGCAGCACGCCGGCAAGGAACGCGCCCAGCGCCATCGACATGCCGACGACCTGCATCAGCATGGCGGCGCCGAGCACGACGAGCAACGCCGCGGCGGTCATCACCTCGCGCGCGCCAGTCCATGCCAGCAGCCGGAAGAACGGGTTGAGCAGATAGCGGCCCGCGACCACGACGGCCGCGATCGCGGCGCAGACCAGCGCCACGGAGCTCACCGTTTCGGCGAGCGAAGCATGCTGTTGCGCGCTGGCATTCGATGCCATCAGCGGCACGAGCGCCAGCAGTGGGACGACCGACATGTCCTGAAACAAGAGGATCGCGAAGGCGCGCTGCCCGTACGGGAGTTGCAGGTGGCCGCGTTCCTCCAGGATGCGTAGCGCGATCGAGGTCGCCGAGAGCGCGAGCGAGAGGCCCGCAACGACCGCGCCGCGCCAGCCGAACAGCCCGCAAGCCCAGCCGAGGCCCGCGATCGCGCCGGCGGTCAGCACGAGTTGCGCCACGCCGAGCCCGAAGATGTCGCGTCGCATGGCAAGTAGCCGCGACAGCTCCAGCTCCAGCCCGATCAAGAACAGCAGCATCACGACCCCGAGCTCGGCGACGGTCACGATGCGTTCGGGCGTATCGAAAATGCCGAAGCCGAATGGGCCGATGATGATGCCGGCGACCAAGTAGGCGACGATCGCCGAGAGCCGGGCAAACCGCGCGATCGGCACGCTGATGACCGCCGCGGCGAGAAGGACGAGCGGGAGGCCGAGAAAGCCGATGTCCCCGTGTTGAGCATTCATTGGTTCGATCCGGTGTCGAGGCGCGTCCGCGGGAGATGGGCGCTGTCGGCCCTCCTGACCATATGCCGGGCGGCCTGGCAAATCGGGTCGGCGAAGCCGCTTTGCTAGCGGTTTGGTTGTGGCAGAATAGGCCGTCATCGTGGGGAGGGCGACGATGGGACGGACGGTGTCGATCGGACTTGCGCTGGCGCTGGTGCTCGCAGGCAGCGTGCGTGCCGCGGCGATGGGAGAATTTACGTCGGGTCGATGGACCGGACAGGCGTTCGAGGACAGGGGCACATTCACGCACTGCGCGATGATCGCGTCATATGTCAGCCGCTGGAAGCTCCTGCTTTCGGTCGACCGCAACGGGGGTATCGGGCTTGGACTGCAGAGCGAGAACGTGGAGATGTTTCCCTGGCAGAAGGCCACGATCTGGATGCAGATCGACGATCAGCCGGTCATCACGCCGGCGTTCAAGCCGGTGAGGATGACGCTCCTCGTCGCCAAATTCCCCGCCGACTCGGATTGGATCCAGCACCTGCGCAAAGGCAAGAAGCTCAAGGTGAATGTGGGCAAGCGGGTGCCGAACTTCGACCTCGCCGGCATCGACGAGGCACTCGGCGCGTTGCTCGCCTGTGCCGCCAAGTACCGCGCCACCTGAGCCCGGTCAGCGCATATGCGCGACGTCGCGCGGCACCAGCGCGCGGCGATCCTTGACGACGCCAATCGGCACGCCGAGCCGTTCGATCTTGACGATGACCTTGCCGTTCGCGGCGCCGTCGCACGCCATATGCGTCGGCGCGATGAAGAAGTCGGCCTTGGTCCAGTCCGACGTCCATTGCAGACGCGAGTCGGCCTCGTTCTCGAACGAAAACTTTTCGCCGCAGACGCCGACGGTGTAGTGGCGCCACGGCACGGCCACGTAACCGGCCTGCTGGCGATCGATGAAGTTCTCGAGGCTTTCGACCGCCTCCGGCATGATGTTGACCCAGTAATCGGTCTCGTTCTGCCGCGCCGCGCCGGCAAGTCCGCCGACGAGCTCGTTGTAATAGAGGTACTCGTAAGGATGCAGCCGCGCGAGCGTGTCCGTGTCCCATGCGAGATTTGCCATGAGCACGAGCGAGGCGGCGAGCGCATAGGCGACGCGGCGCGCCGCAAGCGCGGTCAGCAACGCGTCGAAGCCGATGCCGGCGAGAACCGCAAGCGGCGGAACCACGAAGGTGAAGTGCCGCAGGCCGGTAAAGGCCGGTCCGTGCGCGATGACGTGGCACAGCACCGGGAAGAGGGCGGTGAACGCGATGAAGAGCGTTTCCTTGCGCCAGCGGCGCTCGGGTTCGGGGCGCCCACCTTTCGGCCAGCCCGCGAATGCAAGCGCCAGGGCCGCGCCGATGAGGATCAAAAGCGTGAGCCGGATCAGCAGATAGGCGGGCACGTACCAGCGCGGCACGTCCGCCATCTCGTACATGTGGCCGAACAGGATGGTGCGGATCTCGTAGTGGAATTGCGCGAAGTCGTTGAGCGCACGCAGCGGGTTGAGCGGTGCTTGCGCGGCCCACGGCCACGCGGCGATCATCATCAGGTAGCCGAGTACGAGCGCCGGAACGATCGCGCAGGCCGAACGCAGGGCGAACCGCGTCGTCTCGCCGATCCGGCCGGGAGCCGGATAGGGCATCGAGACGAGCACGATCGCGCCCGCATAGCCGATCAGGATGAGACCGGTGACGCGCAAGCCGAGCGCGGCGCCGAGCATGAGCGCGAATCCGAGCACATGCCGCACGCGCGGCCGCGGGAGATCGCGTCCGATGCGCAGCAGAAAATAGGTCGCCGCCATCATCGCGGCGCCGAAGGGGATATCCTTGGTGTGGTTGAACATCGCGCCGTACCAGGCCCCGCACGTGGCGAGCGCGAGCGCCGCGAGCAGCGCCGCGCGCGGGCCGGCGACGAGCCGCGCCGTCGCCCAGGTGGCGCCGATGCCGCCGATGCCGATCACCGCGCACAACACGTGACGGATGTCGAACGGGTCGAACGGCAGGATGCGGCTCAATCCCACCGCGACGATGTCGAACAGGCCGCCGTAGAGATAGAGGTTCTTGAAATGGAAGACCGTCTGGTCGGAAAAGCCGCTCGTATAGTATCGCAGGATCAATTCGCCGTAGCGGTGCTGAACCTCTTCATCATTCGAGATCGCGTAATGCCAGAATGTCAGCAGCGCGATCGCCACGAGGCCGGCGAGCAGCAGGACCGAGGCGATATCGAAAGCCTTGCCGCCGCCCACGAGGGACGACGAGCGCCGACGAATGGCGTTGAACATCGAGCAGACCCAGCCGTATCCGGTTTCCCGGTTTATGCGCCGGACTCGTCGCGTCGCCCGGGGTCAAGGGCGTCCGGCGTTTTCCCCCTCTGGACTACGCAGGCTTTTCGCCGGCGCTTTGGGCAACAATATGTCGCTTGCGGCGCAGCAAAGACTACGCATTTGGTCGCAGGGGGCGGCACGGCGACGCGGGGAGAAGCTCGGACGGCATCCGCGCTCGTTGCCCTCGCGTCATTCGATTTGATTCTTTAACATGCCGGATAGGGCGACGGCGGGGCCGGCTTCCGGTCGCAGAGCGAGACGGCGGACGATGCGGGGTCTGCACATACTGTTCTTTTGTCTCGTCGCCGCCGGCGTTGCGGCGACGCGCGCGCCGGCGAGCGCGCAGGCCGGGTTTGATCGTCCGGGCGGCGACTATTCCAATTTCGTGGTGCGCAACGGAGACCCGGCCGCTTGCGCGGCGCGCTGCGAGCGGGAAGGGCGCTGCCGGGCCTGGAGCTTCTCCTATCCGGGGACCGCGGCGCCGGGCGCGACCTGCTGGCTCAAGCAACAGGTCACGCAGCGCCAGGAGGATTCCTGCTGCGTGTCCGGCGTCAAGGGCGCGGCCGTGCTGGAGCCGAAGAACGGGCAGATCGAGTTCTCGATTGATCGCTACGGCGGGGACTACCGCAATCTGGAGGTGACCGCCGATCCGACCGGCGCGGTCTGCGAGGCTGCCTGCAAGGCCGAGGACCGCTGCCGCGCCTGGACCTATGTGCGGCCCGGCTATCTCGGAACGTCGGCGCGCTGCTTTCTCAAGGAGCGGCTCACCAAGCCGCGGCACAAGCCGTGCTGCGTGTCGGGCGTGGTGCGGTGACGCGACGGCGCTCAGAAACCAGTGAACAGCATGTCGAGCGCCGCGATGGTCTTGTCGCGTTCCGCGGCGAGCGAGGCGCGCGCTTGGCTGAGTGAAGCCTTGCGCACCGTCGCGAGCTCTTGGGCGATCAGAACGAACTGCGCGCCCTCGATTTCCAGCCGGGGATTGAGCCGGTCGGCAAACGCCCCGGCATCGGCGGGTTCGAGCGGCGCGACCACCACGGTATCGAGGTTGCGCGACAGCAGGTCGCTTTGCAGCGTGACGAGGTAGGGCTGCCGCTCACGGCTGCGCGGGAACGGATTCACAACGACATCGAACTGGCTCGTCGTGCTCACAGCAGCCCCGCATTGTCCGACAATAACCCGTGCTCGGCGACCCGATGATTGTAGGCCTCGATCGCGGCGCGGTTTTCCGCGAGCCAGCGTCGTTCGCGTTCGGTCTTCACGATCGTGCCGAGCCGCCGTTCCAGCGTGTCCGAGAGATTGATGCGCAGGCGGCGCGCTTCCTCGAGCAGTTCGGTATCGACGAACAGGTTTACGGCGCGCTTTCTTGGAGTGCGGTCATGCAGCATGAAGCCCTCCTTCGGAGGAGCATGCGTAAGCCTAATGCGCAGAGCCGCGCGCCGCAACGATAATTGGCGTTTATCCCGTCCCGCCGACCGTGATCCGGTCCATGCGCAGCGTCGGCTGGCCGACGCCGACCGGCACGCCCTGGCCGTTCTTGCCGCAGGTGCCGAGGCCCTGGTCGAGCGCGAGATCGTTGCCGATCATCGTGACCCGATGCAGGTCGCTCGGGCCGCTGCCGATCAGCATCGCGCCCTTGATCGGCGCGCCGATTTTGCCGTTTTCCAGCTTGTAGGCCTCGGTGCACTGGAACACGTATTTGCCCGACGTGATGTCGACCTGTCCGCCGCCGAACGACACCGCATAGATGCCGTTCTTCACCGACGCGATGATCTCCTGCGGGTCGCGGTTGCCCGCCAGCATGTAGGTGTTGGTCATGCGCGGCATCGGCACGCAGGCATAGGACTCGCGCCGGCCGTTGCCGGTCGGCTTCATGCCCATCAGGCGGGCATTCTGGCGATCCTGCATGTAGCCGACCAGGATGCCGTCCTCGATCAGCACGGTACGGTTCGTGGGCGTGCCTTCGTCGTCGATGGTCAGCGAGCCGCGCCGGTCGGCGATCGTGCCGTCGTCGACCACCGTCACGCCTTTGGCTGCGACCTGCTGGCCCATCAGACCCGCGAAGGCCGACGTCTTCTTGCGGTTGAAATCGCCTTCGAGACCATGCCCGACCGCCTCGTGCAGCATCACGCCCGGCCAGCCGGGACCGAGCACCACGTCCATCTCGCCGGCCGGAGCCGGAACGGCCTCCAGATTGACCAGCGCCTGGCGCACCGCGTCGTCGACCGCACCCTTCCAGGCCTCCGTCACGATGAAGCGCTCGTAGCCCTCGCGGCCGCCATAGCCGTGGCTGCCCGCCTCCTGACGCTCGCCGTCGCCCGCGACGATCGAGACGTTGACGCGCACCATCGGACGCACGTCGCGATAGGTTTGTCCGTCCGCGCGCATGATCTCGATCACCTGCCAGGTCGCGCCGAACGAGACCGAGACCTGGCGCACCTTCGGGTCCTTGGCGCGCGCATAGGCGTCGATCTCTTCGAGCAGCTTCACCTTGGTCTCGAACGACGGACTCCCGAGCGGATTGTCGTCGCGGTAGAGCCGCACGTTGGTCCGCGCGGGTCCTTGCGAATAGCTGCCCGAATAGCCGCCCTGAACGGCGCGCACGGCATCGACCGCGCGCGCGATCGCCTGTTCCGACACTTCGGAGGCGTGCGCATAGCCGACCGCCTCGCCCTTCACGGCACGCAGCCCGAACCCTTGCGCGGTATCGTAGGTCGCTTGCTTGAGGCGGCCATTGTCGAACACCAGCGCCTCGGCCTGGCGGTATTCGAGGAACAGTTCGCCGTCATCGGCGCCGCCGAGGCCGCGCGCGAGCAGCGTTTCGGCGCGACCCTGGTCGAGGCCGGTACGGGCAAAGAGGCTAAGCGTCGGATCGGTCATCGGGTGTCCCGTCGGATGTCGGATAAGGAGTGGCTGCCTCACCTATATAGGGCGCTCGTGCCCTCGCATGTAGGCCTCATGAGGGCAGCGACGTATGGGGTCTCGACGCGTTTCGCGTTGTCCCGGATGGAGCGAAGCGACATCCGGGCGACGTCAGCTCACGGCAACTTGTCGTAGCCCTCGCCGAAGCCCTTCAGGCTCATCGGGATGCCGATGCCTTCTTCCGGGGTCTGAAAGATGATGTAGGTCGCGCTCGTCCCGGTGCGCAGCTGCTTCACCAAGTTGTCGTCCATCACCACCTCGGCGACGCAGCCGTTCGGCAGGCAACGCACGAACCCCGCGCGGCCGACATCGAGCTTGTCGATCTTCAGCCCAAGGCCGGAGGGGAGTAGCACGCCGAGGGGCGCAAGGACCCGCATCAGGCGACCCTTCTGGTCCGCGGTCTTGAGCACGATCACGGTCAAGCCGACATTCGGCCGGTCCTCGGCGGTGACGCTCTGGATCAGAGCGCATTGCTCGCCCTGGGCGCCGGGTGGCGTGTCGCAGCGGATCTGCCAGTCCCCATGGACCGATTTGACCGTACCTTGCGCCCATGCTGCGGGCGTGATCACCGTTGCGACGAATGCCGCGAGTAGCGGCATCGCGATGCCGCCCACGCGCAGAACTGCTCCCCGGAAAAAGGCGTGCATGCTCTCGTCCCTTAGCGAACCGATTGCCGCCCCAGACGCCCCGGTGGTCGGACGCCGAATCGCGGCACACACGCCGCATGTTACGTCCGCTTGCGTACATGCTGCTTCAACCGTGTCAAGAACACGGCGGGGCATCGCTGACGGCCCGGAAAATGGCGGATCATTCCCGCCGGCAGGTCAGCCGCGGCGTCTTGCCAGATTGATCTGGGTGCGGTGCGATGAGGCACGTTGCGAGTAGGGCGGAATTGTGATTTGAGAAGCTTCAGGGTCCCATCGTCCCGCCGAATCTTCGCACCGGGGCCCTGCCGGGGGCGCTACCGTGCCCTTGCGGGCGCTCGAACCGTCATGTTCTCTCAGGAACGCGGTTCGAATGCGATCGGTCACGGTCGAACATGGACTGAAATGGAGCGGACACGCCGATGCCTGTGCTCATGCGGTTGATGCGATGGATTGCCCCGGCGCTTGGTTTCGCAGCCGTGCTCGCCGCCGGCGGCATTGCGCTCGCGGCGTATGGCCAGCCGACACCGTGGCAGATGGGATTGCAGCAGGCGGCCGCCCCGAGCATGGAAGACATCGTCTGGTTCCACGATTTCCTGCTTTGGATCATCACCGGCATCACGATCTTCGTGCTGATCCTGCTGCTGATCGTGATCCTGAAGTTCAACGCCCGCGCCAATCCGGTCCCCTCCAGGACCACGCACAACACGCTGCTTGAGATCCTGTGGACGGTCATTCCGGTCGTCATCCTGGTGGTGATTGCGATCCCGTCTTTCCGCATCCTGTTCGTGCAGCTCAACCTGCCGCCCGCCGACGTCACCGTGAAGGCAACCGGCAAGCAGTGGTATTGGAGCTACGGCTACCCGGACAACGGCAAGTTCGAGTTCGACTCGTTGCTGGTCCAGGACAAGGATCTGAAACCCGATCAGCCGCGCCTCCTCGCCGTCGACAACGAGATGGTGGTTCCGGTGAATAAGGTAGTCAGGGTCCAGGTGATCGGCGCGGACGTGATCCACGCCTTCGCGGTGCCATCCTTCGGCGTCAAGATCGACGCGATCCCGGGCCGGCTCAACGAGACCTGGTTCAAGGCGACGCGCGAGGGCGTCTATTACGGCCAGTGCTCCGAACTGTGCGGCAAGGACCACGCCTTCATGCCGATCGCGGTGCGCGTGGTCAGCGACCAGGCGTTCGCCGCATGGCTCGAAGAGGCCAAGAAGAAATACGCGCGCGACGACGGCGGCCGGCCGGCGACGGTCGCCGCGGCAACCGACGCGACGCAGTGACGTCCGGCGTCGCGACTGAAAGAATGAAGAGCTAAGAGCGGGCGATAACGACAACGTCGAGGGATATCATGGCAACGACGGCAACGGCTCACGACGCGCATGATGACGCGCACGAGCATCCGACTCCGACCGGATGGCGCCGCTTCGTCTATTCGACGAACCACAAGGACATCGGCACGATGTACCTGGTGTTCGCCATCATCGCCGGGATCGTCGGCGGCACGCTGTCGATCATCATCCGCGCCGAGCTGCAGGAGCCGGGCATCCAGATCCTGCACGGCGAGCACGCCCACCACCTGTTCAACGTGTTCGTCACCGCGCACGGCCTGATCATGATCTTCTTCATGGTGATGCCGGCCATGATCGGCGGGTTCGGCAATTGGATCGTGCCGCTGATGATCGGAGCGCCCGACATGGCGTTCCCGCGCATGAACAACATCTCGTTCTGGCTGCTGCCCGCCTCGTTCGCGTTGCTGCTGTCGTCGATGTTCTTCGAGGGCGAGCCGGGCGCGCCCGGCGTCGGCGGCGGATGGACGCTCTACGCGCCGCTCTCGACATCGGGCCATCCGGGGCCGGCGGTCGACTTCGCGATCCTGTCGCTGCATCTCGCCGGCGCCTCGTCGATCCTCGGCGCCATCAACTTCATCACCACCATCTTCAACATGCGCGCGCCCGGCATGACGCTGCACAAGATGCCGCTGTTCGTGTGGTCGATCCTGGTGACGGTGTTCCTGCTGCTGCTGGCGCTGCCGGTGCTCGCCGGCGCGATCACCATGCTGCTGACCGATCGCAATTTCGGCACGACGTTCTTCTCGGCCGACGGCGGCGGCGATCCGCTGTTGTTCCAGC
>CAYZMR010000031.1:0-23199 GCA_964479515.1 uncultured Hyphomicrobiales bacterium | reverse complement strand
GATTTCGGGCGCCAAGAACGCCACGCTGCCGCTGATGATCGCGAGCCTGCTCACCAAGGACACGCTCATCCTCGATAACGTGCCGCGGCTCGCCGACGTGCTGCTGCTGCAGCAGATCCTGAGCAATCACGGCGTCGACATCACGATCAAAGGCAAGCGGCCCGGCGAGGTCGGGCACGCCAGCCAGACCATGCACATCTCGGCCGCCGACATCGTCGACACGACCGCGCCCTATGAGCTCGTCTCCAAGATGCGCGGCAGCTTCTGGGTCGTGGCGCCGCTGGTCGCCCGCATGGGGCGCGCCAAGGTCTCGATGCCGGGCGGCTGCGCCATTGGCACGCGGCCGGTGGACCTGCTGATCATGGCGCTGGAGCGGCTCGGCGCGAAAATCGAGATCGACGCCGGCTATGTGGTGGCAGAGGCCGACAACGGCCTTCAGGGCGGCGAGATCGAGTTCCCCAAGGTGACGGTCGGCGGCACGCACGTGGCGCTGATGGGCGCGAGCCTCGCCTCCGGTACGAGCGTGATCGAGAACGCCGCGCGCGAGCCCGAGATCGTCGACGTCGCGGACTGCCTTACCAAGATGGGCGCGCGGATTTCCGGCGCCGGCACCTCGCGCATCGTGGTCGAGGGCGTTTCCAAGCTCTCCGGGACGCGCCACAGCGTGCTCCCCGACCGCATCGAGACCGGCACCTATGCGATGGCGGTCGCGATGACCGGCGGCGACGTGCTGCTCGAAGGCGCGCGGCCGGAACTGTTGCAGAACGCCCTCGATGTGCTCGCGCAGGCGGGCGCCGAGGTCTCCGCCACCAATGCGGGCATCCGCGTGACGCGCAACGGCGCGGGCCTTAGGCCGGTCGACGTGACGACCGCGCCGTTTCCCGGCTTCCCGACCGACCTGCAGGCGCAGCTCATGGCGCTGATGACGCGCGCCCGCGGCACCTCGCGCATCACCGAGACGATCTTCGAGAACCGCTTCATGCACGTGCAGGAGCTCGCCCGCCTCGGCGCGCGCATCCACCTCGACGGACAGAACGCGACCATCGACGGCGTCGACAAGCTCAAGGGCGCGCCCGTGATGGCGACGGACCTGCGCGCCTCGGTGTCGCTCGTGATCGCGGCGCTCGCGGCCGAGGGCGAGACCATGGTCAACCGCGTCTACCATCTCGATCGCGGCTTCGAGCGTCTGGAAGACAAGCTCGGCCGCTGCGGCGCGACAGTGGAACGCATCAGCGGCTAGAAGCGGCGTCTGCTTTCGGAAACGCTGATCGGTCAGGTCTATGTCGGGACGCGTTCACGACTCGATATCCAGGGAAGTGGCGAAGGCTTGAGAGCGTAGGGACCATCCCCAAGCAGCGCCTGCGCAACCAGCATGATCGCCCAAACGACTGGGAGCTCACATCCTCCCGCAGTGAAATAGAAGCCCTTACGAACAAGCCAAAATTGTGCCGCCCCAATCATCATCGGCAGAGCGTAAAGGCTCGCCCACCGCGCGTATATGCCCGGTATGAGGAGAAACGCGCCGACGAATTCTGCAGATATCGCGTACCAGGGCACGAACCGGGGATACCCGTTGGTCGCGAAATTCCCCCACCATTGTTCAAGACCACCTGGTGAAACAAAGAACTTGAAATACAAATGTACGAGGAAGAGCGCGCCCAACGTCACGCGTAGCAGCAGGATTCCGTATGGCGCAGTGCGCGAGTCAAGCATGACGACCCTCGAAGCTGACGTCGCGACACACTCATCTGCGAAAACTAATTTTAGCTGCGCGACAAACTGACCGCAACCACCGCCTCCGGTCGTTCTCTGGGTTGGGTCAACACAAGACTTCGGCCGCATACGCATCGGTGGCGTTTTGCGCCGCGATGCCGCTAATCTCTACGAGTTGCAGGCTGACATATTTGCGAGCATGAACGAGGATGCGGGCGGATGGGGGCGCACGGCGGGATGGACGCCATTTCGGCCGACGCAGGCGGATTTGGAGCGGATCGCCGCCGAGGTCGCGGCGCTCGCGGCCGAGGGCGAGACCATGGTCAACCGGGTGTACCATCTCGATCGCGGTTTCGAGCGTCTGGAAGACAAGCTCGGCCGCTGCGGCGCCACCGTGGAGCGCATCAGCGGCCAGAATAGTACCTCGCTCGGCTGACGGCGTGCCTTGCGCCTCGCCAAGCCGGCCCTTAACTAGCGGACATCGTCGCATCCAGAAGTGTCGGCCATGAAACCGCTCAAGCTCATTGCCCTTGATAACGACGACATCGAGGTCGTCTCGACCCACCTGCAGGATGCGGTCCTCAAGATCGCCGACATCGTGTGGCTGCCGGCCGAGAAGCGCCTCGTCCTGGGGCTCAATCGCTTCGATTGGGAGGCCTGCGGTCACGCGACGCCCTGCTATCAGCGCCGGCGCACGGCTTTGCGTTTCGAACGCGTCATGGCGTTCCGCTGCCGCAACGTGAGCCCGACCGACAAGGACGCGGTACTCAACCTGCTCGCGGTCGAATACGCCGAGACCGATGCGCCGGCCGGCACCGTCACGCTGATCTTCTCCGGCGGCGCGGCGCTGCGCCTCGAGGTCGAGTGCCTCGAATGCGAGCTTGCCGATCTCGGCCCGACCTGGACCACGGCGGCGCGCCCCGCGCATGTCGACGATCAGGCCGACGGGCGGGGTTGACGGTCTTTTCCGCACAAGCCATGCAGCGGTTATCCCTCCCCTGAAAGGGGAGGGTGGCGAGCGAAGCGAGCCGGGTGGGGTCATCCGTCTCGACGAAGCTCCCCACCCGGCCGCTCGCTTATGCTCGCGGCCACCCTCCCCCAAGTGGGGGAGGGATGAAGAGCGCGCAGCCATGCCCATCCGCCTCGACGCCCGCGCCCTGGACTTCGCCGCGCGCTTCCATGCCTTCCTCGACGCCAAACGCGAGACCGCGGACGACGTGGAGCAGGCCGTGCGCGCGATCATCGCCGATGTCGCGGCGCGCGGTGATGCCGCGCTGGTCGAGCTCACCAACAAGTTCGACCGGGTCAACGTCACGGCGGCCACGCTCCGCGTCGCGCGCGCCGAGATCGATGCCGCCGCCGGCGCCTGCGACCGTGCCGCGCTCGACGCTTTGGCGCTCGCGCGCGACCGCATCGAGGCCTATCACCGCCGTCAACTCCCCAAGGACGAGCGCTTCACCGATGCGCTCGGCGTCGAGCTCGGCCACCGCTGGACCGCGATCGAGGCGGTCGGGCTCTACGTGCCGGGCGGCACCGCGGCCTATCCGTCATCCGTGCTGATGAATGCCGTGCCGGCGAAGGTCGCCGGGGTCCCTCGCCTCGTGATGGTGGTGCCGGCACCCGACGGCCGGCTCAATCCGCTGGTGCTCGCCGCCGCGAAGCTTGCCGGCGTGGACGAGATCTATCGCGTCGGCGGCGCGCAGGCGGTCGCGGCGCTCGCCTACGGGACGGCGACGATTGCGCCCGTCGCCAAGATCGTCGGTCCCGGCAATGCCTATGTGGCGGCCGCCAAGCGGCTCGTGTTCGGCCGCGTCGGCATCGACATGATCGCCGGGCCGTCCGAAGTCCTCATCATCGCCGACGGAAGCGCCAATCCCGACTGGATCGCCGCCGATCTCCTGGCGCAGGCCGAGCATGATGTGTCCGCGCAGGCGATCCTGATCACCGACGACGCGGCGCTCGCCGACGCGGTCGTGCAGGCGGTCGAAGGCCAGTTGAAGACCTTGCCGCGCGGCACCGTCGCCGGCGCCTCGTGGCGCGATTTCGGCGCCATCATCCTGGTCGGCGATCTCGATGCCGCGGTGGCGCTCACCGACGCGATCGCGCCCGAGCATCTGGAGATCGAGACCGGCGATCCGGAACATCTGGCGGCCAAGATCCGCAATGCCGGCGCGATCTTCTTAGGAAGCCACACGCCCGAGGCGATCGGCGACTATGTGGCGGGGTCGAACCACGTCCTGCCGACCGCGCGCTCGGCGCGCTTCTCGTCGGGCCTCGGCGTGCTCGACTTCATGAAGCGCACCTCGATCCTGCGCCTCGACGCCGAGGCGCTGCGGGCGCTCGGGCCCGCCGCGATCGCGTTGGGCGAGGCGGAAGGTCTTTCCGCCCACGCACGCTCGGTCGCGATCCGGCTGAACCGATGAGTTCCGAGCCCGCGAGCGACCCCAAGCGCCGCCTCGTCAAGGTGACGCTCGACGAAGGCTCGATCGGCCGCTCGAGCTCCGACATCGAGCACGAACGCGCGGTCGCGATCTACGACCTGATCGAGGACAATTCGTTCGCCCCCGTCGACCACGATGGCGGGCCTTACGCGCTCATCCTGTCGATCACCGAGAACCGGCTCGTGTTCGACATCCGTCTCGACGACGGCACGCCGGTCATGGCGCACCTGCTCTCGCTCACGCCGTTCCGTCGCATCGTGAAGGACTACTTCATGATCTGCGACAGCTATTACAAGGCGATCCGCACCGCGACGCCAAACCAGATCGAGGCGATCGACATGGGCCGCCGCGGCCTGCACAACGAGGGCTCCGAGCTCTTGCGCGAGCGCTTGAAGGAAAAGATCGAGGTCGACTTCGACACCGCGCGGCGCCTGTTCACGCTGATCTGCGTGCTGCACTGGAAGGGCTAAGGCGCCGATGGCTGTGACGCGCTCAGCCAGGCCTCAGGCGGTGCTGTTCGCATGCGGCCTCAACTCGGTGCGATCGCCGATGGCGGCTGCCCTGTTCCGGCATTTTTTCGCGCGCACCTACGTGGGCTCGGCCGGCTCCCGCAAGGGCGAGCTCGATCCGTTCGCGGTCGCCGTCATGGACGAGATCGGCCTCGACATCGCCAAGCACAAGCCGATGACGTTCGAGGAGCTCGACGAGTGGGAAGGCCTGAACTTCGACCTCATCGTGACGCTCACGCCCGAGGCGCATCATCGCGCGCTCGAGCTCACGCGCACGCTCGGCGCCGACGTCGAATATTGGCCGACGCCCGACCCGACCGCGACCGAAGGCACGCGCGAGCAGCGCCTCGACGCCTATCGCGAGGTGCGCGACGGCCTTGCGACGCGGATCAGGGAGCGCTTTTCCGGGGCTGCGGGCGGAAATGAATGAGGGCTCGGCGCGAAGCGACGATAGTTGTGAAGTTTGCCTGATTCCGCTACGTTTGCGGCCTGTTGGGAAGGTGACGATGGCGAGGCCCGGCGACCCAGGTGCGACCGGCGCCCGCGACGAACACGCTCGATATCGATGTCGAAGGAAGAACTTCTGGAATTCCCCGGTGTCGTTCGGGAACTGCTCCCGAATGCCACCTTCCGCGTCAAGCTCGAGAACGAGCACGAGATCATCGCTCACACCGCCGGCCGCATGCGCAAGAACCGCATCCGCGTGCTTGCAGGCGACAAGGTGCTGGTCGAGATGACGCCTTACGATCTCACCAAGGGTCGGATCACGTATCGGTTCAAGTGATCTCCCACTCCATCGTCACCGGACCGTCGCGCAACGACGAGCCCCGGTGGTCCCGACAATATTGCGGGAACGAACCTGCCTGATCGAGATCGCCGGGACGCGCCCGGCGACAACGAACGAGAGAGTGAACGAGAGCGAATGATCGGCCGTCCCAAGCTCGTCCTCGCCTCCGGCTCGCCGCGCCGGCTCGGCCTGCTCAACCAGGCCGGCATCGAGCCCGAGGCGCTGCGCCCGACCGAGATCGACGAGATCCCGGTCAAGGGCGAGCTGCCGCGCGCGCTCGCCAATCGATTGGCGCGCGCCAAGGCGGAAGCGGCGTTATCGACCGTCCGGCTCGATGAGGAATTGCGCGGCGGCTATATCCTGGCCGCCGACACGGTGGTCGCGGTCGGCCGCCGTATCATGCCGAAGGCCGAGATGCTGGAGGACGCGGCGCAATGCCTGCGGCTCCTCTCCGGCCGCAACCACCGCGTCTATACCGGCGTCTGCCTGGTGACGCCGAAGGAGACGTTCCGCCAGCGCCTGATCGAGACGCGCGTGCGCTTCAAGCGGCTCTCGACCGAGGATCTCGAAGCCTATCTCGCCTCGGGCGAATGGCGCGGCAAGGCCGGCGGATACGCCATCCAGGGCCTGGGCGGGACCTTCGTGGTCAAGCTCGTCGGCTCGTATACCAACGTGGTCGGCCTGCCGCTCTACGAGACCCTGTCGCTCTTGTCCGGCGAGGGCTATCCGGTGCATTTCGGCTGGCTGAATGCGGTGTAGCTTCCCTCGTCCCGCGAAGCAGGGAGAGGTGAAGAAAGGAGCGAGGGAGAAGCGCCTTGAACATCGCCTCGTGGCTGTCGCGCGCGGGTCTCAGCCATCCCGCACTGCCGGCGATCGGGCTCGGCACGCATGCGATCCTCGACTACGGCGCGCTCGCGGGCCGCGCGGCGCGGATCGCGGGTGCGCTGCGTCAACTTGGCCTTGAGCCCGGCGACCGCGTCGCGATCATTGCCAAGAACTGCGTCGAATATGTCGAGGTGATGTTCGGCGTCTGGCATGCGGGGCTCGCCGCTGTGCCGGCCAACGCCAAGCTGCACGGCCGCGAGCTCGGCTACATCGTGGAGCACTCCGGCGCGCGCGCCTGCTTCGCCTCGCCCGGACTCGACACCGAGCTTGCGCCGCACGCCCCGCCAAGCCTCGAACGGCTGATCACGATCGGCAGTGCCGAGTACCAAGCGTTGCTCGCGGCCGATCCGTGTCCCCTCGCGGCGCGCTCGGGCGACGATCTCGCCTGGCTGTTCTACACGTCAGGCACGACCGGCCGCCCCAAGGGCGCGATGCTGACGCATCGCTGCCTCGCGCAGGCGAGTTTCGCTTATCTCTCGGAGGTCGACGCGGTCACGCCTGGCAACGCGATCCTGCACGCCGCGCCGATGAGCCACGGCTCCGGGCTCTACATCATGCCGCACATTGCGCGGCTTGGGGTCAACGTGGTGCCGGAATCCGGAAGCTTCGAGCCGGACGAGATCTTCCGCATGTTCGCGGCGCACGCGCCGATGTCGATGTTCGCCGCGCCCACCATGGTCAAGCGCCTGATCGACGCGCCCGCGGACTGCGACCCGGACAGCATCCGCACGCTCGTGTGGGGCGGCGCGCCGATGTATGTCGAGGACGCGCTCAAGGCGCTCGACCGCTTCGGCCCGCGGCTCGCGCAGATCTACGGCCAGGGCGAGAGCCCGATGACGATCACGACATTGACGAGGCAAGACATCGCCGATCGCGACCACCCGCGCTGGCTCGCGCGGCTCGGCTCGGCCGGCAAGCCCTACGCCTGCGTCGAGGTGATGGTGGCGGACGGAGACGACAATCCGCTGCCCGCTGGCGAGACCGGCGAGATCCTGTGCCGTGGCGACGTCGTGATGCCGGGCTATTGGCGCAACCCCGAGGCCAACGCGCAGACCATGCGCGGCGGCTTTCTGCACACCGGCGATGTCGGCGCGTTCGACGCAGAGGGCTATCTGACGCTGAAGGACCGCTCCAAGGACGTGATCATCTCGGGCGGCTCCAACATCTATCCGCGCGAGGTCGAGGAGGTGCTGCTCAAGCACGCGTCCGTGCGCGAGGTCTCGGTGATCGGCCGCCCGCATCCCGAATGGGGCGAGGTCGTGGTCGCCTATGTGGTCGGCGGCGCGCGTACGGCTGAGCTCGACGAGCTCTGCCTCTCCGAAATCGCGCGCTTCAAGCGGCCGAAGGATTACGTGTTCGTCGAGGCGCTGCCAAAGAATAATTACGGCAAGATCCTGAAGACGGAGCTGCGCGAACAAGACTCAAAACGGGAGAAAGCCGGTGCCTGATCGCCTGAGGAACAAGGTTGCGATGGTCGTGGGCGCCGGCTCGATCGGTCCCGGCTGGGGCAACGGCAAGGCGACGGCGGTGACCTTCGCGCGCGAGGGCGCGAAGGTGTTCTGCGTCGACGTCAATCTCACCGCCGCCGAGGAGACCGCGAACATCATCAGCCGCGAGGGCGGATTGGCGCTGCCGTTCCGCGCCGACGTGACCAAGGCCGACGATGTCGAGGCGATGGTCAAGGCCTGCATCTCCGACTTCGGCCGCATCGACGTGCTCGACAATAACGTGGGCATCGCCGACGTCGGCGGCGTCGTGGAGCTGCCGGAGAAGAGCTGGGACCGCGTGCTCGACGTCAACTTGAAGAGCGCGTTCCTCACCATGAAGCACGTCATCCCGCTGATGGTCGTGGAGGGCGGCGGCTCCATCATCAACATTTCGTCGGTCGCCGGCATCCGCTGGACCGGCGTGCCCTATTCCTCCTACTACGCCTCCAAGGCCGCACTCCTACACCTCACCCGCACGACCGCCGTGGAGTACGCCTCCAAGCGCGTGCGCGTGAACGCGATCCTGCCCGGCCTGATGCAGACGCCGATGGTCGAACATTCGGCCGGCCTCGCGCAATCCTATGCCGGGGGCGATATCGAGGAGATGTGGCGCGTGCGCGCCGCCCAGGTGCCGATGGGCATCGGCGGCGAGGCCTGGGACGTGGCCTGGGGCGCGGTCTATCTGGCGAGCGACGAGGCCAAATACGTCACCGGCATCGAGCTCGTCATCGACGGCGGCGTGTCGCTCAAATAGCTCCGCGTCCTACGCAGACCCGGTCTTTGAACTTTCATTGCACGCCCGCAACGCTTATCTGGACCGCATGGCGCAACCATCCTACCCTTCGAAATCCTGCCCCATCTGCGGCAAGCCCGCGGTCGAGCACTCCCGGCCGTTCTGCTCGCCGCGCTGCAAAGACGTCGACCTCAATCGCTGGTTCAAGGGCGTCTACGCCATTCCGGCGGCTGAATCCGGCGAGGAGTCGGTCGAGCAGGAGCCTGGGGACGCGCCGCACGAGGAAGGCCGCTGAGTTCCATGGACGCAAAGCCTGACTGGCCCGACCGCCTGTTCGACGTGCTCAAGCGCGCCGACGTGAAACAGATCGGCTACGTGCCCGACGCCGGCCATTCGCGCCTGATCGAGCTCGCCAAGGCCGACAACAGCATCCGCGACGTGGTGCTCTCCACCGAGGAGGAAGGCATGGCGCTCGCCGCCGGCGCCTGGCTCGGCGGCCAGCGAACCGCGCTGCTGATGCAGTCGAGCGGCGTCGGCAACTGCATCAACATGCTCTCGCTGATCCGCGTATGCCGCTTCCCCTTGCTGATGCTGGTGACGATGCGCGGCGAATGGGGCGAGTTCAATCCGTGGCAGGTGCCGATGGCATCCGCCGTCGAGCCCGTGCTCAAGCAATGCGACATGCTGGTGTACCGCGCCGACACGGGAGACGACGCGGTCGAGACAACGCAGGCGGCAGCCGACCTCGCCTTCGGCGGCGACCAGGCGATCGCGGTGCTGCTGTCGCAGCGCCTGATCGGCCGCAAAGTCTGGGTGAAGTGATGCTCGAGCGCCGCACCGCGATCGCCACCCTGATGGCGCACCGCCCCGCCAACATGTTCGTCGTGCCGGGGCTTGGCTCGACGACCTGGGACATGGCCTCGCTCGGCGAGAAGGACGGCGACTTCTATCTTTGGGGCGCGATGGGCGGCGCCGCCATGATCGGGCTCGGCCTCGCGCTGGCGAAGCCGAAGCTCAATGTCGTGGTCGTCACCGGCGACGGCGAGATGCTGATGGGGCTCGGCAGCCTCGCCACCATCGGCGTGCAGCGGCCGCCCAATCTCGCCGTGGTCGTGTTCGACAACCAGCGCTACGGCGAGACCGGCATGCAGGCGAGCCACACCGATGCCGGCGTGCAGCTTGCCGGCGTCGCGCGCGCCTGCGGCTTCCCCGAGGTGCTCGACGTCGCCGACGAGACCGCGCTCAAGCGCCTCGCCGGCCGGCTCACGTCGCACCACGAGACGCTGTTTGCCAACGTGCGCGTTGCGGCCGACGATCCGCCGCGCGTGCTCCCGAGCAAGGACGGCGTCGAACTGAAGCTGCGCTTCCGCAATGCCGTGGCGGCGCTCGGATAGAGCCAACGCCGCGCCGCGCGGGATCGTCCGGAGCCGCCTGCGCCCGCGCCGGCCGCTTGTCTGGACAGGCCGGAATCGAGCCTCTATAACCCGCGCGCTCTGCTAGCGGCCCCGCGTCCGCGAGGCTCGGCGCCCAGGTAGCTCAGTTGGTAGAGCACGTGACTGAAAATCACGGTGTCGGTGGTTCGATCCCGCCCCTGGGCACCAACAAATCAAGCACCAGCGCGAAGGCCGCCTGATTCTCGCCGCGCCGCTTTCGGCGGCACGCGGCCGTCAATTGACGCGTCATCGCGGCGGACGCGGGTGGGTCGCGCCGACACCGCCATCAAGGTCAAGTCCGCCGATCCCGGCGATACCGCCACCGACCTCCGTCCATCATGTTGCGCTGGAGCATTTCGCGCGGCCGCCGTGACGCGGCGCTCGATGTCGACAATGAATACGAACGCCTGTAGTGGCAGGTGTCGCAAGAGACCAAACGATGCCAGTTGATTTTGTGCAGATCGGGCTTCGCCTCAAGGCGCATCGGCTCGGCGCGGGATTGTCGCCCGAGGAGGCGGCCGATCGCCTCGGCGTGTCGCGCGCCGCGCTTTACAACTACGAACGCGGCTCGACACCCATCAAGGTCGAAACCCTCGAGCGCATGGCGGAAATCCTCGGCGTTTCGCTGCCGTCGCTGCTCGGCGCCGGAACGGAATATTTCTCCACGGCGATCGCGTATTTCGAGCGTCTCAGGCAGCTTGAGGCGCAATCGGAGCGGATCACCCTCTTCTATGAGCCGATCACGTTCCTGCTCACGTCGGAGGATTTCTCGCGCACGCTGCGCGTGATGCTGATCGAGGGGTTGCCCGCGAGGGTCGCCGACCGGGCGCGGGCCGTCGATGACATCGATCGGCTCCTGGTCGTGCTCGAGCAGCGGCGCTCCGTCCTGACGCCCGGCGGTCCGACGATTGCCGGCCTGATCGGACTGACCGAGGTGAGGCGGCTCCTGCGCACCGGCCTGATCGGGACTTACACCCTGAATGACAAGCAGCGGGAGGCTCGGCGCCTGCTGGCGCGGCAGGAGGTGGAGCGGACGGCCGCGTTGATGGAGAAGGAACCGCTTGGCATGCAGACCGGCGTCATCGATGACACGGTCCCGAACCAGACGTTCGAGATCTGCCGATTGCGCGACCGCACGTCGCTCGTCGCCATCAGCCCGTTCCGCCTCGGCGAACTGCCCAACGTGCGGCTCGGCGTGGCATCGATCACCGCGGCCGCCGACGCGGTCGAATTGTACGAACGGCTCGTCGCCACGATGTGGCAGCGCGCGGCGAAGGGCGCGGCCGGCGCCGCCATGCTGCGGCGCGCGATCGCGGAGCTAAAAAAACGGGCACATTCCAGCTAAAAAACATTCATCCAACGATTTGGATTTGTCTTTTCAATTGGACTGAACCGCCGTAAGTTTCCCTCCCTCATGGGGATGAGGGAGAGCGTCATGGCACACGGTGTGACTTTCGATGCGGCCGCGGACGAAGCCGCCGGACCGCAGACCGTCGATAGAGCGGCGTGGAAAGCGCTGATCGGCTCCGCCCTCGGCTATGCCATGGACGGCTTCGACCTGCTGATCCTCGGCTTCATGCTACGCCTCATCTCGGCCGACCTTCATCTGACGCCACCGGAAGGCGCTTCGCTCGTCACCGGCACGCTCATCGGAGCCGTCATCGGCGGGGTCGTTTTCGGCATGCTGTCCGACCGGCTCGGCCGCGTGCGCGTCCTCACCTGGACGATCGTGCTGTTCGCGGTATTCACCGGCATGTGCGCCCTGGCGCAGGGCTACTGGGACCTGCTCGCCTACCGCACCATCGCGGGCATCGGGCTCGGCGGCGAATTCGGGATCGGCATGGCGCTGGTCGCGGAAGCCTGGCCGGCCTCGAAGCGCGCGCGCGCATCGTCCTATGTCGGCCTCGGCTGGCAGCTCGGCGTGCTTGCCGCCGCCATCCTGACGCCGATCCTGCTGCCGATCATCGGCTGGCGCGGCATGTTCGCGCTCGGCATCTTCCCGGCGGTCGCGGCCTTCTTCATCCGCCAGTCGCTGCACGAGCCGGAGGTCTTCGTCCAGAAAGTCGAGAAGGCGCCGGAGCACAAGAATTCGCTCGGGCTGCTCGTGAAGGACGCCGAAACGACCAAGCTCAGCATCGGCATGATCATTCTCTGCTCGGTGCAGAACTTCGGCTATTACGGCGTGATGATCTGGCTGCCGAATTATCTGGCGAGCCGGTTCGGTTTTGGCCTCACCCAATCCGCGGTCTGGACCTCGGTGACGATCGCCGGCATGGCGGTCGGCATCTTCGCCTTCGGCCACATCGCCGACCGCGTCGGCCGCCGCCCGGCTTTCTTCGGCTACATGCTGATGGCCGGCGTCATGGTCGTGGT
The DNA here is from genome assembly GCA_964479515.1 of uncultured Hyphomicrobiales bacterium. Lineage (GTDB taxonomy): Bacteria > Pseudomonadota > Alphaproteobacteria > Rhizobiales > Xanthobacteraceae > PALSA-894. The sequence goes on along the minus strand of CAYZMR010000031.1, from coordinate 10,838 downwards.
CTATTCGCGCCTGACCGATCCGATCGCGCTCCTGATCGCCGGCGCCGTGATGGGTTTCTTCGTGAACGGCATGCTCGGCGGCTACGGAGCGCTGATCAGCGAGCTGTTCCCGACGGCCGCGCGCGCGACGGCGCAGAACGTGCTCTTCAACATCGGCCGCGCCGTCGGCGGCACGGGACCGATCGTCGTCGGCGCGGTCGCGGCGGCCTTCGGTTTCGACACGGCGATCGCGCTGCTCGCGCTGCTCTATGCGCTCGACATCGTGGCGCTGATGCTGCTCATCCCGGAGCGCCGCGGCGCGACGCTGTCCTGACGATCGGCGCATGCCGGAGCGTTGATACTCGATGCATGCCGAGGAGCCCGCGACCGAGCACGTCCCGCCGATTCCGGATAGCACGCTGCCCGGCGGGCCGTGGTCGGCGGCGATCGCGGCCGAGCTCGCGGAGGTTCTCGCCAACACGGCCGTCAATACCGAATACCGCCATCTGGTGGTGAAGTGCGGACGGCCGGCGATCAACGCCGTGCCGGGCCAGTTCTTTCAACTGCTGTGCCCGCAGCCCGCGGGCGAGCAGCCCTATCTGCGCCGGCCGATGAGCCTCTATGGCGTCGATCCGAACGCCGGCACCGTGGAGTTTCTCTATAAGATCGCCGGCGCCGGCACGCGCGGTCTCGCGATGCTCGCACCCGGCGACAGGCTCGACATCATGGGGCCGCTCGGCGTCGGCTTCTCGCTCAATCCTGACTGGAAGCACATTGTCGCGGTCGGCCGCGGCGCCGGGCTCGCAACGCTCGCGCCGCTCGCCAAGGCGGCGCGCGCCGCGGGCATCCACGTCACGGCGATCTTCAGCGCGCGGCGGCCCGACCTCGTGCTCTCGGTCGATCTCTTCCAGAGCCAGGGCGCAACCGTCATCCCGGTCACCGACAGCGAGCGCACCAGTGGTCCGGCGCACGTCGAGCGGCTGCTGCGTGGGCTGATCGCCGAACACCGCTGCGATGCCTTCTTCACTTGCGGTTCGAGCCGGCTGATGCGCGTGCAGCAGCGGCTCGCGACCGAATTCGGCCTGCCCGGACAGGTCGCGATGGAGCAGCAGATGGCCTGTGGGATCGGCCTTTGCTTCTGCTGCGTGCGCGATTTCAACGTCCACGGCGAGATCGTGCACCGCCGCGTCTGCTGGGACGGCCCGGTGTTCGACATCCTGGAGGCGATCCCGTGATCGGCGAAGCCTAAATGACCGACCTCTCGGTGCGCATCGGCTCGCTGACGCTCGCGAACCCCGTGATGCCCGCCTCCGGCACTTTCGCCGAAGGCCTGGAGCGGGTCATGGACTTCAGCCGGCTCGGCGCCTTCGTGACGAAGACGATCACGCGCGAATTGCGCACCGGAAATCCGCTCCCGCGCGTCGTCGAACGGCCGGGCGGACTGATCAACGCGATCGGCATCCCGTCCAAGGGCGTTCCCTACTTCATCGCGCATACGATGCCGCACTACGCGCCCTATCGCGTGCCGCTCGTGGTCAGCATCTCGGCGCCAACCGCGGAAGGCTTCGCGAGCCTTGCGGCGGAGCTCTCCGCCGTACCCGGCGTCGCGGTGATCGAGGCCAACATCTCCTGTCCGAACATCGAGGAGGACGGGAAGGCGTTCGCAATGCGGGCGAGCTCGACCGAGACGGTCGTGCGGGCACTGCGCGCCGCAACGAAGCTGCCGCTCTGGGTCAAGCTGACGCCGAACACGGGCGACCTGCCCGAGGTCGCGGTCGCCGCCGAGACCGCGGGCGCGGATGCGCTCGTCGTCGCCAACACGATTCTCGCGATGGCGATCGACCTCGACACGTTCCAGCCCTCGCTCGGCAACGTCATGGGCGGGCTGTCGGGGCCGGCCATCAAGCCGATCGTGCTGCGGCAGGTCTATCAGTGCGCCCGCGTCGTGAAGGTCCCGATCATCGGCTGCGGCGGGATCGCGACCGCCGACGATGCGGCCGAATACATGCTGGCTGGCGCGACCGCCATTCAGGTCGGCACCGCGACCTTCGTGCAACCGGCCGCCATGATCTCGGTGATCGAGGGCCTGGCGAAGTTCTGCGAGCGGCGCGACATTGCGCGCGTATCGGACCTGATCGGCGCCGTGCGCAACGAGGAGACCGACGAGGCCGATCTCGAATGGGTCGCGCCGCCGCAATGAACGCCGATGCGGACCGCATCTTCTGCGAGGAGCTGTTCGACGCCTTGCGGACAGCGACATTTGATGGCGTCGGCATCACCCGCGACGCTTATGGCGCCGGCGAATCGACCGCGCTCGATATCGTCGAGCGCGCGGCGCGCGCGGCCGGGCTCGCGACCGAGCGCGACGCCGGCGCCAATCTGGTGGCGACGCTGCCGGGAACGGAACCCGCGCTTCCCTTCATCGCCTGCGGGTCGCATCTCGATTCCGTGCCGCAGGGCGGCAATTTCGACGGCGGCGCCGGTGTTGTCGCCGGCCTCGCGATCCTCGCGGCGTTCGTGCGCGAGGGCTTCAGGCCGCGGCGCACGCTCAAGCTTTATGGCCTGCGCGGCGAGGAAAGCGCCTACTTCGCGCGCGCCTATGTGGGGTCGAGCGCGCTGTTCGGCCGCTTGACGGCGGCCGATCTCGCGAGCCCGCACGCCGTCACCGGACGGTCGCTCGCGGACTGCATGCGCGATGTCGGCGCGGACGTCGACCGTATCGGCCGCGGCGAGCCGCTCCTCGATCCCGCGACGGTCGCCGCCTGGGTCGAGCTCCATATCGAGCAAGGTCCGGTCCTCGTCGCCCGCAATCTGCCACTCGGCATCGTGACCGGCATCCGCGGCAACATCCGCCACCGCGTCGTCGAGTGCATCGGCGAAGCCGGGCATTCGGGCGCGATCCCGCGCTGGCTGCGCCACGACGCGGTGTTCGCAATGGCGGAACTCATTACTCATCTCGACCGGCATTGGCGGACATTGCTCGAGCGCGGGCGTGATCTCGTCGTCACGACCGGAATCGTCGGCACCGATCCTGCCGAGCACGCAATCGCGCGCATCCCGGGGACGGTGCGCTTTAGTTTCGAGGCGCGCAGCCAGAACGTCGAGACGCTGGAGGCGTTCTATGATCTGTTCCTGTCGGAATGCGACGGAATTGCAGAGGAACGCGGCGTGACGTTCAAGCTCGATCGTCGGATCGAATCCGCGCCGGCGACCATGGATCCGGCCTGGATCGAGCGCCTGCGCGCGGGCGCCCGCGGGCTTGGCCTGCCCGACGAGACGATACCGAGCGGCGCCGGCCACGACGCCGCGGTCTTCGCAGGCGCCGGCGTGCCGAGCGCGATGGTCTTCGTGCGCAACGAGAACGGCTCGCACAATCCGCGGGAAGCCATGAACCTGACCGACTTCCTCGCCGGCGTATCGGTCATGCGTGCGGCGCTCAAGGAGGCGGCGCAGTGACCCTCGATCGGCTCTTCGACGGCGCGGCCGGCTCCGCCGCCAAGACGCGGCCCGAGCGCATCACGATCCGCCGGCCCGATGACTGGCACGTGCATTTGCGCGACGGCGACATGCTGCGCAGCGTACTGCCGTTCACGGCGGCGCAATTCGCGCGCGGGATCATCATGCCCAACCTCGTGCCGCCGGTGACGACGCCGGCGATGGCAGCCGCCTATCGGGCGCGCATTCTCGCGGCGCTGCCGCAGGGAAGCGACTTCGAGCCGCTGATGACCTGTTACCTCACCGATACGACCTCGCCCGACGAGATCGAGCGCGGCTACGCGGACGGGGTCTGGGTCGCCGCCAAGCTCTATCCGGCCGGCGCGACCACCAACGCGCATCATGGCGTCACCAGCATCCTCGGCATCGCGCCGGTTCTGGAGCGGATGGAACGCATCGGCATGAAGCTCCTCGTCCATGGCGAGGCGACCGACCCGTCGGTCGACATCTTCGACCGCGAGGCGGTCTTCATGGAGACCGAGCTCTTGCCGCTGCTCGCCCGCCATCCCGGCCTGAAGGTCGTCGTGGAGCACGCGACGACGGCGGAGACGCTCGACATCGTGCGCGCGAACGCTGCCCGCGCCGCAGCGACGATCACGCCGCATCACCTCGTCATCAATCGGACCTCGATCTTCCAGGGCGGACTGCGCCCGCACCTCTACTGCCTGCCCGTCGCCAAGCGCGAGCGCCATCGGCTCGCGCTGCGCGCAGCCGCGACCTCGGGCGAGGCCTGCTTCTTCATCGGCACCGACACGGCACCGCACCCCCGCCGCAACAAGGAACGCGAATGCTGCGCGGCGGGCGCGTTCGTCGGCGCGGCGGCGCTGCAATGCTACGTCCAGGTGTTCGACGAGGAAGGTGCGCTCGACCGCTTCGAGGCTTTTGCATCCCTCAACGGTGCACGCTTCTACGGCCTTCCGGCAAATTCCGGGACCATCACGCTGCAACGCCGTCCGTGCCGTGTGCCGCAAACCGTGCCGATCGATGGCGACGAGGTCGTGGCCTTTCGCGGCGGCGAGATTTTGCCCTGGTCGATCGAGGAGGTGCGGCCGTGACGACGCAAGACATCGGCGGCACCATCGCGCGCCTGCTGCTCGCCGCCGGAGCCGTCCGAGTCGCACGCGAGCGGCCATTTACGCTCGCCGCCGGATGGGCAAGCCCGGTCTATGTCGATTGCCGCGTCCTGATCGGCGATCCCGCGGCGCGGCGCGCGGTCACGGCTTGCGCCGTCGAGGCCGTCGGCGCGGCTTTCGCGCCCGGCGAGATCGAGATCATCGCCGGCGCCGAGACGGCCGGCATCCCCTACGCCGCCTGGCTCGCCGACGCGCTCGATCTCCCGCTCGCCTATGTGCGCAAGCGCCCGCTCGGCATCGGACGCAACGCGCAGGTCGAGGGCGCCGAGGTCGACAAGCGCCGCGTTCTTCTGGTCGACGATCTCACGACCGACGGCGCCAGCAAGGTTGCGTTCACGCGTGGGCTCCGCATGGCTGGCGCGGAGGCGCGCGATGCGCTCACGGTCTTCTATAACGCCGTCTTCCCGGGCGTCGCGGAGCGGCTGCGGGCGGAGGGATTGCGCCTTCTGCCGCTCGCGACCTGGGACGACATCCTCCGGGTCGAGGACGGGCGCGGCCTCTCCGCCGCAGACCGGGCCGTGCTCGCCGAATTCCGCAAGGACCCGATCGCCTGGTCGACGCGGCACGGCGGGCGCAGCTTCGCGGCCGAACGCCGCGCGACGCAGAAACGTGCGAACTGATCGATTTTGCTGGCGCGCCCGAAGAGATTCGAACTCCTGACCCCCAGATTCGTAGTCTGGTGCTCTATCCAGCTGAGCTACGGGCGCTTTGATCGCGAAGCCGGGCAAACCCGGCGCGGACCGGGCGCATTGCTATAGTCTCGAGCCCGCCTTGGCAAGGCTCGGCCGCGCGTGATTCAGGCCCGCGCGCGCTCGCCGCGCCGCGCGGTCAGTTCGACCGCCCGGTCCGGGATGATGATGCGGAACGTCGCGCCGATCGTGCCGTCGACCAGGCGGATCTCGCCGCCATGCGCCCGCACCAACTCCGCCGCGATCGCGAGGCCAAGCCCGGAACCGCCCGGGCGGGTCGATCCCTGGAATGCCTCGAACAGGTGCGTGCGTGCCCTGTTGGCGACACCGGGCCCGGTATCGGAGACCTCGATGACGACCACGGCGCCCTCGCGCCGGCCGGTGATGCGCAACTGGTCGCGACCCGGATCGTTCGGCGCGCGCGTCTCGAGCGCCTGCAGGGCGTTGCGCGCGACATTGAGCACGGCGCGGAACAGTTGATCCGGGTCGGCGTCGACATGCAGCCCGCGCTCGACGGCACCGATCCAGCGGATGCTCGACTCGGGCGCAAGCCCGAGCGTCTCGCGCACCTCCTCGACCAGGCCTTCGAGCAGGACCGCGCGGCGGTCGGGCGGCGGCTCCCGCACCTGGCCGTATGAGAGGGTCGATTGGCAGAACGCGATGGCGCGCTCAAGCGCGCGCATCAGCTGGGGCGCAAAACGCTGCACCGCCGGGTCGCTGATCGTGGACAGCCGGTCGGAAAAAAGCTGCGCCGAGGTCAGAAGGTTGCGCAGGTCATGGTTGATCTTGGACACCGCGAGCCCGAGCGCCGCGAGATGGCTTTTCTGCTGCAGCATCTCGGCGAGGTCTCGCTGCATGGCGCTCAATTCGCGTTCCGCGATCCCGATCTCGTCCTTCCGCCCCGACGGCACGACGATGCGCGCGGGATTTTCCGGGTCCTCGCGGAAGGTCACCATGTTGGCGGTGAGGCGATGCATCGGCCGCACGAACAGATAATGCAGGGCAAGATAGACCAGCGTTGCCGTGATGGCCGAGATGGCGAGCGACAGCAGCAGGATGTTGCGCGAGAAGCGGAACATCGCGTGACGCAGCGGCCCTTCCTCGAAGACTATCTCGACGAAGTCGCCGCCCATCGGCGCCGGCCCGACCGCGCGGACGAGGTCTGAGTCCTGGCACAGGAACAGGCTTTGCATCGCCTCCATCACGGCGCTGAACCGCGAGATGGTGCGCAGATCGACGTCGTGATGGATCGGCCCGGGGTTCTCGCTGATCGCGAGCAGTCGGCGCTGGTTGCCCATCTTCATCGCGACGGTCTTGGCGCCGATGCTGTCGAGGATCTGCCGCGCCAGCGTGTCGGGCACCATGCCGCTCGGCGCCGCTTCGAGCACGAGCGCGGCGGTGTGCGCCGCGGCGAGCCGGTCATTGAGCCAGTTGAGACGGAAATTCGCGATCGAGGGCACATAGATCAGCACCTCCGCGATCATCACGAACAGGACCGTGAGGATCAGGAGCTTGCCGGAAAGGCCGAAGCGCGGCGGAGGCGCTTCCCTTTGGTCATCAGCGATTGCGGGATCTGGAGTCATCATACCTATGCCGTCGCGCCCCGTATAGCTCACCCGAACCGGCGCAGGAAGCTGATCACGCGACGTACCTTAGGGCTCGTTAAACTTGGCGAAAAATAGGTAATCGCCGCGCGTTTGCCGACCTCGGCCAGTGTCGGATAGGGCGTCACGAGGCTCGCCATCGCGCGGATGTTCATCCATTGCGATATTGCAAGCGTCCAGGTCCCGATCAGTTCGCCCGCATGCGTGCCGACGATCGTGGCGCCGAGGATGCGGCCGGTCTTCGAGGTCACGACCTTGATGTGGCCCCTGGTCTCGCGCTCGGCTTGCGCGCGATCGTTCTCATGATAGGGCCAGCGCAGCACGCGGATCGATCTGCGATAGGCTCTCGCTTCGACTTCGGTCATGCCCACATGGGCAAGCTCGGGTTCCGTGAAGGTGACCCGCGGTATCGCCCGCGCGCTCGCCTTGGTCGGCAAACGGAACAGGGCATTACGTGCCACGATGCTTGCGTGGTAGTTCGCCAGATGCGTGAATTGGCCGAGGCCGGCGACGTCGCCGATCGCATAGACCTTGCGGTTGGTCGTGCGCAGTTTCCTGTTCACCACGATGCCGCGCGGTTCGTATTTGATGCCGGCCGCTTCGAGCGAAAGACCTTCGACGTTGGCGCGCCGCCCGGTCGCGACCAACAGGTCGCTACCCTCGATCGTCTCTTCACCGTCGGTTCCATGGATCACGGCCTGTATACGGCCGTCGGCCCGCCCGAGTTTCGTGACCTTGACGCCGGAGCGAATGACGATCCCCTCGCGCTTCAATTGATCAAGCAGGATCGCTGCACATTCCGCGTCCTCCTTGGCGAGCGGGACCTGCGCCTCCAGCACCGTGACGGCCGAGCCGAGCCGTCGGAAGGCCTGCGCCATCTCGAGCCCGACGGGACCTGCGCCGAGGATGACGAGATGCTCGGGCAGCCGGGCAAGATCGAAGATCGTCTCGTTGGTCAGATATCCGCTCTCGGGCAGGCCGGGAATCTCCGGCGCGGCCGGCGACGAGCCGGTCGCGATCACGAAGCGCCGCGCCTTGATGTCGAAGTCGCCGACCGCGACGGTGCCGGCGTCCTTGAAGCGGGCTGCGCCCTCGATGACGTGCACGCCGAGTCCGGTGAAGCGTTCCGTCGAATCGTTCGGCGCGACCGCCGCGATCACGCCGCGCACATGCGCGCGCACCTTCGCGAAATCGATCTCAGGCGCGCTCGCGCGCAGCCCGAAGGGTGAAAGCTTGCGGGACGCGACCGCGTGCTTTGCGGCGGCGAGCAGCGCCTTGGAGGGAACGCAGCCGTAATTCAGGCAATCGCCGCCCATCTTGCCCTTTTCGATGAGCACGACCGGCACGCCGAACGCCGCGACGGCGGCCGCGACCGACAAGCCGCCGGAGCCCGCGCCAATGACGCAGATGTCGGGGGTCAGGACGGTTGCCATGTGTTGCCCGGCCTGGTCAGGAGACTTGCGCCGGCCGGTCGGGAGCGCTGCGCCCCGCGCTGATTGCGCGCGCGCGCAGTCGCCGCACCACGACGGGGACGAGGGCGATCAGGCCAAGGGTCGCGAATGCGGCGAGCAGGCGCGGCGTCGCGATCGCGGCGAGGTCGAAATGAAGACGGCAATCCGCGCCGCCGGACGCGACACAATTCTGGTAGGCGGCGGTCTGCGCGGTGAGCGCGCTGTCGAGCCCGTCTCCGAAGAACGCAAACGCAAACGTTGCCGGCACGATGCCGATCGCGGTCGCGACGACGAATGTCCGCAGCTTCACCCCGACCAGCGCCGGCGCCAGGTTGACCAGGAAGAAGGGAAACGCCGGGACCAGCCGGAGAAACAACAGATAGCTGAACGCGTCGGCGCAAAAGCCGTCCGCGATCTTGGTCGCGAGCGGGCCGGCGCGGCGGACCAGGACCTCGCCGCCGGCGCCGCGCGCGATGAGGAAGATGATCGTCGCGCCGATCGTCGCGCCGAACACCGCCGAGATGCCGCCGAGCAATGTCCCGAACACGATACCGCCCGCGATCGTCAGGAACACGGCACCGGGGATCGAGAGCGCGACGACCGTGATGTAGATCAGCACGTAGACCCCGACCGCCACGATGCTATGCGTCGCGATGAAGGCGTCGATCACCATGCGGTGCTGCACGAGGGTTTCGAGCGAAACATGGTGATGGGCGCCGCTCGCGAACACCAAGACCATCGCAAGCACGATCACGGCGAGTGGGATCAATCGATGCTTCCGCTTCGGCACGCCGATTTGCGTGGCAGGACAACTCGGCGATGGTTGCTCGACAGGGGTCATTGCAACTCGGACTTGGCGTACCATTTCGGCGCGCGCAGCCGCGTCGGGTACGCAGCCCATTGCTATACACGAGAGACTCCGGGGCCGTACGGCCGCTCACCGTCATTTGAGGCTCGATTCTGGCACCTCTCGGCGGCGTGAGAGTGCCCGGAATCGGGCGAACTACCTGAATTTCGCCCCACTCCGGCCGCATGGCCTCGCATTGACTTGGCGCACATGCCTCCCGTATAAGCCGCGGGACTTTAGGCGCCGGCGGCCTCGATTTGTCGGTCTTCTTGGAGACCTGCGTTTCTTGAAGACCAGGCCCGATCCCGGCGTTGTTCACCTGGACCTTAATCGCGTTAAGCCGCGACGTGCGGAGTAGCAGACCGTGAAACGGACCTATCAACCGAGCAAGCTGGTGCGCAAGCGCCGCCACGGCTTCCGCGCCCGTACGTCCACCAAGGGCGGCCGCAAGGTGCTGAGCGCCCGGCGCGCGCAGGGACGCAAGCGGCTCAGCGCCTGACGTCTTGGCGCTAAGCCGCAGCGTTCCCCCCACAATGGAACGGCTGAAGCATCGGACCGATTTTCTCGCCGCCGCGACCGGAGTGAAAGTTCCGGCGGCGGCATTCGTGCTACAGGCGCGACGACGCGGCGACGAAGCTCCGCCGCGAATGGGCTTCACGGTGTCGAAGAAGGTCGGGACCGCGGTTGAACGCAACCGCGTGCGGCGCAGGCTCAGGGACCTCGTGCGACGCTGCGCCCCGGTGCGGATGGTGGTGGGGCACGACTATGTGCTGGTCGGGCGGCGTGCGGCGCTGCAACTGCCGTTCGACCGGCTGATGGCGGATTTCGAGGGCGCGCTCCGGCGCGCACATGGCAAGCAACGCGCAAGGCCTGCCGGCGAGAGCACAACATGACCGATCACAAGAACACCATTCTCGCCATTGTGCTGTCGGCCATCGTGCTGATCGGCTGGCAATATTTCGTCGGCATGCCGCAGATGGAAAAGCAGCGCCAGCAGGCGCAGCAGCAACCGACGCAGCAGCCGCAGGCTCCGGCCGGCACCCCGCAGGCTCAGCCCGGCGCGCCGACCGCCGCGCCCAATGCCCCTGCCGCACCCGGGCAGACGACCGCGCCGGCGCAGGTCCTGACGCGCGAGGCGGTGATCGCGGCCTCGCCGCGGATCGCGATCGACACGCCGCGGCTTGCCGGTTCGATCGCGCTCAAAGGCGCCCGCATCGACGACCTCGCGCTCACGCAATACCGCGAGACGGTCGATCCCGCGTCGCCCGCGATCGTGCTGCTGTCACCGTCCGGCACGGCGAACCCGTTCTATGCCGAGTTCGGCTGGGTCAAGGGAGCGGGCACGACCAGCAAGGTTCCGGAAGCCGACACCGTGTGGCGCCAGGAGGGCGCGGGCGCGCTCGCCGTCGGAAAGCCGATCACGCTCGTCTTCGACAACGGCGAGGGCCTCGAATTCCGCCGCACCATCGCGGTCGACGAGAAGTATCTGTTCACCGTGAAGGATGAGGTCGTGAACAAGGGCTCGGCGCCGGTCACGCTTTATCCCTTCGCGCTGATCTCGCGCCACGGCACGCCGCCGGTCTCGGGCTATTACATCCTGCACGAGGGCTTGATCGGCGTGTTGGGCGACCAAGGTCTGC
>CAYZMR010000030.1:20338-23371 GCA_964479515.1 uncultured Hyphomicrobiales bacterium | reverse complement strand
TCCAGGCTCTCGCGGATCTCGTCATCGGTCATCTTCAGGCCGGCGCGGGGCGGCAGCGCGGTCTTGTTCTTGACGGCCTCGGTCTGATCCTTGCGGAAGCGATGCAGGTCCTTCGGCTCGGTCGTGTAGTGGCCGTGGCAATCGATGATCATGAGGTCCGTCACTGCTGTGGGCGAGAAGCGGCGGGATGCTACGGCGCGGGCCGCGAATGTCAAATATGCTGCGCGCTCAATTGTCCGGCCGCGCGGGCTTCTGATATACGAGGCGCGCAACACGAAGGGGGAAACGAATGGCCGACACGCGTCTCAACGGGGTCATCCGCGCGCTCGAAGCCGGCCGGCCGGCCTTCACGTGTTTCTCGCCGGTGGAGATCGATTCCGCCTACGCGATGAGCACCTCGAAATTCGACGGCGTCGTCTACGAGATGGAGCACAATCCGTGGGACGGGCGCGCGCTGCGCGACGCGCTGCAATACATGCTCAACCGCGCGCAAATCGTGAAGGCGGGCTCGATCGCGCCGGCGGTGACGCCGATGGTGCGTATTCCGGTGAACGGCGTCGAGAAGGGGCAGTGGCACGCCAAGCAGGCGCTCGATCTCGGTTGCTACGGCATCGTGTTCCCGCACATCTCCACGGTGGAAGAGGCCTACAACGCGGTCGCGGCGTGCCGCTATCCGCGCCTGAAGACCGCCAAGAATTACGAACCCACCGGCATCCGCGGCGACGGGCCGACCAGCGCGGTGCGCTACTGGGGCCTGACGCAGCAGGAGTATTACGCCAAGGCCGACGTGTGGCCGCTCGATCCGAACGGCGAGATCTTCGTGATCCTGCAGATCGAGGACACGCGCGGCGTCGACAATCTCGACGCGATGCTCAAGGAGGTGAAGGGCATCGGCGCCATCCTGATCGGCGAAGGCGATCTCGGCCAGGAGCTTGGCATCCCGCGCCAGTACGAGCATCCCGAATTGCTCCGGCACATGGCCCACGTGGTCGAGACCTGCAAAAAGCATAATGTCATTGTCGGCCACCCGCATGTGGAAGCCGGCAATGCCGAGCGCATCCTGAAAGAAGGCTATCGCTTCCTGATGTGCGCGCCGACGCGCAGCTATGGGCATCTTGAGAAGGCGCGCGCCGCCGCGGGGGTGAAGTAGGCCGTCATGGAATACCCGAAGTCCGGCCCGGTCACGCTGCGCACCAACCTCGCCGACTATGCGGTGACGAAGGCGCTGAAAAGCGGCGCGATCCCGTCCGACCTCGTGACGTTCGATTTCTGCGGGCCGAAGGTCGCGTTCCAGGGCTTCAAGCCCATGGTGCGCGAGCGCGCCTTCGACGCGAGCGAGCTCGCGATCGCGACGTTCCTGCAGGCGAAGGTCTACGGCAAGCCGGTGACGCTCTTGCCCGCCGTCGTGATGGGGCGCTTCCAGCATAATCATGCGTTGCGCTGCATCGCGCGCGGGCCGCTCGCGCCCGCCGACATCGCGGGCCGCCGCATCGGCATCCGCTCCTACACGCAGACGACCGGCATCTGGGTGCGCGGCATCCTGCAGCACGAGTACGGCGTCGATCTCAACAGCGTCACCTGGGTGTGCAACGACGACGGCCATCTCGCCGAGTTCGTCGAGCCGGGCAATGTCGAGCGCACGCCGGCGGGCTCCAACAAGGTCGACCAGATGCTGCTCGACGCCGAGCTCGACGCCGCGATCCTCGGCGCCGACATGCCGAACGAGCCGCGCGTCGCTCACCTCATTCCGAACCCGAAAGAAGCCGCGCTCGCCTGGCGCGCGAAATACGGCACGGTGCCGGTCAATCATTTCTTCTGCGTCGACAAGGACCTCGCCGACACGCGGCCCGATGTCGTCGCCGAAGTCTTCCGCATGCTGAAGGCGAGCAAGGCCGCGGCGCCCCCACCCGCGGACGGAATCGACTTCCATCTGTTCGGCATCGAGGCGCTGCGCAGGCCGCTCGGGCTGATCATCCAATATGCGGTCGAGCAGAAGATCATTCCGCGCGCCTTCACGGTGGATGAGCTGTTCGACGACGTGATGCGAGACCTAGCGTAGTTGCCCCCACGACCTGAAGCTTCACGTATACGCCCGTGCAGTATCGAGACCCAGGACGTACAGCACGGAACCGCTGTGCGGATCGTGCAGCATCTTCTTGTTCTCCTCCACCGGCGTCCAAATCCGACTGATAAGATCATCATCGGCAGCCGCTTGGCTCCTGTACTCTGCGACGAACGCCCAGGTCTTTCCTTTGATGCCGAAGATGCGAAAGCCGTACGGCTGAAAGATCTTGCGCGCTGCCTCGACGGACCAGCAGGTGATGTGTCCCCTTTCGATGGGATCGAGGTAGCTCAGATCGTTGTGGACGTAGTCGGTCAGTGCCGTGTTAAAAATATAGAGCGCTTGCGGGTCGGAAACTTCGGCGAGATCGGCGGCCAAAGACCGAAGCATCTTCGGGGTCAGATGTTCAATCACCTCGATACAAGTCCCTGCCTGAAATTTGCGCCTCATTTCCTTCAGGCTACCGACGAAATAGTTGGGCTGCCTCGTCCGCATGTCCGGAGGAGGTGGAAATTTTTCGACTCCGTAAATCCGGTCCATCGCCGACGGAAGCTGAATGCTGAGGGCGTCGAGCAAATATCCCGGGCCGGTGCCGATATCGACGAAATGCCGGATCGGTACGCGCGCGTAGAGCACTGCTTCGGCAAAGCGCGCCAATCCCGGTCCGAACGATCGCTGGCGCGCGGGCTCCAACTCGGACGTCCAATAGCTCGAATCATACGCTCGCAGGGCGCCACCGTCGTCGACCCATCGCAGAAGCTCGGGGTCCGCAAAGATGAAGTTACAGACGTCGCACTCGAAATAATTGATTTCGGGAAATTCCTTGAGCCGCCCCTGCGTCGAGACCGCGTGAAATGGCCCTTTAGCGGACTGAGCGCACAGCGGACACTCTTCGCTCACGGTTCACGCTCCGACGGACCTCGAGTGGTAACCTGCGGTTGGACTCGGGAGTCCCGCGGTCCAGCCGCAGT
>CAYZMR010000030.1:0-20238 GCA_964479515.1 uncultured Hyphomicrobiales bacterium | reverse complement strand
GACCTCGAGTGGTAACCTGCGGTTGGACTCGGGAGTCCCGCGGTCCAGCCGCAGTACTCTCCAGGCCAATCCATTTGCGGATGGTTCGGTTCCACGCGCGGACGTGAAGACGTAAATAACACGCGCGGACGTGAAGACGTAAATAAAAAGATTCATGATGAGCTCACGCCCTTGTCGCCGGCGAAAGTCATGGCCTGAGCTACAGCGTGACGGTATATGTGCGGTACGGCGGCACCGGAGCGAAGCATGGCAACGAACAGAAGCTCCGTCTCTCCGCCCAGCCCTGCGCGGCGCGCAGCAGCGCCCGAGGCAGTGACGACAATCCGTCCGGACATCTCCGACCGATGACGACCGCGCGTCAGATCAGTATTGCGGGGCTCGGGCTCCTCGGCAGCGCGCTGGCGCATCGGCTGATCGGAGCCGGCTTCGACCCCAAGGGCTTTGACATCGACGCCGCCAAGACCGCCGCGTTTGCCAAGGCGGGCGGCACCGCGACGAGCCTCGACGAGGTCGCGCGTTGCGATGTGGTGCTGCTCGCGGTGTTCGACACCAATCAGATCGAGGACGTCGTTACCAATGCGATTCTGCCGGCGGTGACGCCGGGCGTGCCGAAGATCGTGCTGTGCGCCAGTACCGTCGATCCCGACCGCATCGCCGTGCTGATCGAGCGGGCGAAGCCGCTGGGCGTGAGCGTGATCGAGACGCCGGTGTCCGGATCGAGCGGACAGGTGCGCAACGGTGATGGTGTCGGGCTGATCGGCGGCGACAAGGATACGATCGACGGCGTCGCCGACATCATCGATGCGCTCTATCCAAAATGGTTCTACATGGGCTCGGCGGGCAATGGCGGACGCGCCAAGCTCGCGATCAATCACCTGCTCGGCCTCAATCGCCTGGTGCTCGCCGAAGGCCTGGTGTTTGCGCAAGCGCTCGGGCTCGATCCGAAGAGCTTCCTCGACGTTGCGCGGCAATCGGCCGCCTATTCGCAGGTGATGGACATCAAGGGGGCGAAGATGGTCAGCGGCGACTACAGCCCCCAAGGCTTCATCCATCAGTCGCTGAAGGACTTCCGCCTGATGCTCGATCAGGCGCAAAAACGCGGACAGGCGCTGCCGCTCGCCGCGCTCAATGCCGAGGTGCTTTCCGCGTGCATCTCGCGCGGAGAAGGCGAGCGCGACAATGCGGCGGTGATCGAGGAGATCAGACGGCGCCGCAAGCCGTAGGGTGGGTTAGCGCGCAGCGCGTAACCCACCAGGGCGGCGGATTACGCTTCGCTAATCCGCCCTACACCCCTTGACTTAGTGTCGACAGTTACGATGCTGGCGGCCCTGAAAAGCCCATGGGGACGGAATGCGCCGGAGCGAGCAGCGGATACTCACCACGCATACGGGCAGCCTGCCGCGCCCGCTCTCGCTCACGCGCCTGTACGCGCGTCGCTCGCGCGGCGAGCCGGTGGATGCCGCCGAGCTCGAAGCCGCCGGCAAGGCGGCGCTCAACGCGATCGTGCCGCGTCAGATCGAAGCCGGCATCGATGTCGGCAACAATGGCGAGCAGCAGCGGGACTCGTTCCTGTTCTATATCCGCGACCGCATGACCGGCCTCGGCGGTTCATGGCAGCGGCGTCAGCGCGCCGACGTCGAGCGCTATCCGATCTTCATGAAGGAGTCGTACGACTCGGCGGTGAAGAAGGAGGCCGTCGACGACATCCGCGGCCTGCCGAAGGCGATCGGCGACATCACCTATCCGGACGCGAGCGAAGTCAAATCCGAGTGCCGCGACTTCCGCGCCGCGCTCGACGCGAACGGACATCAATTCACCGAAGCATTCCTGACCGCGCCCTCGCCCGGCATGGTCTCGGCGATCGTGCTCAACGAACATTATCCGAGCGAGGAAGCGTTCCTCGCTGCGCTCGGCGCGGCTTTGCGCGTCGAATACAAGGCGATCGTCGATGCGGGCTTCTTGTTGCAGCTCGACTGTCCCGACTTGGCGCGCGAGAAGCACAACACCTTCGCGGACCGGCCCATCGCGGACTTCATCGCGTTCGGCAACCGCGTGGTCGACGCGATCAACGCCGCGATCCACGACATTCCGCCCGAGAAGGTCAGGCTGCACGTGTGCTGGGGCAACTACGAGGGTCCGCACGATCTCGATGTCGAGCTGCAGGAGATCATCCCGTTCCTCAAGCGCGCCAAGGTCGGCGGCTTCGTTCTTCCGTTTGCCAATCCGCGCCACGCGCATGAGTATCGCTATCTCAAGGAGCTGCTCACGCCGGATCAGATCATCGTCGCGGGCGTCATCGACTCGACGACCAATTTCGTCGAGCATCCCGAGGTCGTCGCCGAGCGGCTCGAACAGGTCGCACGCGTCGTCGGCGATCCGCGCCGCGTGCTCGCGGGCAGCGACTGCGGCTTCGAGACGATCGCCGGGCGCGGGCGCGTCGCCGAGGATGTCGTGTGGGCGAAGTTCAAGGCCATGAGCGAGGGCGCGCGCATCGCGTCATCGAGACTGTTTTGAGGGAGATACTCCGCTCATGCCCGCGAAAGCGGGCATCCAGACCTCAAGAACTGGGTCCGCGCTTTCGCGGGGACGAGTGGAAAACGGGGAGGAATGTCATGAAAGCAAAGTTGGTCGCCGCAATCGCGGCCTCGCTCACGCTCAGTACGCCGGCGTTCGCCGTCGAATGGAATTTCTATCATCACCAGTCGGCGCCGTTGTTCGCAACCTCGCGCGGCGCCAAGCTGTTGA
The DNA here is from genome assembly GCA_964479515.1 of uncultured Hyphomicrobiales bacterium. GTDB lineage: Bacteria > Pseudomonadota > Alphaproteobacteria > Rhizobiales > Xanthobacteraceae > PALSA-894. The sequence continues at coordinate 17,493 of CAYZMR010000030.1, read as the reverse complement.
GCGAGACGATCGAAAAATCGACCAATGGCGAGTTGACAGCGCGTCTGCATCTCTCCGGCACGCTGCAGATCGCACCGAACAACATCACGATCGCGGTGTCGGAAGGCGTCGTGCAGTTGGCCGACGACCTGTTCAACTCCGGCAACATTCCGCTCGCCGGCATTCCGCGCCTGCCGGGCCTCGTGCGCAATTACGACGAGTTCGCCAAGGCCGCAGACGTGCTGCGGCCGTATCTGGAGAAGGCGTTCGCCGAGAAGGGCGTCGTGATGCTCGCGGACTACACCTATCCGCTGCAGGTGATCTGGGGCCGCAAGAAGCTGACCTCGCTCGAGGACATCAAGGGCCTGAAGCTGCGCGTCGCGCAGCCCGAGCAGGGCGAGATGGTGCGCCGCTTCGGCGGCACCTCGATCACGCTGAGCGCGCCGGAAGTGCCCTCCGCGCTCGACCGCGGCGTGGTCGACGGCATCTTTACGGCCGGCGTCGGCGCGGTGCTGTGGAAGGACCTCTTGAAATACGGCTTCCTGATCCCGGTGAACTGGAACAACTCCTACATCATCGCGAACGCCGAAGCCTTCAACAAGCTCTCGCCCGACCTGCAAGGCAAGCTGCGCAAGGCCGCGCAGGAAGCCGGCAAGTGGAACCAGGACACGATGCGCAAGGAGGAGACCGACACGGTGAAGATCCTCGCCGACGCGGGCTACACCATCACGACCGCGACGCCCGAGGAGGCCGCGAAGGTCGCGACCACCATGCAGCCCTACTGGGACGAATGGGCGAAGTCGCGCGGCCCGGTGGTGGTTGAAGCTTTGGCGAAAGTCCGCGCCGCGCTCGGGCGGTGATGATTGTGACGGAGGCAAGCGGCACGGCGGCCGGCGACGACCGGCCGCCGCTCCTGGAAAAAAGCGTCGTTCCCGAGGGGCCGGTCGAGACCGTCTGCAAATGGGCGTGCGAGGCCGCGCTCATCGTGATGCTGGTCATCATCGGCACGGACATCTTCACCCGCTGGGCGCTCAACTTCTCGTTCGAGATCTCCGACGAGATCGGCGGCTACATGCTGGCCGCGATCACGTTCCTCAGCCTCGCGGTATGCCAGGTCAACGACAGCTTCCATCATGTCGAGCTGATTCAGGCGCGCCTCTCGCCGCGCGGGCGCGCGCTCTCAGGCCTGCTGTTCGATCTGCTCACGCTCGCCTTCGCCGCCTTGCTGACGTGGCATTATTTCAAGCTGGAGCTCTCCTCCTGGCGCTTCGGCGAGCATGCGCCGACATTCCTGGAGACGCCGCTGTGGATTCCGCGGCTGGTGATGGCGATCGGCGCCTTCGCGCTGTGCCTCGCGGTGGTGCGGACCATCCTGTTGCATCTGCGGCGGCTGCGCGCGCCGAACAGCGGGACGCCGCATGTCCCCTGAGGTCCAGTTCCTGATCGCGATGGTGCTGTTTCTCGGCCTGCTGACGGCCGGAATGGCGGTGCCGTTCGCGATCGCGGTTCCGGCGGTCATCTATCTCCTGATGCAGGGCGGCATGCCCGCGCTGCAGGGCCTCGGCCTGATGAGCTGGGGCAGCATGAACTCGTTCGTGCTCACTTGCGTGCCGCTGTTCATGTTCATGGCCGAGATCCTGCGCATCAGCGGGCTGAGTACGCGCATCTATGGCGGACTGTCGAAGCTGGTCGCGCCGCTGCCGGGCGGGCTCCTGCAGACCAACATTGCGGGCTGCGCGATCTTTGCCTCCGTGAGCGGATCGAGCATCGCGACCGCGGCTTCGATCGGGGGCGTCGCGCTGCCGCAGCTCGTCTCCCGCAACTACGACCGGCCGCTCGCCGCGGGCTCGCTCGCGGCCGGCGGCACGCTCGGCATCCTGCTGCCGCCGAGCTTCGGCATGATCGTCTATGGCAGCTTCACCGAGACCTCGGTGCCGAAGCTGTTCCTGGCGGGAATCATCCCCGGCGTGATCATGACGCTGTTCTTCATGATCTATATCGGCGTGCACGCGCTGCTGAAACCTTCGGTCGCCCCGAAGGAACGCGGGCCGCAATCGGCCGGCGAACTGCTGCGCGCGCTGGCCGACGTGCTCCCTTTCGCGATCCTGATCACCGGCACGCTCGGCGGCATCTATGCGGGCCTCGTGACCACCACGGAAGGCGCCACCATCGGCTGCCTGCTCGCGATCGTGCTCGGCGCCGTGTGGGGCAACCTCACGCCGCGCGTCTTCCTCGAGGCGATGCACAACACCATCAAGTTCTCCGGCAACATCCTTCTGATCATCCTCACCGCCTACATCTTCTCCTATGCGATCAGCTTCGCGGGCGTCGGCGAGAAGGTGACGGAGTTCATCGTCGGGCTGAAGCTCAGCCGGCTCGAGTTCTTCGGCGCCCTGTTCATCCTGTTCACGATCCTCGGCTGTCTCATCGAAAGCCTGGGTATGATCGTCATCACGGTCCCGCTGATCTTTCCGGTGCTGCACCGCTACGGCATCGACCCGATCATGTTCGGCGTCGTGCTGGTGCTGTTCGTCGAGCTCGGGCAGATCTCGCCGCCGATCGGCATCAACCTGTTCGTGATCCAGAGCATCTGGGACGGCAAGCTCTCCGAGGTGGTGCTCGGCACGATCCCGTTCCACCTGATCATGTTCGTCGTGCTGGCGCTGGTGATCTTCTGGCCGGAGCTCGCGCTCTGGCTGCCGGGGCATGTGGCGGCGAAGTAGCCTACGCCGCCTTGCCCTTACGCCCGACTGTCTGCCTCACCTCGAAACCTTCGAACTTCGGGTGCTCAAGATAGAGCGGCGCGCTCGGCGAATTGTTGCCCGCATTGGCGTGCGCCTTGCGGAATGCGTCCGACCGGGTCCAGGCCTCGAACGCCGCCTTGTTCGCCCACACGGTGTGCGAGGCATAGAGCGTGTGATCCTCGGCCTCCGGGCCCTTCAGCAGATGGAATTCGACGAAGCCCGGCACCGTGTCGAGGTGGCTCTCGCGGTTGAGCCAGACCTGCTCGAAGGCTTCCTCCGATCCTTTGGCGATGCGGAAGCGGTTCATGGCGATGAACATGAGCTCTCCTCGACGTGATACGCGGAGTTCGCGGCCGTCATCTCAGGCTGAAGTTGATCGGAACACTGAAGGCTTGCGGCCGGCCGTTCGGCGGAGGGGGAAACGGCGAGGCGCGGCGCACCATCGCCTGCACCTCCTGATCGATGCTGGCGACGCCGGACGAGCGCGCGAGCCTGACCGATGTCACGTGTCCTCCGCCGTCGAGGCTGAACGCCACCGCGGCGGTGCCGCCTTCATTGCGGCTGCGCGCGTCGGCCGGATACTGCTTGTAGCGGGCAAGATGCGCAGCGACGAGGCCGCGGTAGTTGCTGTCGTTATCCGAACGGCCGAGGCCGACGTTATTGGCGGCGTGCGCCGGCGCCGCGGCGCGCGCCGGTTCAGCCGCGCGGTCTTTCGTCGGCGCGGCGATCCGCGCGGGCTCGGGCGCGGCGGCCGGGGCGGGCCGCGCGGCGACGCGCTGCCTCGGCTCGACCTTGCGTTCGGCCGCCTTCGGCTCCGGCGTCTTGACCGGCTTCGGCTTCGCTTGCGGTGCGAGCGTGACGTCCATGCTGTCCGGCGGGATCGCGCGCGGCTTGACGGTCGCGATCTCGGGCTGAGGCGTCTCGACCATCGCGACCGCCGGCTTCTCTTCCGGCTGCGGCTTGGTCGCGGCGTCGGTGTTCGGCGCCGGCGCGGCGGGCTGTTCAAGCTCGCTCGTCTGGTCGGGCGCGGCTTCCTGCTTGGCGACCGGGACGCTCTGCGGCTGTTCGGTCGCGCGCTCGACGGCGGCTTGCGCCGGGTCGGCCGGCTGCGGCTCGGTCCGCGCGTTCGGCGCCGGGATTTCGTTCTCGCCCGGCGTCGGTGCAACGCCAGCGGGCGCGTCCGCGCCGACCACGATCTCGACCGAGATCACCTGCACGCCGATGCTTGCGAGCGGATCGGGTTCGCGCCAGAGGAACGCCAGCAGGCTGCCATGCACGAGCACCGAGAGGAGCGCGAAGGCCCAAAGCCGCGCGCGCTCGTGCGCCGGATCGGCGGGCGCGCGCGCCGCGCCCGCCGGCAGCATGACCTGCGGCGCATCGCGCACCTCGTCGTGCGCGCGCGGACGCCGGAACGGCACGATATTGCTGAGATCGACCGAGGCTTCGGACAGGTCCGTCAGCGGACGCTCCGGCCGCACCGGCACGGCCGCGCCGAAATCGTCGCCCTGTCCCGGGCGCAGCGCAACGAGCTCGCCGCTTTTGACTTGCCTGACGCCTGTCATTCCGCCATGGCCCGCACCATCGTGGCACCCTCGTATATTGCGCGTGCGGCGGCTTGTCGACCACGGCGCGCGACAACGAGGATTCGCGTAAAATTGCCCGCTTGCTTCCCATTGTCGCGACAATTGACTCAAGGCCGCGCCGCATGCTCGCATTCCGGGCAATTCACCAGGGGCCACGGAGAAAAATCATGAAATCATTTCTAGCCGTCGCGGCTGTCATCGGCGCGACCGCGATCGCCGCGCCCGCGAGCGCGCAGACCAAGGTCGCGATCGGCATTTCGGGCTGGACCGGCTTTGCGCCGCTGACGCTTGCCAAGGAGGCCGGCATTTTCGCCAAGAACGGCCTCGACGTGACGATCAAGAAGATCCCGCAGGCGAGCCGCCATCTCGCGATCGCATCCGGCGACGTGCAATGCGCCGCGACCACGGTCGAGACCTGGATCGTCTGGAATGCGAACGGCGTCGCCACAACGCAGCTCTTTCAGTTGGACAAGTCCTATGGTGCCGACGGCCTCGTCGTGCGCAAGGACATCGCCTCGATCAAGGACCTCAAGGGCAAGACTGTCGCGGCCTCGGCGCCGGGCACGTCGCCCTATTTCCTGGTCGCCTGGTTCCTCAAGAAGAACGGGCTGTCGGTGAAGGACGTGACCATCGTCAACCTGGAGCCGGGACCGGCCGCGCAGGCCTTCATCGCCGGAAACAACGACGCGGCCGCGACCTACGAGCCGTATCTCTCAGCCGTGCGCGACAAGCCCGAGGCCGGCAAGATCATCGCCACCACGCTCGACTATCCGATGGTGATGGACACCTTCGGCTGCACGCCGAAATTCATCGCCGAGAACGAGGCGGCCGTGAAGGCGCTCACCAAGAGCTATTTCGACGCCCTCGCGATGATCAAGAGCGACCAGGCCAAGGCCTACGAGATCATGGGCGCCGACGTGAAGCAGACGGCTGAGCAGTTCGGCAATTCGGCGAAATATCTGCGCTGGCAGGACGAGGCCGCCAACAAGACGTTCTTTACCGGCGATTTCCCGACCTTCTCGAAGGAGGCCGCCGACCTGCTGCTCGAGATCGGCATCATCAAGGCGATCCCGGATCTGAGCAAGCTCGCGGATACGCGGTTCGTGCAGTGATCTTGCTTTCCCCTCTCCCGCTTGCGGGAGAGGGTGGTGAGCCCTGAGCATCGCGAAGGGCGAGCCGGGAGAGGGCATCGTCGAGCGGCATTTGCCCCTCTCCCGCCTCGCTTCGCTCGGCACCCTCTCCCCGCTGCGCGGGGCGAGGGGAAGAAAGCGCGTGGTGGCGCCCGCCCATGAAACCCCTCTCCCCCGTCTCCAACACCGCAAAGGTCGTCCTCGGCCTTCTCTTCTTCGTCCTGTTCTTCGCCGGCTGGGCCTATGCGACGCTCGGCGGCTACGTGTCGAAGACGTTCCTCGCCGATCCGCTCACCATGTTCGACGACGGCTGGCTGCTGCTGACGAAGCAGGGCTTCGGCCTCGATATCGGCGTGACGATCTGGCGCGTGATCGGCGGATTCATTCTCGCGGCGCTGGTCGCGGTGCCGATCGGCATCCTGATGGGCGCCTATAAGCCGATCGAGGCGTTCTTCGAGCCGTTCGTGTCGTTCGCACGCTATCTGCCGGCGTCCGCGTTCATTCCGCTCTTGATCCTCTGGGCCGGCATCGGCGAGTTGCAGAAGCTGCTCGTCATCTTCATCGGCTCGGTGTTCCAGATCGTGCTGATGGTCGCGGTGACCGTCGGCAGCGTGCGGCGCGATCTGGTCGAGGCCGCGCTCACCCTCGGCGCGCGTGATGCCGGCATTCTCGCGCGGGTTCTCATTCCATCCGCGGCGCCCGGCATCTTCGAGATCCTGCGGCTCGTGCTCGGCTGGGCCTGGACCTATGTGATCGTCGCCGAGCTGATCGGCTCGTCGTCGGGCATCGGCCACATGATCATCGACAGCCAGGCGCTGCTCGCGACCGGCCAGATCATCTTCGGCATCATCGTGATCGGCGTCATCGGGCTTGTGTCGGATTTCCTGTTCAAGGCGGCGAACCGGAAGCTGTTTCCGTGGAGCCTTGCTTGAGCAAGCTCCTCATCGAAGACCTCTCGCGCGTGTTTCCGCCCGTGCGCGGCGGAGCTCCGACGCGCGCGCTAGAGCCGACCACCATCGCGGTCGGCGACAATGACTTCGTCGCGATCCTCGGGCCGTCGGGCTGCGGCAAGTCGACGCTGCTGCGCCTGGTCGCCGGCCTCGATACGCCAACGACCGGCCGCGTCCTGCTCGACAGCAAGCCCGTGACCGCGCCCGGACCCGATCGTGGCATGGTGTTCCAGTCCTACACGCTGTTTCCGTGGTTGACGGTCGCCGACAATGTCGCGTTCGGCCTGCGCGAGAAGGGCGTACCCGTGCCTGAACGCACGCGCATCGTCGGCGAGTGGCTGACGCGCGTCGGCCTCACGGCGTTCGCGCAACATCATCCGAAGCAGCTCTCCGGCGGCATGCAGCAGCGCACCGCGATCGCGCGCGCGCTCGCGAACGATCCGGCGATCCTGCTGCTCGACGAACCATTCGGCGCGCTCGACAACCAGACGCGCGCGCTGATGCAGGAGCTCCTGCTCGGCATCTGGGAGCGCGACCGTAAGACCGTGCTGTTCGTCACCCATGACATCGAGGAGGCGATCTTCCTTGCCTCGCGCGTGGTCGTGATGACCGCGCGACCGGGCCGCATCAAGGCGGACGTCAAGGTCACGCTCCCCTACCCGCGCCATTACACGATCAAGACGAGCCTAGAGTTTTCCGCGCTCAAGGCGCGCCTGACCGAGGACATCCGCGTCGAGGCGGTGCTGGCGGAGAATGGGTGAAGGCGCGCTGTCATCCCGGCCGAGCGAAGCGAGAGCCGGGATCCATAGCCACGAGACTCTCGGTCAATCGAAAGATTCGTGGTTATGGGTCCCGGATAGCCGCTTCGCGGCTTCCGGGACGACAGCAAAAAGTTTACTGCGCCGTCACCCGCTGGCGTTCGGCCTGGTGCTTGATATGCGCGAGCACGCGCGCGTTGTTTGCCGCAACCATCCAGCGCGCCATCGGCATCCAATAGAGGATCGGGTCGAGCCTGATCTCGTGCGATGTCCGCAGCACGACTTCGAGCGGCGCGTCGCCGCGCCGCACCAGCTCGAAGCTGGTCAGGCTGGTCGTGAAGTAGCCGACGACATGCGGCGCATGCACATGCTCGTACGGGCTCATCTCGCGCATCGCCGGGATGTCGGTTTCGACCACGAAGGCGAGCTTGCGGTTCGCCGCCCATTCGGTCACGCGCTCGACCGCGACACCGGTGGAGAACTCGCCGTGGCGGACCGCGCCGACGCCCTCGCCCTCGACGTCGCCGCGGATCGGGTAGGCAACGCCCAAGCGAAACGGCAGCGCGAGCGGCTCGTCGATCGTGTCCATGTGCAAGATCGCGTTCCAGACGCGCTCGACCGGCGCGTTCACGGCGATCGCTTGTTGCGTGTCGAAATGGGTCGGCGCCGCGAACAGATGCTCGAGCGCGAACACGATCGGCAGCAGCGCGAAACCCGGCACGATCTGGCTCGATGACCGCTTGCCGGTGAGCGCGATGGCGCGGCCGAGCATCCCGCCGACCAGCGCGATGCCGCCCGCGAGCGGAGATGCGAGCAGGATGCAGACGACGCCCTCCAGCGCGGTGAGCACCAGCGCGACGCCTCCCAGCAACGTCGCGGCGATCACCAGCCGCGCCGTGCGCCCGCCGCCGACGTCGGTCTTGCGGTTGGCGAAGTAGCCCGTCGTCGCACCGATGACGAAGGGCGAGACCACGAACAGCCCGTAGCCGTAGACACGGAATACAAGCGTGCTCACCGCGACCGCCGCCAACGTCAGCCCAATGCCCGCGACGACGCCGATCGCCGCGGCGGGATATCCCTTCACGTCACCGCGCGGAAAGATCGGATCCGCGGTGCCGGCCTCGCGCGGCGGCGCGATGATGAGATAGAGGATCACCGGAATCTGCACGACCGGCGCCATCGCGGCCACCGCCAGGGCTTCGCTGAGATTGGCGTCCGCCGCGCGGCGGAACGCGAGCGCGGCCAGAAGCCAGGCGACGACCAGGAAATACGCCAGGGCGAGCAGCAGGATAACGGCCGGCAGGTAGATGTTTTCCATCGTGAGCGTGCGTAGCGGCCCGATCCAGAACATGGCGTCGTCGATGTGCAGTGGGGTCTTCAGCGTGCGGTACGCCGCCCAGACCGCGAGATGCTGACTGAAGAACGCCGCGAGCGAGCCAAGCGCGTAAGGCACGCGCCCGATCCGTCCCTGGAACGAGAAGGGGAACATCATCACCTCGCTGTCATCGGGAGCATCGCGGCATCCGCGACTGCCACGCGGCGAAGCCCCGCGCGCTCGGGCAGGGTCGCCGGCGTGCGGACATTTCTGGCGAGCCCGCAGGCCCGCAGCGCCAGGATCAGCCACCAGCCGAGATCGATCTGGCTGGGCGCCAGCCCCAGCCTGGCGGAATTCGGATAGGCGTGATGATTGTTGTGGAAGGCTTCGCCCATGCTGATGAAGCCGGCGAAGCGCACGTTGTAGCCCTGCGCGGAGGCGCCGTCGACGACCCAGGTCTGCTCGCCCTTGCGATGCGCGAAGTGGCCGATGAGCCAATGCCCGGTCACGCAGACCGCAACGCGCACGCAGATGCCCCACACCACCCAGGACCAGCCGCCGAGCGCGTAGAACAAGAGCGCCCAGGGCAATTGCTGCGCCATCCAGGTGCGCTCGACGAATGCGTAGAACCTGTCATGTGCGAGCCGCGGCTCGAGCCGGAAGATCGGCGGATGCGCAAGCGCAAGCCGGCAATGAAGCTGCCACCAGCCGTCGCGCCAGAAGCCCGCGTCGTGACGGGAATAGGCGTGGCACGCCGGCTGGCGCTGCGCCCAATCGCGATGATCGTGCAGTCGGATCATGCCGATCGGGCCGGCCATGCCGACCAAGGTGCCGAGGTAGACGCAAACGCGCTCGACCCAGAGCGGGCAGTCGAAGCTCTCATGAATCAGCCGCCGATGCATTCCGACCGAATGCCCGAAGCACAGCGTGATGCCGCTCATCGCGATGAACAGCGCGAACGCACTCCAGGAAAAGAAAAGCGGCCCGGCGATCGCGGCGACCGCCGTCATCGACATCAGCCACAGCGATTTGACCGGCGCCCAGCGGATCGTGCCGTCGAGCGGGCTTGTCGTCTCATCCGCGATGATCCGCTCGCAACCCGCAACGAGCCGCATTCCGCCCCCTCGCAGCGTTACCCGAGAATGCCCGGCAGATTGAGCCCGTGCTCTCTCGCGCACGCAATCGCATCTTCGTAGCCCGCGTCGGCGTGTCGCATGACGCCGGTTGCGGGGTCGTTCCACAGCACGCGCGCGATGCGGCGCGCCGCATCCGCGGTGCCGTCGCATGTAATCACCATGCCGGCATGCTGAGAATAGCCGATGCCGACGCCGCCGCCGTGGTGGAACGACACCCAGGTGGCGCCGCTCGCGCAGTTCAACAATGCGTTGAGCAGCGGCCAATCGGATACCGCGTCGGACCCATCCCGCATGGCTTCGGTCTCGCGGTTCGGGCTCGCGACCGAGCCGCTGTCGAGATGATCGCGCCCGATCACGATCGGCGCCTTCACCTCGCCACGTGCCACCATCTCGTTGAAGGCGAGGCCGAGCCGATGGCGGTCGCCGAGGCCGACCCAGCAGATGCGCGCCGGCAATCCCTGGAACTTGATGCGCGCCTTCGCCATGTCGAGCCAATTGTGCAGATGCGTGTCGTGCGGCATCAGCTCCTTGACGCGCGCGTCGGTGCGGTAGATGTCCTCCGGGTCGCCGGACAATGCGGCCCAGCGGAACGGCCCGATGCCGCGACAGAACAGCGGACGAATATAGGCCGGCACGAAGCCCGGAAACGCGAACGCGTCCGCGACGCCCATCTCCTGCGCCATCTGGCGGATGTTGTTGCCGTAGTCGAGGACCGGCACGCCGGCGCGGAAAAAATCGAGCATCGCGCGCACATGCGTCGCCATCGATTGCTTCGCGGCGCGCTCGACGCCCTTCGGATCGCGCTCGCGCCGCTCCTGCCACTCGGCGAGCGACCAGCCGGCCGGCAGATAGCCGTTGACCGGATCATGCGCGGAGGTCTGGTCGGTCACGGCGTCGGGCCGAACGCCGCGCCGCACCAGTTCGGGCAGCATCTCGGCGGCATTGCCGAGCACGCCGACCGACAGCGGCTGCTTCGCCGCGCAGGCGCGCGCGATCATCGTCAACGCCTCATCGAGCGAGGCCGCCTGCGCGTCGAGATAGCCGGTCTTGAGCCGCATCTCGATGCGCGAGGGCTGGCATTCGATCGCCAGCAGGCAGGCACCCGCCATCGTGGCGGCGAGCGGCTGCGCACCACCCATGCCGCCGAGGCCGGCGGTCAAGATCCAGCGACCCGCGAGCGAGCCGCCATAGTGGCGGCGACCGAGCTCGGCGAAGGTCTCGTAGGTGCCCTGCACGATGCCTTGGCTGCCGATGTAGATCCACGAGCCCGCGGTCATCTGGCCGTACATCATCAGGCCCTTGCGATCGAGCTCCTGGAATTTGTCGAGCGTCGCCCAATGCGGCACGAGGTTGGAGTTCGCGATCAGCACGCGCGGCGCTTCCGTATGCGTGCGGAACACGCCGACCGGCTTGCCGGATTGCACCAGCAAGGTCTCGTCTCCCTCGAGTGCGCGCAGCGAGGAGACGATACGGTCAAAACTCTCCCAGTCGCGCGCCGCGCGGCCGATGCCGCCATAGACCACGAGCTCGTGCGGCTTCTCGGCGACCTCGGGATCGAGGTTGTTCATCAGCATGCGCAACGGCGCTTCGGTGAGCCAGCTCTTGGCGCTGATCTCGGGTCCGCGCGGCGCGCGGATTGTGCGGGAATTGTCGAGACGGCTCGCCATTACGTTCTTCCTCTGAAAATACGCGCATGCAGCGGATTGAAACCGATGCGATAGACGAGCTCGGCGGGCCGCTCGATGTTCCAGATCGCAAGGTCGCAGTGCCTGCCCGCTTCGAGCGTGCCGATGTCGTCCCGACCGAGCGCGCGGGCGGCATTGCGGGTGATGCCGGCGAGGCATTCGTCGACGGTGAGACGGAACAAGGTCGCCGCCATGTTCATCGTCAGCAGCAGCGACGTGATCGGCGAGGTGCCAGGATTGCAGTCGGTCGCGATCGCGATCGGAACCTTGTGGCGGCGCAACGCCTCGACCGGCGGGAGCTGCGTCTCGCTGAGCACATAGAATGCGCCCGGCAGCAGCACCGCGACCGTGGCGGCTCCGGCAAGCGCGGCCACGCCGTCCTCGTCCGTATATTCGAGATGATCGGCCGAGAGCGCGCCATGCTCGGCGGCAAGGCGCGCGCCGTGCAGATTGGAAAGCTGGTCGGCGTGCAGCTTCACCGGCAGCCCGGCGGCCTTGGCGGCGGCGAACACGCGCGCGACCTGTTCGGGCGAGAACGCGATGCCTTCGCAGAAGGCATCGACCGCGTCGGCAAGCCGCGCCTCGGCGATCGTCGGGATCATCGCACACACGGCGTCGATGTAGCGGTCCTTGTCGTTGGCCTCCGGCGGCAGCGCATGCGCGCCGAGGAAGGTCCTCATCACGTCCACGCCGCGCTCGACCCCGAGCCAACGTGCGGCGCGCAACTGCTTTGCCTCGTTGCGGCGGTCGAGCCCGTAGCCCGACTTGATCTCGATCGTGGTCAGCCCTTCGGCGATCAGCGCATCGAGGCGCGGCAGGCTCTCGGCAACGAGATCGAGATCGGTGGCCTCGCGCGTCGCCTTCACGGTCGACACGATGCCGCCGCCCGCGCGCGCGATCTCCTCGTAGGATGCACCGGCAAGCCGCAGCTCGAACTCGTGCGCCCGGTCGCCCGCATAGACCAGATGCGTGTGGCAATCGATCAGTCCGGGCGTGATCCAGCGGCCATCGAGCGCGATGCGGTCTTTCGCATCCCATCCGGTCGGCAGGTCCGTCATCGGGCCCGCAAACGCGATGCGGCCATCCTTCGCGGCGATCGCGCCGCGATCGATCACGCCGAGGCCGGCGCCGGCCATCGTCGTGAGCCGCGCATCGAGCCAGATGGTGTCGAAAGGCATCTGTTGCTTTCGTCACGGCCGGGCTTGTCCCGGCCATCCACGTCTTGCTTCATGCCGGTGTACAAAGACGTGGATGCCCGGCACAAGGCTGGGCATGACAGAACAGGCCGTGCCAACGACCGCTTTTCATTTCGACCACGCGCTCCTCCCCTCCGGCTGGGCGCGCGACGTGCGCGTCGATGTGGCGGGCGGCACGATCACGACAGTGACGCCGGATGCGCCGCGCGACGGCGCGCAGCGCATTTCCGGAATCGCGATCCCAGGCCTGCCCAACCTGCACTGCCATGCGTTCCAACGCGGCATGGCCGGCCTTGCCGAGCGGCGCGGGCCCGCGCATGACAGCTTCTGGACCTGGCGCGAGGTGATGTACCGCTTCTTGGCACGCATCACGCCGGACGACGCGGAGGCGATCGCGGCCTTCGCCTATATGCAGATGCTGGAGCGTGGCTTCACGGCGGTCGGCGAGTTCCACTACCTGCATCACGACATCGACGGCCGGCCTTACGCCGATCTCGGCGAGATGGCGGCACGGATCGCCGCAGCGGCAACCGAGACCGGTATCGGGCTCACGCTGCTCCCGACACTCTATATGAATGGAGGGTTCGGCGGTGCGAAGCCAAATGAGGGGCAGAAGCGCTTCCTCAACGATCCGGACCGCTACGCAGCGCTGATCGCGCGCTCGCGCGACATCGTAAAGTCAGTGCCGGACGCGCACGTCGGGATCGCGCCGCATTCATTGCGCGCCGTGACGCCGGAGGTGCTGTCCCAACTTGTCGCGGAATATCGCGACGGTCCGATCCACATCCATGCGGCCGAGCAGGTGAAGGAGGTCGCCGATTGCATCGCGACGCTCGGCCGGCCGCCGATCGCGTGGCTGATCGAGAATGCGGGCGTCGACCGGCGCTGGTGCCTGATCCATGCGACGCACATGACTCCGGACGAGACCCACGCGCTCGCGAAATCAGGCGCCGTGGCCGGCCTTTGTCCGCTGACCGAAGCCTCGCTCGGCGACGGTATTTTCGATGGCGCGCGCTTCATCGACCATGGCGGGCGCTTTGGCGTCGGCACCGACTCCAACATCCAGATCGACGCCGCGGCCGAGCTGCGCCAGCTCGAATATTCCCAGCGCCTGCGTGACCGCACGCGCAACGTGTTGTCACGGCGCGAGGGCGATTCAACCGGACTACAGGTCTATGCCGGCGCGCTCGCGGGCGGCGCGCAGGCGCTCGGGCGCGACATCGGCGCGATCGGGGCAGGACGGCGCGCGGATCTCGTGGTGTTTGACGCCGCTCATCCCGATCTGGCGGGCGGCGTGCAGACGTGGCTCGACGCCTATGTGTTCGTCGCCGGGAGTACGCTGATCCGGACGGTGATCGTCGGCGGTGAGACGCTTGTGCGGGATGGACGGCACATGCGGCGTGATGCGATCACGGCGCGCTATCGGAAGGTCGTCGCAAGGGTGGCGAGTTAAAGCCCGGTCGTCATCCCGGCCGAGCGCAAAGCGCGAGAGCCGGGATCCATAACCACAGGACTGTCGATTGGTCGAAAGAGTAGTGGTTATGGGTCCCGGATAGCCGCCTGCGGCGGCTTCCGGGATGACAGCGGAGGGTGCCCTACAGCATCTCCAGCGCCTTCGGGCCGCGCGGCGGCGGGAAGGCGCGGTCGAGCGCGGCGAAATCCGCCGCCGTGAGCCGCAGATCGAGCGCCGCACGGTTCTCCTTCACGTGCGCGACACTGCCGGCCTTGGGGATCGAAATCACGCCGTCGTGGCGCAGCGTCCAGGCAAGCGCGACCTGCGCCGGCGTCGCCTTGTGACGCTGCGCGATCGCCTGCACCTCGCGATGGCGCACGAGGCGGCCCTGTTCGACCGGCGAATAGGCCATGATCGGAACGCGACGCTCCTCGCACCACGGGATCAGGTCGTGCTCGATGCCGCGGCGCGAGAGATTGTAGAGCACCTGGTTGGTGGCGCAGGCCTTGCCGCCGGCGAGGCCCCACAGCTCCTCCATGTCGGACTTGTCGAAATTGCTCACGCCCCAGGCGCGGATCTTGCCCGCGCGCATCAGCTCGCCGAACGCCTCGACCGTACCGGCGAGCGGCGCGCTGCCGCGCCAATGCAGGAGATACAGATCGATGCGATCGGTCGCGAGTCGCTTCAGGCTGCGCTCGCAGGCCGCGATCGTGCCGCGCTTGGTCGCGTTCTCGGGCAGCACCTTGCTCACGACGAACACTTCGTCGCGGCGGCCGGCGATCGCCTCGGCGGTCAGCGCCTCGGCTTCCCCGCTCGCATACATCTCGGCGGTGTCGATCAGCGTCATGCCGAGATCGAGGCCGGCGCGCAGCGCCGCGATCTCGTCCTTGCGGCGGCGCGCATCCTCGGCCATGCGCCACGTCCCCTGGCCGAGCGCCGGGACTTTTTCGCCGGAAGGCAGCGCAATCGTGCGAACAGATTTTGCCGCCATGGTCAGGCGCCTTTCGATTCCGCGTGCAGGAGCCCGATCAGCTCCTTGTCCTCGCGCCGATACTGCCACGCACGCCCGACGCGCAGCCCGGTGCGCGACCACAGGCGTGCCATCATGACGGCATGGCACCAGGCGGCGCCGAACACGTCGAGCACCGGCGCGCCGGCGATGGTCTTCACGCCGTTAATGATGAGCAATTGCGCGAGCACGCCTTCGGCCGGGATGATCACGTCCGCGCCGGCCGCGACCGCGCGCTCGGCCGCGCGCGTGAAGGCCGCGATCACCGGGCCGGGATCGGCGTAGCCTTTGGCGAGCGCCGGTTCGTCCATCGGCGGATCGATCGACGTGACGTCGAGCACGCGGGCCTGCAGTTGATAGGCATCGACCGAGGTCCGGGTCATCCAGGCGACCGCCGGCGCATTGGAGATCGCCACGAGATATTTGCCGAGCGAACAGCCGATCAGCAGCGCGCTCTCGGTCAGCGAGATCACCGGGATATCGACCGCGGAGCGCATTTCGCGGATGAAGGGATCGCTGAACGAGCCCATCACGAACGCCGCATAGCCCTGGCGCTCGGCTTCGACCACGTTGTGCAAGATCGGCTCGAGGATGCGGTGATGCAGGTAGGCGTTGCCCAGGCTCGCGCTCGGCGCGCGGCCGTGGTGGGCGCCGGACGGCAATCCGTGCACGTCGAGCTCGACCTCGGTGTCGAGGATCGCGCGTGCGCGGGCGATGAGCGAGTCCTTGTAGACGCCGATGTTGTCGATCTCGGTCGTCGATTGATGCCAGATGCGCAGCGCCATGCGGGTCCCCCGGTCAGCCGAGGTGATTCCGTATCAGATGGCGCTCACGCCTGGGAGTCGGGGTCGCGGGAATGCAGGCGCCGACGCACCGCGACGATCTCGGCGAGAATCGAGACCGCGATCTCGTCTGGCGTGATCGCGCCGAGGTCGAGGCCGGCGGGCGCCTTGAGCTTTGCGAGACGCTCGGACGCAACACCGCGTTCGGCAAGCTTGCCTTTGAGCACCTCCGCTTTCTTGCGGCTTCCGACGAAAGCGACGTAATCCGTCTCGACCGCAAGCGCCGCCTGCAGCGCAGCCTCGTCGCCCCGCCCCTGGGTCGACACCACCACGAAGCGCATGCCCGCCTCCTCGACGGGGAGCGCATAGCCCTCGATGCGGCGGTCGGCCTCGGCAAAGCTTCCCTGCTCGGCGGAGGGCGCGCAGACCGTCACGGCGAACCCGATGCGTCGCGCAAGATCGGCGATCGCGACCGCGACTGGGCTCGAGCCGCACACGACGAGCTGCGGATGCGGCAGCACCGGCTCGATGAAGATGTCCATGGTTCCCTGGCTCGGGCACATGTTGTTGGCGAAGCGCACGCCGGCGCGCTCCTCACCGGCCGCGACTCCCTGGTCCTGCAGCGCATCCGGCGGCTGCACCGAGACGAGCCGCGACTTGCCGTCGGCGAGTGCTTCGCGCGCGGCCTTGAGGACGGCGGCGCGGGCGCAGCCGCCGCCGATCCAGCCTTCGGTGATCGTGCCATCGGGGAGGATCACGGCTTTCGCGCCCGCCTTGGCGGCGGTCGCCGCCACGGTGCGCACCACGGTCGCGAGCGCGAAGGGCTGGCCCGCCGCGCGGCGTGTCGAGATCGTATCGAGGATGTCGGTTGCGTGGTCCATGGCTGGAGACCTTCAGATCTTGGCCAGATAAGGTTCGAGCGCCGCGAGGCTCTCGATGTTGTGCGCAGGCGCGAACAGATCGACATAGGGGAGCGCGGCCTGCATGCCACGCGCCTGCGGCGAGTAATCGCGCCAGCCGATGAGCGGGTTGAGCCAGATGATACGACGACAAAGGCGGCGCAGGCGGGCCATCTCGGCGCCGAGCTTTTCGGGCTCGCCGGTGTCGTAGCCGTCCGACACGATCATCACGGCCGTGCGCGAATTGATGACGCGGCGCGCGTGCCAGCGATTGAAGGTGGCGAGGCTCTCGCCGATGCGCGTGCCGCCGCCGATGCCCTGCGCCATCAGGGCGAGCTTCTCGACCGCGCGGGTCACGTCGCGATCGCGTAGCGAGGGCGAGACGTGCGCGAGGCGCGTGTGGAACACGAAGGCCTCGGCCTCGCGGAAGGCATCCACCACGCCGTGCAGGAAGCGCACGAAGAACGCCGTATAGAGGCTCATCGAGCCGGAGGCATCGAGCAGCACGACGAGGCGCAGCGGCTTCACCTTGCGCTGCCGCCAGGCGAGATCGACCGGCGTGCCGCCATACGCGACGCTGCGGTGGATGGTGCGGCGCAGGTCGAGGCGCCGCCCGCGACGGCGGACCTGCTCGCGCCGGATCAGCCGCGCGCGCATCGAGCGGGCAAGCCGCGCCGCGAGCGCATGGGCCTTCGCGATGTCGTCGGGATCGACGATGTGACGCATGTCGGTTGAGGCGATGTTTTCGGCGGTCGATGCGCCTTCGCGGCGGCCGCGGCCGCCAGCCGCATCGCCGCCGTCGCCGCGCGGGATTTGGTTGGGAAGGCCCGTGGCCTCCGATGCACCGGCTTCCGCCACCTTGCGCGGCGCACCT
>CAYZMR010000029.1:2153-23434 GCA_964479515.1 uncultured Hyphomicrobiales bacterium | reverse complement strand
ACATGTTGATGCCGTAACCTTGGCGCGAACGCTCGGCGTTGAACACGAACGTGCCCGGAATGTCTTCGTATTCTTCTTGCAGCTTTGCTTTGGCCATCGGCCTGTCTCCCTGGCGCCCGTCGTCGTGCGGGCGCAGCCTGAATTTGCGCTTCTGATACTCAGACGGCGGCCGAATGGCAAACGGGCTATCGTTTCCCGCCAGGAGGCTATGGCTCCGCCGTCATCCTGAGGTGCCCGGCGAAGCCGGGCCTCGAAGGATGGCCGCGCATGCCGTCGCCCTTCGAGGCTCGCGGCGACGTCGTCGCCGCTCGCACCTCAGGGTGACGGCGCCCACGGCTACCCCCAATAAAGCCGCATCGGGTTGTCGACAAGGAGTGCCTGCTGCAGCGCGGCGGTCGGCGCGATCTTCGGGATCATGTCGATGAGTACGCCGTCGTCGGGCGCCTCGTTTTTCATGTTGGGATGCGGCCAATCGGTGCCCCACAGCACGCGGTCGGGGAAGCGTTCCGTGATGGCGCGCGCGAACGGCACGACGTCATCATAAGGTGGTCCCGCGAGCGTGAAGCGCTCCGGGCACGTGACCTTGGTGATCCAGGTCTTGTTGGCGTCGAGCGCCTTGAGCCAGTTCTGGAAGTGCTTGCCCGTAACGCCTTCCTTCACGTTCGGGCACGCCATGTGGTCGAACACCAGGGTTGTGGGCAGCGATTTGAGGAACGGGCCCATCTCGTCGAGATCGGCGTGCTCGAAATAGATCACGATGTGCCAGCCAAGTTTGGCAATGCGCGCGGCGATGCGCTGCATCACGTCCTTCGGGGTGGAATCGACCAGCCGCTTGATGAAATTGAAGCGCACGCCGCGCACGCCGGCGTCATGCAGGTCCTTCAACTCCGCGTCGGTGACCTCTTCGCCGACGAAGGCGACGCCCTTCGCCTTTCCATTGGAGCTCTTGAGTGCGTCGACGAGCGCGCGGTTGTCGGTGTCGTGGCAGGTCGCCTGCACGATCACGTTCTTGTCGAAGCCCAGAAAATCGCGCAGCGCGAACAGCTTTTCCTTCGGCGCGTCGCAGGGCGTGTATTTGCGCTTCGGCGCGAACGGAAATTTGGCCTCCGGCCCGAACACGTGGCAATGCGCGTCGACCGCGCCCGCCGGCGGCTTGTATCTGGGTTTCGACGGATTGGGATGGAACGGGATGTAGCCAGGGGACATGGGCATGGGGTTCATCCGTTGACTCAACTGTCATCCCGGGCGAGCGGAGCGAGACCCGGGACCCATAACCACCGTCGGAGCGATAAAGACAATATCGTGGTTATGGGTCCGGCTCTTCCTCGCTTCGCTCGGTCGGCCGGGACGACAGCGGAGTTACACTCTTTCCATCGCCAGCGACACGCCCTGGCCTACACCGACGCACATCGTCGCAAGCGCGCGGCGTCCGCCGATCTTTCCCAACTGATGCGCCGCCGTCAGCGCAAGGCGAGCGCCCGACATGCCGAGCGGATGACCCAACGCAATCGCGCCGCCGTTCGGGTTCACGTGCTCGGCGTCATCGGCCAAGCCGAGCTGGCGCATGCAGGCGAGACCCTGCGAGGCGAACGCCTCATTCAGCTCGACCACGTCGAAATCGCCGATCTTGAGACCGAGCCGCTCCATCAGCTTGCGCGTCGAGGGCACCGGCCCGATGCCCATGATGCGGGGCGGCACGCCGGCCGAGGCCATGCCGGTGATGCGCGCGCGGGGCGTGAGGTCGTGCGCCCTCACGGCCGCCTCCGACGCGATGATCATCGCGGCGGCGCCGTCGTTGACGCCGGACGCGTTGCCCGCCGTCACCGTTCCGGGATCGCGGAACGGCGTCTTGAGCTTGCCGAGACCCTCGAGCGTCGTCTCGGGACGCGGGTGCTCGTCCTTGTCGACCTTCACCGGCACTTTGCCGGCGATCTCGACCGCAACGATCTCCTCGGCGAAGTACCCGGCCGCGATCGCCTTGCCGGCGCGCTGCTGCGAGCGCCAGGCGAACTTGTCCTGGTCGGCGCGCGTGACCTGGAATTCCTCGGCGACGTTCTCGCCCGTCTCCGGCATCGCGTCGACGCCGTATTGTTTCTTCATCAGCGGATTGATGAAACGCCAGCCGATCGTGGTGTCGTAGATTTCGGCCGCGCGCGAGAACGCCTCCGTGGCCTTGCCCTGTACGAACGGCGCACGGGTCATCGACTCGACGCCGCCCGCGATCGCGAAATCGATGTCGCCCGCGCGGATCGCCTGCGCGGCGGCGCCGACCGCATTGAGCCCGGAGGCGCACAGCCGGTTCAGCGTCACGCCCGGCACGCTGTCGGGCAGGCCGGCCAGCAGCAGCGCCATGCGGGCGACATTGCGGTTGTCCTCGCCGGCCTGGTTGGCGCAGCCGAAATAGACCTCGTCGAGCTTGCTCCAATCGGCTCCCGGATTGCGCGCGATCAGCGCCTTGAGCGGGACCGCCGCGAGGTCGTCGGTACGCACCTTGGCGAGCGCGCCGCCATAGCGGCCGATCGGGGTGCGCACGGCGTCGCAGAGAAAGGCTTCGGGCATGGTCGTATCCTCGGGCTCTTGCCGGTGGGAGAATTTCGCCGGCGATCCGTCGTTTCGGAGGCGTTTATTGCATAAAGTCGGCGCCGGCCAAATGCGCGTGAACGCCTCATCCGGCGATTGCACCGACAGCGCAAAAGTCCGACACTGACAGGGATGGAGCTTCCGTTGCGGCGGCGAGATACGGCCGCCGCAGCGAGAACGGCTCCGCACTGAGGGAGGAATTCAGATGACAATTGGGTCTTCAGCCCGGCGCGCCCTGCTGCTCGCTGGAACGTTCAGCACTCTCATCGCCATCGCGCCGGCACTCGCGCAGCAGCCGGCCGCGCCCGCAGCCGCGCCGGCCGTCAATCCGCAGCCGCTGCCTCCGGGGTCCCCGCTGATCGGGCGTCCGGATACCGAAGCCGCCATGAAGCTCGCGCCGATCGCGGCGCCGCCGATCGCGGCGAGCGCCGAAAAGGTGCAGGATACCGCCAACAAGCTCACGCTCGCGAAGGGCTTCAAGATCGAGGTCTATCAAAGCGGCCTCACCAATGCGCGCTCGATGCGCATCGGCGACAAGGGCACCCTGTTCGTCGGCACGCGCCTGATCGACAAGGTCTATGCGGTCGTCGACAAGGACGGAAAGCGCGAGACCAAGGTGATCGCGTCCGGCCTCTATCGGCCGAATGGCGTCGCCTTCAAGGACGGCACGCTCTACATCGCGGAGCTGTCGAAGATCTCCAAGATCGAGAAGATCGAGGACAATCTCGACAACCCGCCGAAGCCCACCGTGATCTACGACAACCTGCCGAAGGACGAGGCGCACGGCTGGAAATTCATTTCCATCGGACCCGACGGCAAGCTCTACGTGCCGGTCGGCCAGCCCGGCAACAACGTGATGCCCTCTGACGCCCACGCGCAGATCCGTCGCATCAATCTCGACGGCACCGGCGCCGAAGTGGTCGCGCGCGGCGTGCGCAACACGGTCGGCTTCGACTGGCATCCGGTCACGAAGCAGCTCTACTTCACCGACAACGGCCGCGACTGGCTGTCCGAGGACGTCCCCGAGGACGAGCTCAATCGCGTGACCCGGGTCGGAGAGCACTTCGGCTCGCCCTACTGCTATCAGGGCGATTTCCCGGATCCCGAATTCGGCTGGGGCCATTCCTGCAAGGAATTCACCCCGCCGGTCGCCAAGATGGGCCCGCATTCGGCCTCGCTCGGCATGCGGTTCTATACGGGCAGCATGTTCCCGGCGAAGTATCACAACGCGATCTTCGTGGCGCGGCACGGCTCCTGGAACCGGAGCAAGAAGTTCGGCGGCGACATCGTCGCGGTGTTCCTGAACAAGGATGGCACCGTGAAGAACATGGAGTCCGTCGTCACCGGCTTCATCGGGCCGGACAACAACTACATCGGCCGCCCCGTCGACGTGCAGATGATGAAAGACGGGTCGCTCTTGATCTCGGACGACTACAACGGCGCGATCTATCGTCTGAGCTACGGCAACCAGAAGACCGCGTCGCACTAGCGCTTATTGAATGTTGAATGAAGCGGACTCGCCTTTCCGCTCATGCCCGCGAAAGCGGGCATCCGGTCAGCAAGCTGGGTCCCCGCTTTCGCGGGGACGAGCGGAAGCGAGCCCGATTCCATCTGGACAAAGTATGCGCCGCATTATCGTGGCACTCGGGTTTCTATGCCTGTTCGCGGCGCCCGCCGGCGCGCAGTCGTTCAAGGAGCGCACCGAAGTCTGCCTCGCCTGTCATGGCGAGAAGGGCCAGTCGGACACGCCCGAGGTGCCCTCGCTCGGCGGCATGCCGAGCAATTACGTGCTGATCCAGCTTTATCTGTTTCGCGAGAAACGCCGCGCCCAGGACATCATGAACGACCAGGCGAAGGACATGAAGGACAGTGACCTTCAGGCTTTCGCGGATTTCATCGCCAAGCTGCCGCCGCCGAAGCCGCCGGCGGATACGCCAGACCCCGAGCGCATGGCGCGCGGTCAGGCGCTGGTCGTCAAGCATCACTGCAACTCCTGCCACATGCCGGATTTTTCCGGCCGCGAGCAGATGCCGCGGCTTGCCGACCAGCGCGAGGACTATCTGCTCAAGGCACTGCGCGACTATAAGAGCGCCGTGCGGCCCGGCTATGACGCCACCATGGATGAGGTGATCCGCCCAGTGTCCGAGGCGGACATCGTGGACCTCGCCCATTATCTTGCCCATTTCCGCTGACGCGGAAAGAGTAGGGCCACCGCCTGGTCGATGTAGCTCCACGTGGTGCGAATTGCCGCGCTGCGGATTTGCCGCGCGACTCCCGCGCGGCAACGCTCCCATTCAGCCACGTCATGATGATTGCCCAGGACTCGTATCGCCACCTGTGAGATAATTGCCGCGCGACTGCGAACAAAAAATTCGTCCATGGGAGGACATCATGAGACTGGCGTTTCTTGGCGCCGCGTCGGCGCTCGTTCTCACGCTCGCATCCCCGGCCCTGGCGCAACAGCCCTCGGCCGGCAACCTCGAGAAGCTCGGCAACTTCCAGCAGACCGGGACCGCGATCGAGATCCCGACTGTGCCGCAAGGCGGCCCGAAGGCCGAGGCACTGAAGAAAAATCTTGCCAAGATCAAACTGCCGCGTGGCTTCCATATCGGGCTTTATGCGCTCGTGCCGGATGCGCGCCACATCGCGGTCGGTCCGCAAGGCATCGTGACCTTCGTCGGCACGCGCAAGAACAAGGTCTGGGCCGTGACCGACCGCTCCAAGTCGCGGGTCGCCGAAGAGGTGAAGGAGTTCGCGCCGTCGATCGCGTTCACGATCCCGAACGGCGTGTGCTTCTCCAAGGACGGCTTCCTGTTCGTCGTCGAGCAGAACCGCGTGCTGACGTTCCCGGCCGCGGAGTTCTTCTACGAAGGGCCGGATGTTGCGGCGTTCCAGGTGGTGAAGCAGGGCGAGCTCATTCCGCCGGAAGACGAGTCCTACAATCACACGGCGCGCACCTGCCGCATCGGCGCGGACGACAAGCTCTACATCACGCTCGGCCAGCCGTTCAACGTTCCGGCGCCGGAGAAGCTCGACGGCTTCAAGAAGTGGGGCATCGGCGGCATCATCCGCATGACGCGCGAGGGCAAGGACCGCGAGGTGTTCGCGTGGGGCATCCGCAATTCCGTCGGCATGGACTTCAACCCGAAGGACAAGACGCTGTGGTTCACCGACAACCAGGTCGACGGCATGGGTGACGATATCCCGCCGGGCGAGCTCAACCGCGCCAACAAGCCCGGCATGAACTTCGGCTTCCCGTATTACGGCGGCGGCAAGACGCGCACCACCGAATACAAGGACCAGACACCGCCGACCGACATCACGTTCCCGCAGGTCGAGATGGTGGCGCATGCCGCCGACCTCGGCATGACGTTCTACTCGGGCAAGATGTTTCCGGCGAAATATCGCGGCGGCATCTTCTCGGCGCAGCATGGATCGTGGAATCGCACGGTGCCGGTCGGCGCGCGCGTGATGTTCACGAGCCTGAAGGAGGACGGCACGGCCGACAAGACCGAGCCGTTCGCCGAAGGCTGGCTCACCGAGAACGGTGAATATATGGGCCGGCCGGTCGATGTTGCGCAGCTCGCCGACGGATCGATCCTCGTGTCCGACGACTTCGCGGGTGCGCTGTATCGCATCTGGTACGACGGGAAGTGATGCTGCTTCTTCGTCTCTCCGCTTGCACAGGAAGACGAATGATCGCTGTTCTCGCCACATCGTCCCCTCCCCCTGAAAGGGGGAGGGACAGGGAGGGGGTCAGCTTGGATCGCCGTGATCCCCACCCCAACCCTCCCCTTTTCAAGGGGAGGGCGCGCACCTGCGTGCTTGGCGCCACTCTCGTATCGGCACTCACGCTGATCGCCGCTTCAGATGTCATTGCCGCCGGCAACGTCGCGGCCGGCCGGCAGAAGGCGCTCGCCTGCCAGACCTGTCACGGCCTCGATGGGCTATCAAAATTGCCAGAGGCGCCCAATCTCGCGGGGCAGCCGGAGCCTTATCTCGTCAAATCGCTCAACGACTATCGCAAAGGCATCCGCAAGAACGACATGATGTCGATCGTGGTGGAGCAGCTCAAGGATCAGGACGTCGCCGACCTCGCGGCGTACTACGCGGCGATCGAGATCACCGCCAAGCCGGCGAAGTAGCCATCGCGAGACGCCTTGCTGTCGTTGCAGACCCGGGACCCCGGTTCCGACGAAGCAAACCGGGGATCCGCATTGCATGGCGTTCGCGCCTTCTGGAGAAAGAAGGCGCCGGCGGGCCCTCGTGGTCCCGCGCGGTCTCGACGACCATGGACAGCAAGCGTGGGATCGCGGTGGATATCGGTTCGCTCGGCTTGCGCTCGCGCCCCGGAATGACCGGCCGTCAGCGCAGCGCGCCC
The DNA here is from genome assembly GCA_964479515.1 of uncultured Hyphomicrobiales bacterium. Lineage (GTDB taxonomy): Bacteria > Pseudomonadota > Alphaproteobacteria > Rhizobiales > Xanthobacteraceae > PALSA-894. The sequence continues at coordinate 16,473 of CAYZMR010000029.1, read as the reverse complement.
CAGCGATTGTCGAAGGTTCCCGCCGGGACCGTCGGCTGCGCGCCCGGCAGCAGGCCGGTATTGCTGGCGGTCGAGGTCGGCGCCGGCGCGGCGGGAGCCGCCTCGGCGGGCTCGGTCGATTGGGGCTTCGGATGCGGCTTGGCGACCGGCTTCGGCGTGGCCGTCGCTTGCTTGGGCGCCACGACCGGCTGCGGCACCGGCTTATGGTCGTCGGTGCCGAACAGGCGGCCGACCGAATTCTTCATGCGTCCGAACACGCTGTCCTGCTGCTGTGGCGGAGGCGGCGGCTGGTCGCTGGTCGAGGAGAACAGGCTCGCGAACATGCTCCCTTGGGGCTTCGGCGGCGGCGGAACGGGCGTCGATTCGGCGGACGCGACCGCGTAGGTGGTCGTCGGCGCGGGTTTGGGCTGCGGCGCGGCGCGCGGCACCGGCGCGTTGTCGGCGACGGTGCTTTCGGCTTCGACCGTCGGGTTCACTTCGAGCGGCGGATTGACGTAGGAGCCGAGCTTCTTGGCGGCGCTCTCGTCGACCACGTAGCGCACGGTGCCGTCGGCCTCGCGCATCTCCTGCGGCTTGAGCTTGGCGAGGAAGTACGGATGCATCCCGCCGTCGCGCCCGGTGCGGATCGGCGCCGCCGGCACGCCGCGCGAGATCAGCGCGGCGGTCTGCGCGTCGTCCTGGCGCTTCTTGGTGGCGACGGCCTCGGCGATCTCCTGCGGCACCTGATAGGCGGGGCAGCGGCCGGCCGGGCTGAAGTTCAACGCGGATTGGCTTTGTTGCGGCGCATCGCGCAATCCGCCCCAGGGGGTGCCGAGCCGCACGCTGCTCGCGGGTGTCGCGTTCGCCTGCTTCGGCTCGGGATTGAAGACGTAGCGCTTCTCGCAGACCTCGACCTTCGGCTCCTGGTGAGTGACCTCGAACTGGTCGCTGCCTTCCTTGAGCATCCGCCAGAACGCCATGTTGGGATTGTTGCGATGCTTGGCGAAGTTCGCCGGCGTCATGCGGAACGGATAGGCCTGCAGCTGGAACGAACGCTGGCCGCCGAAGAAGGCCTCGCGCGCGAGCGCATAGATCTCGCTGATCTGGTCGTCGGTCATGGCGTAGCAGCCGCGCGACGAGCAGTCGCCGTGGATCATCAGCGCGGCGCCGGTGCGGTTCAGCGACTTGTCGAAGGAGTTCGGATAGCCGGTGTTGATCGAGAGATAGAACTGCGAGTTCGGATTCATGCTCGCGGGCGTGATGTTGTAGAAGCCCTCGGGCGCCTGGCGGTCGCCTTCGCGGATCTTCGGACCAAGCTCGCCGGACCAGCGGCAGATCGGATAGGTCCGCAGCAGCTCGTAGCGGCCGGTGGCGTCTTGCTTCCAGACCTCGAGCTCGGCCTCCTGCTTGAACAGGCGCACCAGGATCGAGGACTCGATCGGCATGTTCTTCTGGGCGAGCTCCGCCTTCATCTCGGGCGAGAGCTCTTTCATCGCCTTGGCGGAATTCAAGCCATCGGTCTCGCAACCGGCGAGCGCCACCACCGCGGCGAGAGCCGCGGACGCAAACAGTGCCCGGACGTAGCCTGTGCGCAACGTCAACCCTTAGCTCCCCGACCAGTCGGCGACCCTGACAAGCCGCCGACCCCGGCCTTTCGTTACCCACCTGTTATCCTTACAGATGCGGCAATCCCAAGGCAGTCAATCCTGACCTAAGCCTTGCACCACGCTTATGGTGAACGAAAGGTAAACTCCGGTCAAAGGGGGGCCTGGCCCCGGAAAGGTGCATGCCGGCTGCCGTAAGGACCATGCCGCTACGTCAGAGCGCCCGCCCGATGCTCAGGAACTTCTCCCGCCGCTGGCGCCGGACCGCGTCGCGGTCGAGGCCCGAAAGCGCGGTCAGCGCGACGCCGATCGCTTCGCCGGTCGCCGCGATGGCGGCGGCGGGATCGCGGTGGGCGCCGCCGGGCGGCTCGGGGATGATCTCGTCGATGATGCCGAAGCGGCTCAAGTCCTCGGCGGTGATCTTCATGTTGGTCGCCGCCTCCTGCGCCTTGGCGGTGTCGTGCCACAGGATTGAGGCGGCGCCTTCCGGCGATATGACGCTGTAGATCGCGTGTTCGAGCATCAGCACGCGGTTGGCGGTCGCGATCGCGATCGCGCCGCCCGAGCCGCCTTCGCCCAGGATCACCGCGATGTTCGGCACCCCGAGCGCGAGGCAGGCCTGTGTCGAGCGTGCGATCGCCTCGGCCTGGCCGCGCTCCTCCGCGCCGATGCCCGGGTAGGCGCCGGCGGTGTCGACCAGCGCGATCACCGGGATGCCGAAGCGGTCGGCCATTTCCATCAGCCGCACCGCCTTGCGGTAGCCCTCGGGCTTCGCCATGCCGAAATTGTGCTTCAGCCGGCTTTCGGTATCGGAGCCCTTCTCGTGGCCGATCACGCAGATGCTTTCGCCGCGGAAGCGCCCGAAGCCGCCGACGATCGCGTCGTCGTCGCCGAACTTGCGGTCGCCCGAAAACGGCGTGAACTCGGTGACGAGCTGCGCCACGTAGTCGAGGCAATGCGGACGGGTCGGCCAGCGCGCGACCTGCGTCTTCTGCCAAGGCGTGAGGTTGTCGTAGAGCTCCTTGAGCGTCTGGGCGGCCTTGGCTTCGAGGCGCGCGATATCCTCGGCGACTGACACGTCGCCGCTCGCCTGCATGGCGCGCAGTTCCTCGATCTTCTGCTCGAGTTCGCCGACCGGCTTTTCGAAGTCGAGGTAGCTGCGCATCGCGCCTCAAATATCGAGATTAACGCCGGCTTTCGCGGGCGGCGGAAACTGGCCGCTGCGGTGGGCCAAGTCAAGAAACCGCATGCAATATGGGCATTTGCCTAGCCATCCGCCAGCGGATGCAGGTCGCGCACCAGGCTTTTGAGCCGCTCCTCCAGCACGTGCGTGTAGATCTGCGTCGTCGAGATGTCGGCGTGGCCGAGCAGCGTCTGCACCGAGCGCAGGTCGGCGCCGTTCTGCAGCAGATGGCTCGCGAAGGCATGACGCAGCACGTGCGGACTGACTTGGCTCGCGCGCAGGCCGGCGGCACCGGCGAGGCCTTTGAGTTCGCGCGCGAAGTGCTGGCGCGTCAGGTGGCCGCTCTCGCCGAAGGAGGGAAACAGCCATTTGGGGTCGCCCTTGGCGCCGGCCTCCCGGCGCAGCGCCAGGTAATCGCGCATGGCGCGCTTGGCGGCGTCGTTGAGCGGCACCAGACGTTCCTTGTTGCCCTTGCCGCGCACGATCAGCATGCGCTCGTCGCGTTGCGCCGCCGACGCCGGCAGCGCGACCAGTTCGGAGACGCGCAGGCCGGTCGCATACAGCACCTCGATCAGGCAGTTGAGCCGCGCGGCGCGCAGCCGCCCCCCGATCGGCTGCTCGACGTCGCCGTGCTGAGCGGCGCCGAGCAGCGCGTCGACCTCGCGCACCGAGAGCACCTTGGGCAGCGCGCGGCCGCGCTTGGGTCCCTCGATCACGGCGGCTGGATCGTCGTCGCGATGCCCCTCCGCATAAAGGAAGCGATAGAGCTGGCGGATCGCCGAAAGCCTGCGGGCCACCGAGGCGGCCGAGAAGCTGCGCGCGCTAAGGTCGCCGAGATAGCCACGGATGTCGTCGCTTGCCGCAGACGCGATTACGCGCCGCCGCCCCCGCAGATAGCCGGAAAAATCCGCAAGATCGCGCCGGTAGGCCTCGAGCGTATTGCGCGCCGCGCCGCGCTCGGCCGCCAGCATGTCGAGGTAGAGGTCGATCAGCCGCTCGTCGGAATTGTTCATCGCAATGCCGGGTTGGGTCGCCGGCATCCTAGTGGCGATTGGTAAACGCCACCCCACGCTTCGTAGGATGACCTTCCCCTGTGGGGCGGAGGTAAAATCAGTTCGGCTTGGAGAGCTTGCTCGCCGGAATCGTGATGCTCATCTCACGCGGTTTCGGCTGCACGAAGTTCGCGAGGGCGAACATCGCCCCATAGGCGAAACCGCCCAGCAGTCCGACGACCATGAGGAGACGCAACAGGCTTGGCATCGTGGCAACTCGTGGCCGTCCGCCGCCTCTCAGGGATGCCCGCCGCAGGGGTCTGGTCGACCCGGCAGCCCGGTCGGCAAAAGCAGACGTCTACTAACCATCATGTTCCGCGCGAACTGGCAAGGGCCTTGCCGTCGCGGTATATGGCGGTGAATTCGCACGGCGAATGGCGGCAATACCGTCGACGCCGCGGGGCCTTTGGATGATGCGCGAGGCTGCACAGACTGCGGTCGTGATGACGACGCGCGAGATCGCGCTGACGACGGCGCTCGGCCGGCGTTCGGTCGTGCTCGTCGGCATGATGGGCGCGGGCAAGTCGTCGATCGGCCGCCGGCTCGCCCAACGTCTCGGCCTTGCTTTCGTCGATGCCGATGCCGAGATCGAGGCGGCGGCGGGGATGACCATCCCGGAGATCTTCGCGACCTACGGCGAGGCGGACTTCCGCTCCGGCGAGGCCCGCGTGATCGCGCGCCTGCTCGAGGATGGCGGGCAGAGGGTCGGCCTCGTGTTGGCGACCGGCGGTGGAGCGTTCATGAACGCCGATACCCGCGCCGTGATCCGCGCCAAGGGATTTTCCGTGTGGCTCAAGGCGGATTTCGAGGTGCTGATGCGCCGCGTCAAGCGGCGCTCGACCACCGACCGCCCGATGCTCCAGGGCGATCCGGCGCAGCGCATCCGCGAACTGATGGATCAGCGCGATCCCGTCTATGCCGAAGCCGACGTCACCGTGATGTCGCGCGATGTTCCGCATGAGACGATCGTGAACGAGATCATCGAGGCCTTGGCGGATCGGCTTGCGGTCGCGCCGCCGGCGCTCGACGTCGCGGAGGGCGCGCCATGATGACGGCCGCGCTGGTGGCGAACGATCCGATCACCGCCACGGTCGGGCTCGGGGATCGTGCTTACGACATCGCGATCGGCCGTGGGCTCCTGTCCTCGCTCGGGCGACGGATCGCGGAGCTCAAGCCCGGCGCGAAGGCCGCGATCGTGACCGACGCCAACGTGGCGCGCCACTATCTCGCGCATTGCGAGGCGGTGTTGCGGGCAGCGGGAATCCCTGCCGTTCACGTCATCGTGCCGGCGGGTGAAAGCTCCAAGAGCGTCGCCTCCTTCGAGCGTGTGTGCGACGCGCTGATCGAGGCGCGCGTCGAACGCGGCGACGTCGTCGTGGCGCTTGGCGGCGGTGTCGTCGGCGATCTGGCGGGCTTTGCGGCCGCGAGCGTGCGGCGCGGCCTCGATTTCGTGCAGGTGCCGACCAGCCTGCTGGCCCAGGTCGATTCCTCGGTCGGCGGCAAGACCGGGATCAATTCGCGCTACGGCAAGAATCTCATCGGCGCGTTCCACCAGCCGCGACTGGTCGTCGCCGATACCGCGCTGCTCGACACGCTGCCGCCGCGCCAGTTCCGCGCCGGATATGCGGAGGTCGCCAAGCACGGCCTGCTCGGCGATGCCGACTATTTCGCCTGGCTCGAAGCCAACTGGAAGGACGTGTTCTCGGGCGCGCCGGCGCGCGGAACGGGTGTCGCGCCGCGCGAGTATGCGATCCTCAAGAGCGTCCAGATCAAGGCTGCGATCGTCGCGCGCGACGAGCGCGAGACCGGCGACCGTGCGCTGCTCAATCTCGGTCACACCTTCGGGCACGCGTTCGAAGCCGCGGCCGGGTTCTCTGACCGCCTGCTGCACGGCGAGGCGGTCGCGATCGGGATCGCCTGCGCGTTCGACTTCTCGGCGCGGCGTGGATTGCTTCCCAAGGCCGAAGCCGAGCGCGCCATCCGTCACCTTGCGGCGGTCGGGCTGCCGACCCACATCCGCGACGTGCCCGCGGTCACGACCAATGCGGACGCCCTGATGGAACTGGTTGCGCAGGACAAGAAGGTCAAGCGCGGCAAGCTGACCTTCATATTGGTCCGCGGGATCGGTGCGAGCTTCGTTGCTCGCGACGTCGATCCGGACGAAGTCCGTGCGTTTCTTGCCGAGAAACTTGCCAGAGCATGATTTCGAGAATGGGCAACCGGTTCTCGGACAAGATCATGCTCAGACCCAATAGAATCTGATGAACCTGATCGACTGGCTTTCGATCGCCGCAATCGTCGTCTGCCTCCTGCTCTCGTTCGTGTTCGCCGGGAGCGAGACGGCGCTGATGGCGTTTTCACGCGCCCGCATGCTGCGGCTGGAGAAGACCGGCAATCGCCGCGCCGGCATCGTCAACCGCCTGATGGACGCGCGCGAGCGGCTGATCGGCGCGCTGCTGCTCGGCAACAACCTGGTCAACATCGCGGCGTCCTCGCTCGCGACCAGTCTGTTCCTGCTCTGGTTCGGCGATGTCGGCGTCATCTACGCGACCGTGATGATGACGGTGCTGGTCGTGGTCTTTGCCGAGGTCCTGCCCAAGACCGCGGCGATCAACGATGCGGATCGGATCGCCCTGTTGGCGGCGCGGCCGATCGCCTGGGTGGTTCGTCTGCTCGGTCCGGTGCTCACCGCGATCGAACTCCTGGTGCGCGGCATCCTGAAGCTCCTCGGCATACGCGCGAGCGAAGGCCCGGTGCTGTCCGCGCGCGAGGAGCTGCGCGGGGCCGTCGATCTCCTGCACAAGGAGGGCGTCGTCGAGAAGCTCGACCGTGACATGTTCGACGGCCTGCTCGACCTGCGCGACCTCACCGTCGCCGACGTGATGATCCACCGCACCGAGATGATCACCGTCAACGTGGACGATCCGCCCAAGGCGGTGGTCGAGGCCGTCCTCGCCGCGCCGGTGACCCGCTTGCCGCTCTGGCGCGGCTCCTCGGAGAACATCATCGGCGTGCTGCACGCCAAGGATCTCCTGCGCGCGATCCAGGCGGCCGGCGGCGATCTGACCAAGGTCGACATCGCCTCGCTTGCGCGTCCGCCCTGGTTCGTGCCGGAGATCCGCCCGCTCTCCGAGCAGCTCAAGGCGTTCCGGCGCCGGAAGATGCACTTCGCGCTGGCGGTCGACGAGTACGGCGAAGTGATGGGGCTGGTGACGCTCGAGGACATCTTGGAGGAGATCGTCGGCGACATCTCCGACGAGCACGATCTCGTGGTCAGCGGATGCAATCCGCAGCCCGACGGCTCGGTCATCGCCGACGGCGCCGTGCCGATCCGCGACCTCAACCGCATGACGGATTGGAACCTGCCCGAGGACGAGGCGACAACGATCGCGGGCCTCGTCATCCACGAGGCGCGCGCGATCCCGGAAGTCGGGCAGAGCTTTACCTTCCACGGCTTCCGCTTCCGTGTGCTCAAGAAGGAGCGCAACCGCATCACCGCGCTGCACGTCACGCCGCTGGCGCGCAAGCCGGCCACGGCGAAGGCCGGATAGCCCGCACTCCGGCTCATGCCCGCGAAAGCGGGCATCCGGGGCCCAGTACTGGGTCCCCGCTTTCGCGGGGACGAGCGGAAACCAAATCAACCTTCCCCCGGCGCGCTCGCATGGATCGCCAGCGCATGCACGCCGCCGGCGAGTTCGCCCGCCAGCGTGGCATTGACCATGCGGTGGCGCTCGATCCGGCTCTTCCCCTGGAAGGCTTGCGACACAATATAGACCCTGAAGTGGGTCTCCCCACCGGCCCGGTGGCCGGCATGACCCTCGTGCTGGCTCGATTCGTCGACCACGCGCAGGCTCGCCGGGGCGAAAGCCTTGGTCAACTTCTCCGTGATGAGATCGTTGGTTCGCATGGCTCCGCTTAAGCAGGGCCGGCGTGGATGGTCAATCGGCGCGATCGTTTTCCGGCGAAGTCGGAACCGCGTCATTTTTATTTGTCAAGCTTGCGGCCGCGCTGCCTGCGTCCGCATAATGGTCGGTCATGAAACTCGACTCGCCCATCTTCGATCGCATCCGGGTCAAGCCCGAGGAGGAGCGCAGGCCGCGTTCCGCGGGTCCGGCCTGCGACCATCCGGGCTGCGGATTGCTGGCGACGCATCGCGCCCCGAAGGGACGCATGCGCGAGCGCGAGTATTGGCGCTTCTGTCTCGACCACGTGCGTGCCTACAACCACTCCTACAATTACTTCGCCGGCATGAGCCAGGACGACGTGCTGCGCTACCAGAAGGACGCGGTCATCGGCCATCGTCCGACCTGGAAAATGGGCTTCAACGGCGATGCCGAACGCTTCGACGCGCAGGACCCGCTCGACCTGATCCGCGAGTTCGGTCCGAGCGCGACGCGCGCGCGCCACGAGCGCAAGACCGCCGAACCGCGCCCGGTGCATAACGCCGAACGCAAGGCGTTCGAGACGCTCGGCCTCGACATCGACGCGTCGGCCCCCGACATCAAGGCGCGGTTCAAGGAACTGGTGAAGCGCAATCACCCCGACGCGAACGGCGGCGACCGCTCCTGCGAGGAGCGCCTCGTCGAGGTCATCCAGGCCTACAATTATCTAAAGTCGGCGAAGTTCTGCTGAAGCCGGGCGGCCGGCGCCGTCCACGGTGGTGGGCGGCAGGCTAAACGCATGAAAAATTGTGATATTCGCCCCTCGCCGCGGTGGCTTTCGCGGCGCACACGGTTTCTGGTAGGTTGGCCGTCGATTATCCGATCCGCATGGTTTTGTTGGCGCCTCGGGTTCGGCCCGAGGTCACGGAGGTACGATGGCTGCCGCAGCGCAAGAGGTTGGCCTGCCCGACATGAAGGTGTCGATCCGGCAGGTGTTCGGGATCGACAGCGACATGGAGGTGCCGGCCTATTCGGAGCCGGACGACCACGTCCCGGATGTCGACCAGGATTACCGCTTCGATCGCGCCACCACGCTCGCGATCCTTGCCGGCTTTGCGCATAACCGCCGCGTCATCGTGTCGGGCTATCACGGCACCGGCAAGTCGACCCATATCGAGCAGGTCGCCGCCCGGCTCAACTGGCCGTGCGTGCGCGTCAACCTCGACAGCCACATCAGCCGCATCGACCTGATCGGCAAGGATGCGATCGTCGTGAAGGACGGCCTGCAGGTCACCGAATTCCGCGACGGCATCCTGCCCTGGGCCTATCAGCACAACGTCGCGCTCTGCTTCGATGAGTACGACGCCGGCCGGCCCGACGTGATGTTCGTGATCCAGCGCGTGCTGGAATCATCGGGCCGCCTGACCTTGCTCGACCAGAGCCGCGTGATCCGGCCGCATCCGGCGTTCCGCCTGTTTGCGACCGCCAACACGATCGGGCTCGGCGACACCACCGGCCTCTATCACGGCACCCAGCAGATCAACCAGGCGCAGATGGACCGCTGGTCGATCGTGACCACGCTCAACTATCTGCCGCACGACAACGAGGTCGAGATCGTGCTCGCCAAGGCGAAGCACTATCGCACGACGGAAGGGCGCGACATCATCAACAAGATGGTGCGGGTCGCCGACCTCACGCGCAACGGCTTCATGAACGGCGACATCTCGACCGTGATGAGCCCGCGCACCGTCATCACCTGGGCCGAGAATTCCGATATCTTCCATGACGTCGGCTTCGCGTTCCGCGTGACGTTCCTCAACAAATGCGATGAGCTGGAGCGGTCGATCGTTGCCGAATTCTATCAGCGCTGCTTCGGCGTCGAGCTGCCGGAGAGCTCGGTGAACGTGGCGCTGAGCTGAAGGGACGATGTCCTCCAACACCAAATCCAAGCCGGCGCCGAAGGAATCTCCGACCGAACCGTTCAAGCGCGCGGTCGCCGGATGCCTGCGCGCGATCGCCCGCAAGCCCGATCTTGAGGTCTCATACGCGGCCGAGCGGCCCGGCATGGTGGGCGGCAAGGCGCGCCTGCCCGAGCCGCCGCGCAAGCTCTCCGCGCAGGAGGCCGCGATCGTGCGCGGGCACGCGGATTCGATCGCGCTTCGCGTCGCCTGCCACGATCCCGCCGTGCATCGCCGGCTGATGCCGGGCGGCCAGCAGGCGCGCTCGGTGTTCGAGGCGGTCGAGCAGGCGCGCGTCGAGGCGATCGGCGCGCGGCGCATGCAGGGGGTCGCGAAAAACCTGTCGGCGATGCTCGACGACCGCTTCCATCGCGGCAAGTTCGACGACATCAGCGATCGCGCCGACGCGCCGATCGAGGACGCGCTCGCCATGATGGTGCGCGAGCGCCTGACCGGCCAGGCGCCGCCGCCGGCCGCGCGCAAGCTGGTCGAGCTGTGGCGGCCGCTGATCGAGGAGAAAGCCGGGCGCAATCTCGACAAGCTGGAAAAGGTGCTGGAAAACCAGCGCCGGTTCGGCGACGCGGTGCACGACCTGCTCGACTCGCTCGACATGGGCGAGGAGCGTTCGCGCGATTCCGACGAGGAGAACGAGGACGACAAGTCCGAGAGCGATCAGCGCGAGAACCAGGGCGAGGATGGCGAGAGCAAGGAGTCCGAGGACGCGCAAGGGATGAGCGTCGAGGACATGGAGGTCTCGGCCGAGGAGCTTCCCGACGGCGCGAGCGAGGCGATGGACGCGCCCTCCGCCGACATGCCCGACGATGCCGACATGGGCGACTCGGAGGCCGCGAACGAGCCCTGGCGGCCGCGCCAGCATGGTCAGAACGAGCCGCGTGGGCCGGACTACCGCGCCTATACGGGCAAGTTCGACGAGATCATCGAGGCGCAGGACCTGTGCGAGCCGGACGAGCTCGACCGGTTGCGCGGCTATCTCGACAAGCAGCTCTCGCACCTCCAGGGCGTCGTCTCGCGGCTCGCCAACCGGCTGCAGCGCCGCCTGATGGCGCAGCAGAACCGCGCCTGGGAGTTCGATCTCGAAGAAGGCCTGCTCGATCCCTCGCGGCTGCCGCGCATCATCATGGACCCGCTGCACGCGCTCTCGTTCAAGCGCGAGAAGGACACGACCTTCCGCGATACGGTCGTCACGCTGCTGCTCGACAATTCCGGCTCGATGCGCGGCCGCCCGATCACGGTCGCGGCGACCTGCGCGGATATTCTCGCGCGTACGCTGGAACGCTGCGGCGTCAAGGTCGAGATTCTCGGCTTCACGACGCGCGCCTGGAAAGGCGGGCAGTCGCGCGAGGCTTGGCTCGCGGGCGGCAAGCCGCCGAACCCCGGCCGGCTCAACGATCTGCGCCACATCATCTACAAGTCGGCCGACGCGCCATGGCGGCGCGCGCGCAAGAATCTCGGCCTGATGATGCGCGAGGGCCTGCTGAAGGAGAACATCGATGGCGAGGCGCTCGACTGGGCGCACAAGCGGCTGCTGGCGCGCACCGAGCAGCGCAAGATCCTGATGATGATCTCCGACGGCGCGCCGGTCGACGATTCAACGCTCTCGGTCAACCCGGGCAACTATCTCGAGCGCCACCTGCGCTGGGTGATCGAGGAGATCGAGACGCGTTCGCCGGTCGAGCTGATCGCGATCGGCATCGGCCACGACGTCACGCGCTACTACCGCCGCGCCGTCACCATCGTCGACGCCGAGGAGCTCGGCGGCGCGATGACGGACAAGCTCGCCGAGCTGTTCGAGGAGCAGGCCGAGGCCGAGCCCCCGCAACGTCAGCCGCGCCGCCGGCTGCATTCGTGAGGCACGCTGCCCTTTACCCTCCCCCTTGCGGGGAGGGTCGCTTGCCGGAGCGAAGCGAAGGCGAGCGGGGTGGGGGTCGTGGGCTTAGCGCACAACAATTTCGACCCCCACCCGGCTCGCGACCTGCGGTCGCTCGCCACCCTCCCCGCAAGGGGGAGGGTAAGAGATCGAGCTTCGCCCTGGCGACGGTTCTTCTCTCGCTTGCCATCGCTCCCGCCCGCGCCGAGACCGCTCCGCGCGCGCCCGAGCCCCCGACCAAGATCGAGATCCATGCGACGCCGATCGCGGCGTTCGCGCCGCGCGAGCCGGCGCGCGTGCGCTTCGGCGGGCTCACGTTTCGCGGCGGGCTGGTGCTCACCTCGTCTTATCCGGAGTTCGGCGGCATCTCGGCGATCCGCGTCGCCGCGGACGGTGCGAATTTCCTCGCGGTCTCCGACAAGGGCCACTGGCTGCGCGGCCGCATCGTCTATGAGGGCGAGCGTCCAACCGCCATCGCGGACGCCGAGATGGCGCCGGTGCTTGGGCCAGACGGTAGACCGCTCGCCGCGCGCGGCTGGTTCGACACCGAATCGCTCGCCTGGGACGGCGGCACGGTGTGGCTCGGCATCGAGCGGGTGAACCGCATCGTGCGGCTCGACTACGGCAAATACGGACTGGCGGCGCGCGCGCAGCCGATCGCCACGCCACCGGGCATCGACAAGCTGCCGCACAACAAGGGTCTCGAATGCCTGGTCTTCGTCGGCGCGGGCCTGCCGCTGGCAGGCTCCCTGATCGCGATCTCGGAGCGCGGTCTCGACGCCGACGGCAATCTCAAGAGCTGGCTGATCGGGGGGCCAGCCCCGGGCGAATTCGCCGTCAAGCGCGGCGGCGACTTCGACGTCAGCGACTGCGCCGTCACGCCGGCCGGGGATCTGCTGCTGCTGGAGCGGAGCTTCTCGCGCTGGCGCGGGGTGGCGCTGCGCATCCGCCGCGTGCCCCTCGGCGAGGTGAAGCCCGGCGCGACGATCAACGGCCCGGTCCTGATCGAGGCCGACATGAGCCACCAGATCGACAACATGGAAGGCCTGTCGGTGCATCGCGCCGCCGACGGCAGCTTGGTGCTGACGCTGATCTCGGACGACAATTTCGCGTTCTACCAGCGCACCCTGCTGCTGCAGTTCACGCTTGAACAGCCCTGAAGCATCCGTCATGGCCGGGCTTGTCCCGGCCATCTCGCTTAGGGATGCACAGTGCCCTTCTAAGGGGGATGCCCGGCACAAGGCCGGGCATGACGATTGAGAGAGCGGGAGTTACGCGGCCGGGGCGCGCTTCTTTTCGATCTGGCGCTTGAGATCGCGCGCCTTGTCGGAGAGCGTGTCGTCCTTCGCCTTCATCAGGAAGGCGTCGAGCCCGCCGCGGTGGTCGACGGTCTTGAGCGCGTTCGCCGAGATGCGCAGCTTGAACGAGCGCTCGAGCGCGTCCGACATCAGCGTGACGTTGAGCAGGTTCGGCAGGAACCGCCGCTTGGTCTTGATGTTCGAGTGGCTGACGCGGTGTCCCACGAGCGGGCCCTTGCCGGTCAGTTCACAACGCCGCGACATGGCTGAAATCCCTGAATATTTAAGTCGGTCCCGCCGGGCGGGCGCCGCTCGTCGAACGATGCTGCTTGCCTGAGGGTGGCGGACCTATAATGACCGTGCCGCAAGGCGTCAAGTCGCGTGCCCAGGCCGCGAGGGATCACAGATTCGACGTATTCCCGGTCGATCAAACCGTGACAGGCCGGATATGGCACGGCTTTGGCCGTGAGTTGCTAGAGGACCAACCGTGTTGGCACATCGCCGGTGTTGCCGTGCAGGCGTCGTGTTGGGGAGTGTCGCGCTGAGCGCCATGGTGGCGCTGCCCGGCGCGGTCCACGCCCAGGGAAAGCCAGAACCAGCCAAGCTCGACACCGTCAAGCTCGAAGCGCGCTACACCGTGACGCTGTCTGGCATCCCGGTCGGCTCCGGCACGTGGGTGATCGACATCGCGCCGGATCAATATACCGCGGTCGCGAGCGGCCGGACCACCGGCCTCGTTAAGCTCATCAGCGACGGATCCGGCACGACCGGTGCCCGCGGTACCTTCACCGCCACCCAGACGGTTCCGGCGAGCTACGTGTCGACCATGACGACGGACAAGCGCACCGACGAGGTGCGCATGGCGCTGAGCGCCGGCGTGGTCAAGGACGTCACCATCGATCCGCCCCCGCCGCCTCCGGGCCCCGACCGCGTGCCGGTCACCGACGCGCACCGTCGAGGCGTGACAGATCCGATGAGCGCCGTGCTGGTGCCGGTCGCCGGCACCGGCGATGTGGTGACGCCGGATGTGTGCAAGCGCAAGCTCGCGGTCTTCGACGGGCGCCAGCGCGCCGACATCGACCTCGTCTACAAGCGGATGGACCACGTAAAGGCCGCCAAGGGCTATGAGGGCCCGGTCGTGGTCTGCACGCTCCTGTACAATCCGATCGCCGGCCATCGGCCCGAGCGCGCCGCCATCAAGTACCTGGTCGCGCAGCGCGACATGGAGCTGTGGTTTGCGCCGATCGCCGGCACCCGCGTGCTCGTGCCGTTCCGCTTCTCGGTGCCGACCCCGCTCGGCCCCGGCATCCTGCAGGCGCATTATTTCGTCGCCGGTCCGCGCGCGCCGCAGACCGCGCGCGACACGCCGCCGGTCACCGCGAAGACGCAGTAGCGCTCCGCTGTCATCCCGGACGGCCCGCAGGGCCGATCCGGGACCCATTTTGCTATGCGTGTTGATCGATGGGTCCCGGCTCTC
>CAYZMR010000029.1:0-2053 GCA_964479515.1 uncultured Hyphomicrobiales bacterium | reverse complement strand
GGGCCGATCCGGGACCCATTTTGCTATGCGTGTTGATCGATGGGTCCCGGCTCTCGGGCGTCGCCCTCGGCCGGGATGACAATCACTGATCCTTCGCCGCCGCGTATTTCTGCAGCAGCGGATACTGGAACGCCGCGAACACGAAGGTGAGCGGCACGACGCCGAACACCTTGAAGCTGACCCAGACGTCGGTCGTCTGCGTGCGCCAGACCACTTCGTTAAGCACCGCGAGCGCGAGGAAGAAGATCGCCCAGCGCACGGTCAGCTTGCGCCAGCCCTCTTCGGTGAGGTCGAACACCGAATCGAACACCATTTCGAGCAAAGGCTTGTTGAACCACAGCCCGCCGAGCAGCATGCCGCCGAACAGCAGATAGATGATCGTCGGCTTCATCTTGATGAAGGTGTCGTCGTGCAGCACCAGCGTGAGCGAGCCGAACACGAGCACGACCACCGCGGTCACCAGCGCCATCACCGGCAGGTGCCGCGTCAACGCATAGGACACCGCGAGCGCGACCAGGATCGCGATCATGAACACCGCGGTCGCGACGAAGATGCCGGCCTTCTCGCCGCTCGCCGCTTCCGGCAGCAGCGGCGCGATGAACGGCATGAAAAGCGCGGGCCGCGAATTCGCGAAGAAGAACAGGAACAGCGGCCCGATATCGAGCGCGAGCTTGAGCAGCGGGTTGAGCTGGGGCTTGGCGGTGTTCGTCGTCATGCGGTGGGTGTAGCCCGGATTGAGCGTCAGCGAAATCCGGGTGGGTCCGGTGAGAGCCCCGGCTTTCGCTCCGCTCAAGCCGGGCTACGCGCTAGCTCTCGATCCCGGCGATCGCCTGGGCGAAATCTTTTGCGGCGAAAGGCGCCAGATCGTCAACGCCCTCGCCGACGCCGATGAAGTGGACCGGCAGCTTGTACTTGGCGGCGAGCGCCACCAGGATGCCGCCGCGCGCGGTGCCGTCGAGCTTGGTCATCACCAGCCCGGTGACGCCGGCGATTTTTCCGAATTCGGCCGCCTGCGACAGCGCGTTCTGGCCGACTGTCGCGTCGAGCACGAGCAGCACGGCGTGCGGGGCCTGCGGCTCGACCTTGCGCATCACGCGCACGAGCTTTTCCAGTTCGCCCATCAGCTCGGTCTTGTTCTGCAGGCGCCCGGCGGTGTCGACGATCAGCACGTCGGTCCCTGCGGCCTTCGCGGCGGTGACCGCCTCGAACGCGAGGCTCGCGGCATCCGATCCCTGTTCGCGCGCGATCACGCTCGCGCCGGTGCGCTGCCCCCAGATTTTCAGCTGCTCGATCGCGGCGGCGCGGAACGTGTCGCCCGCCGCCAGCATGACGCCGCGCCCCTCGGCGCGGAACCGCGCGGCGAGCTTGCCGATGGTGGTGGTCTTGCCGGAGCCGTTGACGCCGACCACCAGGATGACGAACGGCTTTGCGGTCGCGTCGATGACGAGTGGCCGCGCCACCGGCGCGAGCACCTTCTCGACCTCGGCGGCAAGAATCGCCTTCACGTCGTCGGCGCTGATCGACTTGTCGTAGCGTCCTTCGCCGACCGCCGCCGCGATGCGGCCCGCGACGTCGACGCCGAGGTCGGCGCGGATCAGGAGCTCTTCCAGTTCCTCGATCGTGCCGGCATCGAGCTTGCGCTTCGACACGAGGTCGGAAATCGCGCCACCGATCGACGACGACGTGCGCTTCAGCCCGCCGGAGAGGCGCTGCCACCAGCTCTGCTTCGTCGGCTCTTTGGGGGTGTCATTCATGCTGGGCGCCGTGATAGCGGTTTCGCCATGGACGTGAAAGCGCCGGAGAAGCCGTTCGACCCGAAGAACGCCAGCGAGGAGGAGATCCTCGCGCGCGTGCTCTATCGCGACGGCTTGATGCTGGTCATCGACAAGCCAGCCGGGCTCTCGGTGCATCGCGGGCCGAAAGGAGGCCCGAGCCTGGAGGACTGGTTCGACGCCTTGCGCTACGGCCTGCCGCGCGGACCCGCGCTGGTGCATCGCTTGGACCGCGAGACCTCCGGCTGCCTGGTGCTCGGGCGCCACCGCAAGGCGCTCGC
>CAYZMR010000028.1:0-23476 GCA_964479515.1 uncultured Hyphomicrobiales bacterium | reverse complement strand
CGTTCCACATCGTGCAGTCGAACGGCGGCGTGATGTCGACCGCGACCGCGCGCCGGCTGCCGGTGCGGACCGCGCTGTCCGGCCCCGCGGCCGGCGTGATCGCGGCGGCCGCGATCGCGCAGGCCGCCGGCTACGACAACATCATCACCTGCGATCTCGGCGGCACCTCGTTCGACGTCTCGGTGGTGGCGGACGGCAAGGCCTCGCTCGCCGCGCAGACGACGGTCGATTTCGGGCTCGTGATCCGCACGCCGATGATCGAGATCACCACCATCGGTGCCGGCGGGGGCTCGATCGCGACCATCGATCGCGGCGGGCTGCTGCAGGTCGGACCCGAGAGCGCCGGTTCGGTGCCGGGCCCCGCCTGCTACGGCCAGGGCAACGAGCGCCCGACGTTGACCGACGCGCATGTCGTGCTCGGCCGGATCAACGCGCAGCGCCCGATCGGCAAGCTCGCGACGCTCGACGTCGAGGCCGCGCGCCGCGCGATCATGGCGCATGTGGGGGCGCCGCTCGGCTTTGACGTGATGCAGGCGGCCGAAGCGATCGTGCGCGTCGCCGACGCCCGCATGGCGGGGGCCATTCGCCTGGTGTCGATCGAGCGCGGGCACGATCCGGCACGGTTTGCCGCGATGCCGTTCGGCGGCGGCGGCGCGCTGCATGCCGGCGCCCTGATCAAGGAGATCGGGCTCCGTTGCGCCGTGGTGCCGCGCTTTCCGGGCGTCACCTCGGCGCTCGGCTGCGTGATCGCGGATCTGCGCCACGACCAGGTGCAGACGCTCAACCTGATGCTCGATGGGCTCGACGCGGGAGCGCTCGACCAGCGCATGGCGACGGCGGGAGACGCCGCGCGCAGCGTCGTGGAGAACGCGGGGATCGTCGTCGAGCGTATCGACGTGACCTTCGAGCTCGACATGCATTATCTCGGCCAGACCCATACGGTCCGGGTGCCACTGCCGGTCACCCTAGCGAGCGGCCGCACCGGGATCAGCGAAGCGATCGTTCGCGCGGCATACGAGCGCGCTTATTTGGCGGCGTTCAGCCGCATGCTTCCGGGCATTCCGATGCGGATCGTCTCGCTGCGCACCGCTGCCATCGGACGGCGGCCGGCTTTCGACCTTGCGGCATTCGCGCCTGACGCCGGCGCGTCGCTGAGCAACGCCGAGCGCGGGACGCGCCAGGTCTTTTTCGGCGGCGCGTGGGTCGAGGCGTGCGTATGGTCGCGGCTCGACCTGCCCGCCGACGCCGTGATCGATGCACCCGCCGTGATCGAGCAGCCCGACGCGACCATCTTCATCGAGCCCGGACTGCGCGGGCGCGTCGACCGGCTCGGCAACATCGTGGTGGAGCGCATATGACCCTCGCTTCGACTGCTCTCCTGCTGGCCGACCTGCAGAACGACTTCATTCATCCGGACGGCGCTTATGGCCGCGCGGGGCAGAAAGCATCAGATATCGCTGACGTGCCGCCACGCGTGAAGCCGCTCGCGGATGCGATGCGCGAGCGTGGCGGACTGATCGTCGCGACGCTGTTCACGCTGGTTCCGGGCCGCGGCGGCGAGCCGATGATCTCGCCGCATCTGAAAGCGCTGCGGCCGTTCCTCAAGAAAGGCGATTTCGCGCCAGGCTCCTGGGGGCAGCAGGTGGTCGACGAGTTGCTGCCGGTCGATATGGCGGTCGAGAAGATCGCCTTCTCGGCCTTCTACATGTCGCGGCTCGAATGGAGCTTACGCAAGTGCGGCATCGAGCGGCTGATCGTCGCCGGCATCGTCACCAATGGCGGCGTTGCCTCGACGGTACGCGACGCGCATGTGCGCGAGTTCGAATGCACCGTACTGGACGACGGCTGCGCGGCGTTCTCGCCCGAGGTGCACCGCGCCGCGATCGAAGGCTTGCGGCCGGTCGCGCGCATCATCACGGTCGCCGACGCGCTGCGCGAGATCGAGGCCGCATGAGCGACGTGCGGCCGGCGGCCGGCGTCGCCTTCGACAGCGAGGCGCCCGTCCTCATCATCGGCGCCGGCGCGGCGGGGCTCTGCGCCGCGCTCGCCGCGTCGGAAGCGGGCGCCGATCCGGTCGTCATCGAACGCGACGCGGTGCCGGCCGGGTCGACGGCGCTCTCGGCCGGCCTGATCCCAGCGGCCGGCACGCGCTTCCAGCGCGCGCAAGTGATCGCGGATTCGTCCGAGCTGTTCGCCGCGGACATCCAGCGCAAGGCCCATGGCACGGCCGATCCCCTGCTGGTCGCTGCGTTGAGCGAGGGCGCCGGCCGCGCGATCGAGTGGCTCGCCGAGCGCTATGCGCTTCCCTTCGACGTGATCACGAATTTCAACTATCCGGGCCATTCGGCGTTGCGCATGCACGGCCTGCCGAGCCGCACCGGCGCCGAACTGATCGATCGCCTGCGCTCGGCGGTCGAGGCGCGCGCCATTCCGATCCTTACGGATGCCGTCGGCGCGACCTTGTTCGCCGACGCCGACGGCTGCATCCGCGGCATCGAGGCACGGCGTGGCGCGGGTGTTGAACGGATCGGGTGCGGCGCGCTGATCCTCGCCTGCAACGGCTATGGCGGCGAGCCTGCGCTGGTGCGGCGTTTCATTCCCGAAATGGCCGACGCGCTTTATTTCGGCCATGCCGGCAATCGTGGCGACGCGGTCATCTGGGGCGAGGCGCTCGGCGCGCGGCTCTCGCATCTCTCCGGCTATCAGGGTCACGGATCGGTCGCGACGCCGCACAATATTCTGATCACATGGGCCGTCATCATGGAGGGCGGATTCCAGGTCAATCGCGAGGGCCTGCGCTTCGCCAACGAGGCGCTCGGCTATTCGGAGCACGCGGCGCAGGTGCTGCGTCAGCCTGGCGGCATCGGGTTCGATATTTTCGATGAGCGCATTGCCGGCATTGCGCGGCAGTTCCAGGACTTCCGTGACGCCGAGGCTGCCGGCGCCGTGATCGCGGCGGACAGCATCGAGGAGCTGGCAAACGCCATCGGCGTCACGCCACAGGCGCTCAACATCGAGCTTGCCGCGATCGACACGGCGGCGCAGACCGGCACGCCCGACCGCTTCGGCCGCTCGTTCGATCCCGCAAAACGGCTGGCCCCGCTCTACCGCGCCATCAAGGTAACGGGCGCGCTGTTCCACACCCAGGGCGGCCTCGCGGTAGACGCGCAGGCGCGGGTGTTGCGCCAGAGTGGCACGCCGTTTCCGAACCTGTTCGCCGCTGGTGGCGCGGCCGTCGGCGTATCGGGCCCGACCGCGGCGGGTTATCTCTCGGGCAACGGCCTTCTGACCGCCACCACGCTCGGCCGCATCGCGGGCGGAGCCGCGGCGCGCATGCTGGTGTAGGATCGGTCCCGAAAACCTTCGGAGCAAGCCATGCGCATCGACGCCATCGCGATCGGCCACAATCCGCCCGAGGACGTGAACGTGATCATCGAGGTGCCGATCGGCGGCGAGCCGATCAAATACGAGATGGACAAGGCCGCCGGCACCTTGGTGGTCGACCGCTTCCTGCACACGCCGATGCGCTATCCCGGCAATTACGGCTTCGTGCCGCACACGCTCTCCGATGACGGCGATCCGATCGACGTGCTGGTCGCCAACACCCGCCCGATCGTGCCCGGCGCGGTGATCAACGTGCGCCCCGTCGGCGTGCTCAAGATGCAGGACGAAGCGGGCGGCGACGAAAAGATCATCGCGGTGCCGGTACCGAAGCTCACCAAGCGCTACGAGCACGTGATGAACTATACCGACATGCCGGAGATCACGCGCCAGCAGATCCAGCACTTCTTCGAGCACTACAAGGATCTGGAACCGGGCAAGTGGGTCAAGATGCTCGGCTGGGGCAACGCCGCAGAGGCGAAGCGGCTGATCGCGGAGGCGATCGCGCGGGCGAAGACGTAGTTCGTAGCCCGGGTTGAGCGCAGCGAAACCCGGGATGCCGGGATCGCAATCCGTCGATCCACCCCGGATCTCGCTTCGCTCAATCCGGGCTACGAGCGCCTCTCGATGGCCCGACCAGTTTCGGCAGCGGCTCGGGCATCAGCCCGCGCGGGCGGAAATACAGCACCAGCAGCAGCCCGAGCCCGACCAGGAACTCGCGCAGCGCGGCCAACTGCTCGGCCGAAAGCCACGGGATCACGCCGATCAGGAAGCGCGTCGATTCGAGGCAGAACACCACCACGAAGGCGCCGATCACCGCGCCGAAATTGTTGCCGATGCCGCCGGCGGTGAGTGAAAGGAAGATATAGATCGTCAGCAGCGGCACGTAGATTTCCGGCACGATGTAGCTCGTGTAGTGGGCGTAAAGCGCGCCCGCGAGGCCCGCCAGTGCCCCGCCGATCGCGAACGCCTTGACCTTGAATTTCAGCACGTCCTTGCCGGCGAAGGCCGCCACCTGCGCGTCCTCGCGGATCGCGCGCAGCACGCGGCCGAAGGGCGAGGTGCGCACGCGCTCGAGCACGAACAGTGTCAGCGCGACGATCACGAGGCAGAACACCAGATAGGCGAGATTGAAGTCGGAGCCGAGCACATGCTTCAGCGGCTGCGGGATGCCCGAGATCCCGTCGGTGCCACGCGTGAGCCAGATCTCGTTCTCGGCGATGATGCGCACCACCTCGGCGAAGCCAAGCGTGACGATGGCGAGATAGTCGTCGCGCAGGCGCATGATGCCCAGCGTCACCAGCGCGGCGATCGCCGCCGTGCCGAGCATCGCGGCGAGGAAGCCGAGTGCGATCGGCGCGTGCGCGTTCACGGTCAAGAGCGCCGAGATATAGGCGCCGAACGCATAGAAGCCGACGATGCCGAGATTGACCATTCCGGCCATGCCCCACATCACGTTCAGACTGAGCGCGAGGATCGCGTAGATCGAAGCGAACGTCGCCATCGCGATGAGGTAATTGGTCATCGGTTATGCGGCCTTCGCGCCAAGGAGTCCACGCGGACGCAGCGTGAGGACGACCAGGATCGCCAGGAACCCGATCGCTGACTTGTATGTCGCGGGCAGCGCCAGGAGCGACAGCTCCTCCGACAGCCCGATCGCGAGGCCGCCGATCACCGCGCCGGGCACGCTGCCGAGCCCGCCGACCACGGCCGCGGCGAACACCGACAGGATCGCCCGGAAGCCGACCAGCGGATCGACCGACGTATCGAGGCCGACCAGCATGCCGCCGATGCCGGCGAGCCCCATGCCGATGCCGACCGCGAGCCGCGCCATGCGGTCCGGGTCGATGCCCTTGCTGTCGGCCAGCATCGGATTGTCGGCGACCGCGCGCATCGCCTTGCCGGTGATGGTCAGCATCAGGAAGGCGAACAGGATCGTCATGGCGATCGTCGCGATCACGGCGTTCTCGACCTGCTGCGGCCCGACGTGGAGAAACCCGAAGGTCCAGTCGCGCCGCAGCGGGATCGCGTAGTCGCGCGGACCGCCGCCGAAGGTAAACCGCAGCGCGCTCTCGATCATCAGGTTCAGCGCGATCGAGGCGATGGCGATCGTCAGCGCGCTGTATCCGCGCAAGGGGCGCAGCGCCACGTGGTCGGTCGCGATCCCCGCGACGCCGGCGGCAACAAATGCGCCGGCGACCGAGAGCCACGCCGACAGCCTGAGCCACGTGTTGAGCATGTAGCCCGCGTAGGCCCCGACCGCCATGTGGGCCGCGACCGAGAAATTCACGAAGCGCAGCACCGCGTAGATCATCGTCAAACCAATGGCGGGCACCGCTAGCACGGCGCCCGCCATCAGGCCGTTGAGCGAGAGCTGGATGATCTTTTCGATCACGTCACGCCTGCACACCCTCGACGATCTTGCCGTCCTTGATCTGATTGACGCGGAACGTGACCTCGATGATGTTGCCGATGTCGCTGAACTTGCACGGCCCGGAGGCGCCCGCGTATTTGATCTCCTTGCCCGCCGCGATCGCCTTGAGGCCGTCGACCGCGTTGTCGACCTTCATGGCGGCATCGTTGTTGGCGATCTTGCGGATGTTGTCGCGGATCGCCGTGCCGCTCGCCTCGCCGCCTTTCGCCATCGCGAGGAGCGCGAGGTTCACGTGGTCGTAGGCCTGGCAGATGTAGGTATCGAGCGCGTCCTTCTTCACCAGCGCCTTGAGCCGCGCATAGGCGGTCGAGCCGCCGGCCGGCACCGGCTCGATCGAATAGATATTTTCGGCCGCGTCCTTGCCGGCGCCGTCGATGAATTGCGGCGTCACCCCGTAGGCAAACCCGATCACCTTGCCCTTGTAGCTGGCGCGGAACAGGTCCTTCGCCAGCACGATGTCGTCGGGCTGGTAGCCGCCCATCATCACCGTGTCCGGGGCGGCGCGCATCATCTCGTCGACCTCCGAGCGGAACGAAGTCTTCTTGGCGTCGTAGATCACGCTCGAAATCTTGATGCCCTTCGGCTCGCACAGCGCCCGGATGCCCTTGAACACGGTCTCGGTGAACGGCGTCTGCGGCATCATGAGGTAGAAGTGCTGCGACTTGTTGCGGATCGCGAAGGCGGCGAACTGCTCGCCCTGTAGCGCCGTATGCGGCTGCGTACGCACGAAATAACCCTGGTGCGGCAGTTCGGCGATCGTGTCGGCGGCCGCGATCGCCAGCATCATCACCTTGTTTTCCCAGCACAACGGCAGCACCGCGTTGCCGACAGCCGAGGCCCATACGCTCATGATCGCCGCGGTCTTGTCGACGTCGATCAGCTTGCGCGCGGCGCGCACGCCGGCTTCGGGATTGGTCGCATCGTCCTCGGCGAGATATTCAACCTTGCGGCCGAGCACGCCGCCCGCGGCGTTGACCTCGTCCACCACCGCCTGATGCGCGAGCTTGCTGTTCGGACCGAACGGCGAGCCGCCGCCGGTGAGCGAGACGAGGCCGGCGACCTTTACCGGCCCCGACTGCGAGAAGGCCGACGATGGCATGACGAATGGTGCCGCGATCGTGGCGGCGCCGGTAAGGAGCGCGCCGCGGCGCGTGATGAACGAGTTGCCCATAATCAATCCCCTTTGTTGCGTATTGCTCCGATGATAGCCGAGATCAGCCTCCGAGGAACGCTTGGCGGACTTCCGCATCAGCCGCCAAGGCGCTCGCGCGCCCCTCGCGCGCGTTACCGCCGTCGACCAGCAGATAGCCGCGGTCCGCAATCGCAAGTGCATCGAGTGCGTTCTGCTCGACCATAATGATAGTCATGCCGCCTTCGTGCAGGCTCTTGATCAGGTCGAACAGCTCCTGCGCGGCGGCGGGCGAGAGCCCGGCCGAGGGCTCGTCGAGCAGCATCAGGCGCGGCGCCGCCATCAGGGCCATCGCCATGGCGAGCATCTGCCGCTGCCCGCCCGAAAGCGTGCGCGCCTCTTGCGCGCGGCGCGCGGCGAGCACGGGAAAGCGGCCGAAGGCATCCTGGACGCGCTTTTTTGTAGCGCGGCGGTCGACATATCCGCCCATCTCCAGATTGGCTTCGACGCTGAGCGAGGGGAACACGTTCGCCTCCTGCGGCACGAAGGCGATGCCTTGCCGCGTGATCTCGCGAGGGCGCAGCCCGCCGATCGGCTTGCCCTCGAAGGTGATCGCGCCTTCGCGGGGTTTCAGGAACCCCGCGATCGATTTCAGCAGTGTCGATTTGCCGGCGCCGTTCGGCCCGATCAGTACGACGAGTTCGCCTTGCGCCGCGTTGACGCCGACGCCCTTGAGCACCTCGTCATGGGCGCCATAGCCCGCGACGACGTTGGTGACGGAGAGCATGATCATAGCCCCGTGTCCCGGGCGCACCGCAGCACGCAGTGATGCGGTGCAGACCCAGGACCCCGGTTTCCAGTTTCCAAGCAACCGGGGTCCCGCATCTGCGGAGCAGCGCTACGCGCTGCACCGCGTGCGGGACATGGATGCAAAGTCTCGGTCACGCCCGATGCCCCATATAGATGTCCTGCACGCGACGGTCGGCGCGCAATTCCGCGAAGCGGCCTTCGGCGAGCCGCTTGCCCTGCGCCAGCACCACGACGTGGTCGCACAGTGCCGCAACCAGCCCCATGTTGTGCTCGACGATCAGGAACGTGATGCCGCGGCTTTTCAGCGCCAGGATGTGCTCGCCGAGCTTCTTTGCCAGCGTCGGATTGATGCCGGCGGCCGGCTCGTCGAGCATGATCAGCTTCGGCTCGGCCATCAGGGCGCGGCCGAGCTCCAACAGCTTCTTCTGCCCGCCCGAGAGATCAATCGCGCGATTGTCGCCGACATGAAGGATATCGAGCTCGCGCGCCACCTCGATCGCTCGGCGCCGCAGTTCCTCCTCGCGCGCGCGCACGACCTTGCCGCGCAGCACGGCGGCTGAAAACGTCTCGCCGGGCTGGCGCTTGCCATACAGCATCAGGTTCTCGATCACGGTGAGCTGCGCCAAGCCACGCGCGATCTGGAACGTGCGCGAGAGGCCGACGCCGGCGAGGCGGTCTGGACGCCAGCCGGTGACGTCGGTGCCGTCGAACGTGACCGTGCCGCTGTTCGGCTTCAGCGCGCCGGTGACGGCGTTGAACAGCGTGGTCTTGCCGGCGCCGTTCGGCCCGATCAGGCCGGTGATCCGCCCCTGCTCGACCGACACGTCCGCGCCGTCGAGCGCCGCCACCCCGCCGAAGCGCTGCCGCAGACCTTTGATGTCCAGGAGCGCCATGCGGAATGCCTAAATCCTAACCTCGGTTGCCGCCAAAGGACTGCACGAACAGCCTGCCGGCCGCGAAGCGGTCATGGCTGAACTGGCGGAAGTCGTCGGCGACCTGTCCGGTCAGGACCCAGTCGGCGAGCTCCCGCCCGATCGCAGGTGCAATTTTGAAGCCATGTCCGCTGCCGCCCGAAAAATCGGCATAACCCGCGATGTCCGCGCGAGGCCCGACGACCGGGTACCAGTCCGGCGTCACATCGTAGAGCGCCGCATAGGCCTCCAGCAGCTTCATGCCGGAAAAGGCCGGCAGGCGGCGCTCGACGCGCGTCTGCACGTCCGTGACGAAGGAATCATCGGCAGTGGCTTTGAAATTGTAGGGGTCGACGTCGAAGTACTCTTTCGGGAAGCCGCGCCCGATGATGAACCGGCCCTGCCCGAGCGGCCGGTAGTAGCAGGCATCGACCCCCATCGAGATCGAGGTCTTCGGGATCGTGCGGCCTGCGGGCACCTGCCACACCGTGTCCTGCTCACGCACCGAGCGCATGGGGAGATCGAGGCCCGCGCTCTCGGCGAGCGGCTTTGCCCAGGGACCGGCCGCGTTGACCACGATGTTGGCGCCGACCTCGCTAGTGTCGAGCTCGATGCCTGTGATGCGATCGCCTTGCCGCAACAGCCGCCGCACCGGCGTGCGCGCCCGGAATTCGCCGCCGAGCGCCTTGAATGCGCCGACATAGGCCTCTGTCGCCTGAACGGGATCGGCGTAGCCGCCATGCGGCTCATAGACGATGCCGGCGATGCCGTCCGGGTTGATGTCGGGCAGGTGCTGCGGGAAGCCGGGGCCGTCGGACCATTCGTTCACGATGCCGAGGCTCCTCTGCATCGCGACATTCTTCTTGGCGCCCTCCAGCATGTCTTGCGACACGACGAAGCAGTAGCCGACCTGGGAGAAGCCCGCGTCCTTGCCGAGCTCGGCGCGGGAATTTTCGAACATCATGATGCTGGCGCGCGCCAGACGCACGAGCAGCGGAGTGGAGTAGCTCTGGCGTATGATGGCGGCGCTTTTTCCGGTGCCGCCGCTCGCCGGCTCGCCGCGTTCGATCAGCAGCGTCTTCGCGCCGGCTTTCTTCAACTGATAGGCCGTAGAGGCGCCGCTGATGCCGGCGCCGATGACGATCGCGTCGTAGCTCATGCCTTGCCCTTCGGCTCGAAGCCGTAATGTTCCTTGATGAAGTCGCCAGAGAACTTGCCCGACACGAGATCGTTTTCGATTGCCGCCCTGTCGCGCCCGCTCGGCGGCCCATAGCCGCCCGCGCCCGGCGTCTCGACCATAATCGCCTCGTCGGACTTCACTTCGAGGTTCGCCGGTTTGGTCGGCAGCGGCACTTCGGCGCCGTGGCTCAGCTTGACGAATTTTCCGGTGCCGCCGCTGCCGCCGCCGAAGATGCCCCAGGGGTGGTTGACGAAACGCTCGCCCTGGCCGGAAAACGTCATGGTGTGGCCGACCGGGCGCACGACGCGGCGCAGCCCAAGCCCGCCGCGATGGGTGCCGGCTCCGCCCGAGTCCTGGACGAAGCCGTAGCTCTCGACCAGCAGCGGATATTCCATCTCGATCGATTCCACCGGCAGGTTCGACGTGTTGGTGATGTGCACCTGCACGCCGTCCTTGCCGTCCTTGGTGAAGCGCCCGCCAAAGCCGCCGCCGAGCGTTTCCAGATAGACGTAGTCGCGGTCGTGGCGCGGATCGTGGCCGAAAAAGACGGCCGTGGTGTTCGCGCCGTTCGCGGCGCCGACCGCGGCCTCCGGGATTGCGGGCGCGAGCGCGCCGATCACCACGTCGACGATGCGCTGCGCCGTATTGGCGCGCGCCGCCACCGCCGCCGGGAATTTCGCGTTGATCAGCGTGCCGAGCGGGGCGTGGATGTCGACCAGATCGATCAGGCCCTGGTTGTTGGGCACGTCGGGGTCGAGCAGCGCCTTGAGCGAATACAGCACGCCCGCGAGCGTCACCGTCGGCGTCGAATTGATGTTGCCCTTCACCTGCGGCCCGGTGCCGGTGAAATCGAACATGACCTTCTGGTTGCCGCCGTGCGGCGGCACGGTGACGCGCAGCTTGATCGGGATGTTGGTGGTGCCGACGCCGTCGTCGTCCATCACGTCTTCGAAGCTGTATTCGCCAGGCGGGATGCGCGTCAGCGCCTCCAGCAGACGCTCGC
Organism: uncultured Hyphomicrobiales bacterium; assembly: GCA_964479515.1. Lineage (GTDB taxonomy): Bacteria > Pseudomonadota > Alphaproteobacteria > Rhizobiales > Xanthobacteraceae > PALSA-894. The sequence continues at coordinate 12,628 of CAYZMR010000028.1, read as the reverse complement.
GCGTGCGGCGGATGATCTCGTCGAACGCCGCTTCGAGCAGCGGAATGCCACGCGCCTCGATCATCTCGCCGATGCGCCGCACGCCCAGCCGACAAGCAGCGACCTGCGCGAAATAGTCGCCACGCCGCTCCTCGGGCACGCGCGCGTTGAGCAGCAGCAGGTCGAGGATGTCGCTTTGCAGCTCGCCCGCCCGGAACAGCCGGATCACCGGGATGCGGGTGCCTTCCTGGTAGATCTCGGTGCCGCCCGCCATGCTGCCGGGCGTGATGCCGCCGATGTCGGCATGGTGCGCGATGTCGCACATGAAGCAGACGAGCTTGCCGTCGGCGAACACCGGCATCGCCATGTTCACGTCCGGCAGATGCGATCCGCCGGCGACGAAGGGGTCGTTGGAGATGAAGATGTCGCCCTCGCGCACGTCCGAGAGCGGCATCTTGGCGAGCAGCGTGTTCATCAGCCCCATCATCGAGCCCAAGTGAATGGCGAGCGAGTTCTCGGCCTGCACGATCAGCCGCCCGCGCGGATCGATCACGGCGGTCGAATGGTCGTGGCGCTCCTTGATGTTGGTCGAATAGGCGCTTTTCATCAGCGCAATGTAAGTTTCGTCCGCGATGGACTTGAGTCCATTCGACATGATTTCGAGCGTGATCGGATCGATGCTCATGACAGCTCGACAATAAGGTTGAGAAAGGGATCGACCGCCGCGCGGTCGCCGGGAAACAACAGCGTGGTGGAATCGAGTTGCTCGATCACGGCGGGTCCCTGGATGGCGTCGCCCGGCGCCAGCGCCGCGCGATCATAGATCGGCGTATCTTCGGCCGCGTCGGCCGAGAACCAGACCATCCGGCGCGTGGCGGACTCGGGCTTGCCGTGCGTGCGCGGTTCGGCCGGCCGCGTCGCGGGCTGGCGCAGGCCGCCGACCGCGATCAGGCGGAAATTCACGATCTCGACCGGATCGGCCGGATTGTGAAAACCATAGGCGCGCTCGTGCTCGGCAAAGAAACGCTGGCGGATATCCGAGGCAGCCGGCAGCGGCGAGGTGTCGCCAAGCGCGATCGCGAGCTCGAAGTTCTGCCCGACGTAACGGGCATCGAGCACGACGTCGATCTTGCGTTCGCTCTTGCCGACGGCCTCCGCGTCGAACCAGGCATCCGCCTGCGCCTTGAGCTCGACGACCCGCGCGATCACGTCACCCATGCGCGCGTCGGTCAGCGGCGTGACCGCCGTGCGCACGAAGGTCTCGCGCAGATCCGACACGATCAGGCCCTGCGCGCACAGAATGCCGGGCGCGAGCGGCACGAGGCAGCGGCGGATACCGAGGCTTTTCGCGACATCCGTCGCGTGCAGCGGCCCGGCGCCGCCGAACGGCAAAAGCGTGAAGCCGCGCGGATCGTGCCCGCGCTCGACCGAGACCGCGCGGATCGCCCGTACCATGTTGGCGACGACGATGCCGAGCATGCCATGCGCGGTGCGCTCCACGGTGAAGCCGAGGCGCTCGGCGAGCGGCGCAATCGCGTTGCGCGCCAGCGCCTCGTCGAGCGCCATGTCGCCGCCGAGCAGGCCTTTCGGGGAGAGCCGGCCGAGCACGAGGTTCGCGTCGGTCACGGTCGCGTCGGTGCCGCCATGGCCGTAGCAGGCAGGACCGGGTCGCGCGCCCGCGCTCTGCGGGCCGACCTTCATCAGGCCGTCGCGGTCGAACCACGCAATCGAGCCGCCCCCCGCGCCGACCGCGTTGATGTCGAGCGAAGCAATCCGGGCCGGATAGCCCTCGATCCATTTATTGAAGGTCGTGCCGGCCGTGTAGTTGCGGATCAGTGCCACGTCGGCGCTGGTGCCGCCCATGTCGAGCGAAATGACATCCGGCACGCCGGAGAGCCGCGCCATGTGGATCGCGCCGACCGCGCCCGCCGCAGGTCCCGAGAGCGCCGTGCGGATCGGCACGTGGCGGGCACGCGCGACCGACATCAGGCCGCCGGCGGACTGATTGATCCCGAGCGCCGCGTTCGGCGCGGCCTCGGCCAGGCCGCGGGCAAATTCGCCGAGATAGCGGTCGATCACCGGCTGCAGATAGGCGTTGAGCACCGTGGTCGAGAGCCGCTCGTATTCGCGGAATTCCGGCTGCACTTCGCTCGAGATCGACAGGTACATGTCGGGATAGGCGGCGGCGAGCGCGTCGCGAATCATGGCCTCATGGGCGGGATTGAGGAACGAGAACAACAGGCACACCGCGCAGGCATCGGGCTTGGCGACGCCGACCGCCGCGACGAGCGCGGGCAGCGACTCGGGCGACAGCGCCTTCACGGCGCTCCCGTCCGCGGTGATCCGCTCCGGCGCCTCGAAGCGCAGCTCGCGCGGCACCAGCGGAGCGGGATAGTCCGCCTGCAGGCTGAACACGTGCGGGCGGATCTGCCGCCCGATCTCGATCAGGTCGCGGAAGCCCTCCGTCACCACGAGCGCGACCTTGCCGCCGCGGCGCTGGATCAACGCATTGGTAGCGACCGTCGTGCCGTGGGAGAGCCGGGTGATGGCGGCAAGGTCGATATCGTGACGGGCGCCAAGCTCGCGCAGGCCGGAAATCACCGCCTGCGCGGGATTGGCCGGCGTCGAGGGGACCTTATGGAGGACAATCCGATCGGTGGAATCGTCGAATGCGAAGAAATCCGTGAAGGTGCCGCCCACGTCGACACCGATCATCCAGGACATCAGCCAACTCTCGACGAAAAGATCACGGGCGATCTTGGCTGTCGCCGCTCCTAAGATCAATCGATGCTAGGTTGTCGCAGAGGTGCTTTGCGCGAGGTGTTGTTTGCGCGACAATGCGCTTTCGTCGAGGAAACGCCAGAATGACCGAATAATGGCTTGGATCGGCCAATCGATCGAGCGGGTGGAAGACGCAGCGCTGCTCACCGGCCGCGGCCGCTATATCGATGATCTCGGCGTCCCACCCGGCACGCTGCATGCCGCGATCCTGCGCTCGCCGCACGCCCATGCGCTGATCCGCGGGATTGACGCCGATGCGGCGCGTGCCGCGAAAGGCGTTGCGGCGGTCATCACGGCGGCGGATGTCACGCGGCTCGGCGGGCCGCTGCTCGCCGGCATCCGGGCGCCGATCCAATGCTGGCCGATCGCGGTCGAACGCGTGCGCTATGTCGGCGAGCCGGTCGCCGTCGTGGTCGCAGCCGACCGTTATCTTGCCGAGGACGCGCTCGATCTGATCGAGGTGGACTACGAGCCGCTGCCCTGCGTGGTGCATCCGCGCGACGCGCTCGATGCGGCGAGCGCGGTACTGCACGCAGGCCTCGGCTCAAACATCGCGAGCGACCGCTCGTTCCGCTACGGCGATCCGGAGAAAGCATTCGCCGAAGCGGCGCATCGCGTCGCGGTCGACGTGCATTATCCGCGCAATTCCTGCACTCCGATCGAGACCTACGGCGTTGTCGCCGACTACGATCCCGGCGAGGACTCCTACGATATCCTCGCCAACTTCCAGGGCCCGTTCAGCATCCACCCGGTGATTGCGCGCGCCTTGAAAGTACCGGGCAACCGGCTGCGTCTGCGTACGCCGCCGGATTCCGGCGGCAGCTTCGGCGTCAAGCAGGGCGTGTTTCCCTATATCGCCCTGATGGGGATCGCGGCACGCGTGGCGGGCCGGCCGGTGAAATGGATCGAGGACCGGCTGGAGCACCTCGCGGCCTCGGTGTCGTCCACCAACCGGATGATCCATCTCGAAGCGGCCGTCGCGGCCGATGGCCGGGTGACCGCGCTGGCCTGGGACCAGGTCGAGGACGTCGGCGCGCATATCCGCGCGCCCGAGCCCGCCACGCTCTACCGCATGCACGGCAATCTCACCGGCGCCTACGACATCCGCAACGTTTCGGTGCGCAATCGCGTCGTTCTGACCAACAAGACGCCGACGGGCCTCAATCGCGGCTTCGGCGGACCGCAGGTCTATTACGCGCTCGAACGGCTGATGCAGCGCATCGCGACCGAACTGAAGCTCGACCCGCTCGACATGATCCGCCGCAATCTCGTGCCGAGCGGCGCGTTTCCGTATCGCACCGCGACCGGCGGACTGCTCGATTCCGGCGACTATCCGGCGTCGGTCGCGCAGGCGATCGACGAAGGCGGACTCGCGGAGTTGCGCACGCGTCAAAAGCAGGCGCGCGCCGACGGCCGGCTCTACGGCATCGGCTATACGGCAGTGGTCGAGCCGAGCGTCTCCAACATGGGTTACATCACGACCGTGCTGACGCCGGAGGAACGCCGCAAGGCCGGCCCGAAGAACGGCGCGCAGGCGACCGCCACCATCGCGCTCGACCCGGCGGGCGCGGTCAGCGTGCATGTCGCGTCGGTCCCGCAAGGCCAGGGACATCGCACGGTGGTGGCACAGATCGTCGCCGACGCGCTCGGCCTCACGCCGAAGGACATCCGGGTGATCACCGAGATGGATACGGCGCGCGACGCCTGGTCGATCGCATCGGGCAATTATTCCAGCCGCTTCGCGCCGGCCGTGTGCGGCGCCGTGCAGCTTGCGGCGGAACGGATCAAGGCAAGGCTCGGGAGCGCGGCCGCGGCGCAGCTCAACGTGGCGGCCGGCGAGATCGAGTTCGCCGCCGGGCGCGTCCGAGCGCGGGGAAATCCGGATAACGCGCTGCCGTTCGGCCGGCTCGCGGCAACGAGCCACTGGGCGCCCGGCACGCTCCGCGATGGCGACCAGGCGATCCGCGAGACCGTGTTCTGGACGCCGCCGCAGCTCGCGGCGCCGTCGGACGACGACGACATCAATTCCTCGCTCTGCCACGGCTTCATCTTCGATTTCTGCGGCGTCGAGATCGATCGCGTCACCGGCGCGGTGCGCATCGACAAATACGTCACGATGCATGACTGCGGCCGCGTGCTGCATCCCGGCATGGTGGCGGGGCAGGTCACCGGCGGCTTCGCGCATGCGCTCGGCGCCGCCGTGTACGAGGAATTCGTCTATGGCGACGACGGCAGTTTCCGCACCGGCACCTTCGCCGACTATCTCCTGCCGACCGCGACCGAGGTGCCGGCGCCGGTGATCCTGCACTACGAGTCCCCCTCCCCGTTCACGCCGCTCGGCGCCAAGGGCGTCGGCGAGGGGAACTGCATGAGCACGCCGGTCTGCCTCGCGAACGCGGTCGCGGACGCGCTCGGGATTGCTGAGATCGACCTGCCGCTGACGCCAGCCAAGCTCGCGGCGCTGTTGCCGCGCGAGGCGGCATGAAGCCCGCGCCGTTCGACTATTGTCGCGCGGGCTCGCTCGCGGAGGCGCACGCGGTGCTGGCCGACGAAGGCGGCGACGCTGCCGTGATCGCCGGCGGACAGACGCTGGTGCCGCTCCTGTCGATGCGGATGGCGCGGCCGAAGGTGCTTGTGGACATCATGCACGTGCCGGAACTCGCGACAATCACGATCGAGGACGGCACCATCCGCGTCGGCGCGGCGGTACGCCAGGCCGAGCTGCTGACCTCGTCCACGTTGAAGCAGCAGCCCTTGCTGACAGAAGCTCTGCCGTGGGTCGGGCATGCGCAGACGCGCGCGCGCGGCACCGTTTGCGGTTCCATCGCGCTCGCCGACCCGAGCGCTGAACTGCCGCTCTGCCTCGTCGCGCTTCGCGGCGACGTCGCGCTATCGTCAAAAGGAGGCCGACGCAACGTCGCGGCGGACGACTTCTTCACCGGCCTGATGTCGACGGATCGCCACGATGACGAACTGATCGAGGCGGTGCGATTTCCCTGCCGCCGTGACGGCCAAGGCTTCGCGTTCCGCGAGTTCGCGCGGCGGCACGGTGACTTCGCGATCGTCGCCTGCGCGGCGGTGGCGAACGACAAAGGCGTCCGTCTGGCGATCGGCGGCGTCGCGGACCGGCCGGTTGCACGCGACTTTGATGGTCTCGACGGCACGGCGTTGGACGACGCGCTCGAGGCCTTCGCGGCCGATCTCGAGGCGCGCGACGACTTGCACGCGACCGCCGACTATCGCCGCAGGCTGGTGCGCAAGCTTGGCCACGCAACGATCGAGGAGGCGCGCCAATGCCGCGCCTGAGCGCCGACGCGCGCCACCGCGTACGCCTCGAGATCAACGGCCGCGCGGTCGAAGGCGAGGCCGAGCCGCGCATGCTGCTGACCGACTTCCTGCGCCATACGCTCGCCCTGACCGGCACGCATGTCGGCTGCGAGCACGGCGTCTGTGGCGCCTGCACGATCCAGATCGACGGCGCGACGGCGCGCGCGTGCCTGACGCTGGCGGTGCAGGTCGACGGCGCGCACATCCGCACTGTCGAGGGGCTCGCGCCCGAGCCCGGCCGGCTCTCGGTGCTGCAGGACGCGTTCCGGCGCCATCACGCGCTGCAATGCGGCTTCTGCACCGCCGGCATCCTGATGTCGCTCGACTGCTACCTGCGCCAGACGCCGGACCCCGGCGAGGCGGAGTTGCGTGAATTCCTCGGCGGGCATCTGTGCCGCTGTACCGGTTATGTGCCGATCGTCGCGGCGGCGCTCGATGCCGCGAAAAGGCTGCGCGATGCTTGACCTCGGCACGAGCTTCCTGGCGAGCGTCGCGCGCGATCCACGCGCGCTCGCGATCGTCGACGGCGACGTGCGGCTGACCTACATGGAGTGGTACCGCCGCATCTCGCGCATCGTCGCGGGTCTCGACGCGCTCGGGCTGCGGGCGGGAGATCACCTCGTAACGGTGCTGCAAAACCGCTGGGAAGCAGCGACCTTGCACTGGGCCTGCCAGTTCGCCGGCATCATCATCACGCCGTTGAACTGGCGCGCGAGCGCGGACGATCTGGATTTCGTGTGCGAAGACGCCGAAGCGAAAGCGCTCCTGTACGAGGACGTGTCGAGCGAGGCCGTGCGTGCCTGCAAGGCCGGGTGTCCGCGCGTGACCATGGACGACTTCAAGGGATGGCTCGCGCTCGACGCCCCGGACGCGTCGCCACAGGCGGACGCCGAGGCCTGGTCGGTGATGCTCTACACATCCGGCACCACGGCGCGGCCGAAGGGTGTGCCGCGCCGCCAGCGCGCCGAGCGCGCCGCGGCGGTCGCGCATGTGGCGCAGAACCTCTATTCGGCACGCGAGCGCACGCTCGGCGTCATGCCGCTCTATCACACGATGGGGGTACGCTCGCTGCTCGCGATGTCGCTGATCAACGGCACGTTCGTATGCCTGCCGCGCTTCGATGCCGCGCGTGCGCTGGAGCTGATCGAGGCCGAACGGATCAGCAATCTCTACCTGGTGCCGACGCTCTATCATGATCTCGTGCACCACGAGCATTTCGGCGCGACCGACGTCGGCTCGGTGCGTAAGCTCGGCTTCGCGGGCGCGCCGATGACCGACGGCCTGCTGAAGGAGCTGACGGCGGCGTTCAAGCCGGAGCTTTTCGTCAATCATTACGGCTCGTCGGAAATCTACACCTTCACGATCGACCAGAACGCGCCTGCGAAGCCCGGCTCGGCCGGGCGCGCCGGCATCAACCAGATGATCCGGGTCGTGCGGCTCGGCGCGGCCACGCCGGATGAGATCGCCGCCGTCGGGGAAGCGGGCGAGATCGTCGCGCATCTTGCAAGCGACGAGGCCTTCGAGGGCTACTGGCGCCGGCCCGACGCCGACGCGAAGGCCTTGCGGCAAGGTTGGTACTTCACCGGCGACACCGGCACTATCGACGCCGACGGCGACCTGTTCGTCACCGGCCGCGTCGACGACATGATCATCACCGGCGGCGAGAACGTCTCGCCGGTCGAGATCGAGAGCTGCCTCTCGCTGCACCCGGCGGTCTCGGAGATCGCGGTCGTCGGCCTGCCCGACGCGCGCTGGGGCAAGATCGTCGCGGCCTTCGTGAGGCGACGCGCCACGATCGACGACGCCGAGCTCGATGCGTTCTGCCGCGCCTCTGGGCTCGCGAACTTCAAACGCCCGCGCCGCTATGTCTTCGTCGCGGCGATTCCGAAATCGCCGGTCGGCAAGCTGTTGCGCCGCAAGCTGGTCGCGGGCGAATACGAGCCAGAACGAGGAACCGCCGCATGACTCCCATGACCTTCACCGATCCGCGCCTCGTCAAGCTCGACGGCTTCCGCGTCGAGATCGACGAGAGCCGCGAGCGCGCCGACGTGATCCTCGATCGGCCGCCGTTCAACATCGTGTCGATGCCGCAGCGCGATCAGCTTCGAGTCGTGTTCGAGACGCTGGACGAGGACCCGCGCGTGCGCGTGATCGTGCTGCGCGCCAACGGCGAGCACTTTTCCTCCGGCGGCAACATCAAGGGCTTCATGGAGGCGACGCCGGAGACCGTGTCGAAGCTCGCCTGGAACATCGCGGCGCCGGCGCGCTGCGCAAAACCCGTGATCGTGGCGAACCGCGGCTATTGCTTCGGCGTCGGCTTCGAATTGTCGCTCGCCTGCGATTTCCGCCTCGTGTCCGAGACCGGATTCTACGCGCTGCCGGAGCAGCGGCTCGGACAGATTCCGGGCTCCGGCGGCTCGGCGCGATTGCAGAAGATCGTCGGCATCACCCGCACCAAGGATATCGTGATGCGCTCGCGCCGCATCCCCGCCAAGCAGGCCTACGACTGGGGCATCGCGACCGAATGCGTGCCTGATGCCGAGCTCGAGAAGGCGACCGACGCGCTGGTCGACGAGTTGCGGACCTTCGCGCCGCTCGCACAGCGCACCGCCAAGAAGCTGCTCAACGACACGGAAGATTCAACGCTCTCGATCGCGATCGAGCTCGAAGGCCATTGTTACAGCCGCTTGCGGCAATCGGATGATTTCAAGGAGGGCGTGGAGGCGTTCCACGCCAAGCGGCCGGCGAAGTTCAAGGGGAGTTGAGCTCGTTCACGCGGTCTTGAGCCGGTCGAGCAGCGTGCGGATATCCATCGCGCCGAGCCCCGCCGCCGCATCGAGCAGCGCCGTCGCGATGTCGCGCCCGCGGCCCGCGGGGTAACCGCAGCCGACGAGGCGCTGCTCGAACAGGCCGATCGCGGTTGCGCGGTCATGGAAGAAGATCGTCTGCGGCGCCTCGCGCGACAAATGCTTGCGGCGGCTGCCGTCGGCCAACTCGACCTCGACGCTCGCATCCATATGCGTGCCGATGTCGTCAGGCTCGACGGTCGACAGCCTGACGAGCCGGAGGATGTTCTCGTCCTGGCGATGGTTCTCCGGGATGTCGTATTCGAGCGCGCCGTTCGCCAGCATCGCGGCGACGCAGAACGTCGTGCTGGCGAGCGCCTGCACGGTGCGATCGAACGGACCGCCATAGGCCGTGCCGGGATATTCGGTGTAGGGCCGCCACATCGTGATGATGACGCGTCGGATCGCGGCCGGGTCAATGCCGTCGTCGCACAGGAGCTTCGCGGCCGCGACCGCCGGACAATTGTCGCCGAGCGCCGCCCAAGGCTTCGCGATCGCACGCAGGATCGCCTCCGGGTTCGGATCGCTGCGCCAGCGTTCCGGCGTCGCGTCAAGCCCCACGAGCGCGCGCAGGAAGCCGCGCGGCCCTTCGAGCGCGTCGGGCGCGCCGAGGACGCCACCTTTCGCCAGTTGCGCGGCGCGCAACCCGCCATGCGCCGCCTGCGCGGCATGCGCGCGCCACTCGTCCGAGCCGCAGCGCACCGGCTCGACCGTGCCGCCGGTGATGCAGGCCGACATCGCCATCGCGTTGAAGGCTTGGGCGGCGTCGAGCTTGAGGCCGACCGCGGCGGTCGCGGCGGCACCGATGGTGCCGAGCGTCGGCGTGGTCCGCAGGCCGCGTGCGATCAGCGGTCGCGCGACCTTTTCGTCCGCGCCCATCCATTCCAGCGTCGCGTAGCCGACGGCAATCGCACGCAGTACCTGCTCGAGCGGCTCAGCCGTCGCCTCGCCGAGCGAGACCGCGAGTGGCACGATCAGCGAGCCCGGGTGGCTCCAGGACGGATGGTCGCTGTCGTCGTGGAAATGCGCATGCGCGCCGAGCGCGTTCGTCGTCACGGCCTCCGAGAGCACGACGTGCGCGCCGTCCGCCCAGATGCGCGCCGTGCCCTCGCCGGGCGCGACCGTCGTCACGGCGGCGCGCATCGCGCGGAATGTGCGCTCTTCGCGCGCCATCAAGGTGAGCGCGATCACGTCGAGCAGACAGCAGGCCGCGCGCTCCGCAACCGCGGGTGCGAGCGGCGCGGTCACGCTACGCGCCACGAATGCGCCGAGGCGCTCGGTGGCGTTCATGTCAGTAAGACCGCTCCATGCCGAGCACGTGCTGCCCAAGATACGCGAGCACGAGGTTGGTCGAGATCGGCGCGATCTGATAGAGCCGCACCTCGCGCCATTTGCGCTCGATGTCGTACTCCTTGGCATACGAGAAGCCGCCATGCGTCTGCATCGCGGCCTCGGCCGCCTTCCAGCAGGCCTCGGACGCGAGCAGCTTCGCCATGTTGGCGTCCGCGCCGCACGGCACCTGCGCGTCGAACAGCGCGGCCGCGCGGCGGCACATCATGTCGGCGGCCTCAAGCTCGGCGTAAGCGCGTGCGAGCGGGAACTGCACGCCCTGGTTCTTGCCGATGCTGCGGCCGAACACGACGCGGCTGTTGGCGTAGTCGACCGCCTTGTTGAGGAACCAGCGGCCGTCGCCGACGGCTTCCGAGGCGACCAGGATCCGCTCGGCATTCATGCCGTCCATGATGTAGCGCAGGCCCTGGCCTTCCTCGCCGATCAGGTTCTCGGCCGGCACTTCGAGATTGTCGAAGAACACTTCCGTGGTGTTGTGGTTCACCATCGCCTTGAGCGGGCGGATGTCCATGCCCTTGCCGCGGGACTCGCGGATGTCGACGAGGAACACTGACAGGCCTTCGGAGCGCTTCTTCACCTCCTCGACCGGCGTGGTGCGGGCGAGCAGCAGCATCAGGTCGGAGTGCAGCGCGCGCGAAGTCCAGACTTTCTGGCCGTTGACGACATATTTGTCGTTGCCCTTGCGCACCGCGCGGGTCTTGAGCTTGGTCGTGTCGGAGCCGGTTGTCGGCTCGGTTACGCCGAAGGCCTGCAGGCGCAGTGCGCCGCTCGCGATGCCAGGCAGATAGCGCTGCTTCTGCGCTTCGCTCCCGTGCCGCAACAGCGTGCCCATGATGTACATCTGCGCGTGGCACTGCGTCGCCGTGCAGCCCGCGACATTGATCTCTTCCAGGATCGCGGCGGCGGCGCGGATCGGCAGCCCGGCGCCGCCATATTGTTGCGGGATCAGCGCCGCCAGATAGCCGCCGGCGGTGAGGTCCGCGACCAGCTCGGTCGGATAGGCGGAACGATCCTCCAGGTCACGCCAATAGGCGCCAGGATATTTGGCGCAGATGCGCCGCACCGCTTCGCGCAACTCGGGATAGTCCTCGCCGAGCTCGAGCGAGACCGCGACGCCGTCCTTGATCGGGCTCTCTATGTTCACCAACAGATCTCCACTGCGGCTCAGGCCCGCGCCGTTCGTAGCCCGGCTTGAGCGCAGCGAAAGCCGGGTAATTTGCAGCCAAACACGTCCCGGGTTTCGCTGCGCTCAACCCGGGCTACATGATCCGGCTTCGCTACGCCGCCCGGCGGCTCTCCGCGTAGGAAAAGCCCTTCGGCAGCCCGGCCTTCGCCATCTGTCCGTAAAGGGCTTCGTTCGGCAACGCCTTCTGCACGACCTCGCGCGCCTCGATCAGTCTGTCGAGATCGATGCCGGTATTGAAACCGAGCGACTCGGCGAGGAACACGACGTCCTCGGTCACGATATTGCCGGTCGCGCCCGGCGCGAACGGGCAGCCGCCGAGCCCGCAGAGCGAGGCATCGAAGTGGCGCACGCCCACGTCAATCGCCGCCGAGACGTTGGCGATGCCGAGCCCGCGCGTGTCGTGGAAGTGCGATGCCAGCACGAAGTTCGGACCGATGGCGGCGCGCACGCGCTTGAACAGTGTGCGGATCGCGTTCGGATTGGCGAAGCCGACCGTGTCCGCAAGCGCGATCTCGTCGACACCGATGGCAGCGACCTTTTCGGCGAACTGCACGACGCGGTCGTGCGGCACGTTGCCCTCGAAGGTGCAGCCGAAGGAGGTCGCCAGCCCGCAGAGAAGACGCGGTCGCTTGGCGGCCTCGATGCCTTTGAGGAAATCCGCGATGCGCTGCAAGTCCGCGAGCGAATCCGCGGTCGAACGGCGCACGTTGTTCAGGTTGTGGGTTTCGCTCACCGACACGACGTAATCGAGCCGGTGCACGCCGAGCGCGGCGCCGCGTTCGGCGCCCTTGAGGTTCGGCATCAGCGCCGCGACCGTCAGGCCCGGGATCGCAAGCGCGCCCTTCGTCACCTCTTCGGCGTCGGCGAACTGCGGCAGCAGCTTTGGCGGCACGAACGAGCACACCTCGATGTCGCGCACGCCGGCCGCGACTTCCGCCTTGATCCAGGCGAGCTTGAGCTCGGTCGGCACGACCGTCTTGATGTTCTGGATGCCGTCGCGCAGGCCGACCTCGCGGACTTCGATAAATTCGGCCATCTCGTGCTCCTTCGTTGGCGCGTGATCTTGTTCCGAAAACCGCTTCACACTTTTCGGGATCACGCGCCTTATTTGCCCTTGAACTTCGGCTTGCGCTTCTCGTTGAAGGCGGCGATGCCCTCG
>CAYZMR010000027.1:0-24241 GCA_964479515.1 uncultured Hyphomicrobiales bacterium | reverse complement strand
GCGTAGAACGCGCCGAGCGCAATGCGAAAGTAGCGGCGTAGAAGGTGCAACGAGCGCTCCCGTGGTCATTCCGGGGCGCGCCGAAGGCGCGAGCCCGGAATCCATAACCACGAATAACGCAGAATCGCACGGATTGTGTCTATGGATCCCGGCTCTCGCGCTGCGCGCTCGGCCGGGATGACCGATCCGCTACGCCGCGCGCACTTCGCTGAGGAAACGCCGCACCTCGGAATCCAGCCGCTCGGCGTCGCTTGCGAGCGCTTCGGCCAGCGCCTTCACGTCGTCGGCGGTCGAGCGGGCGTCGGTCGAGGCACCCGCGACGCGGGTCATCGCTTCGGCGCCGGAGCGGGCCTCGGCGGACGCGCGGTTGACGCCTTCCGCGATGGTCGCAACCGCGGCGTTCTGCTCTTCCACGGCGGCCGCGACGCGCGCCGCGATGCCCGACATTTCGGCGATGATGGCGTTGACCTGCTCGATCGCCTCGGCCGAATCGCCCGCGGCCGACTGGATCGCGCCGATCTGGGCGGCGACCTCCTCGGTCGCCTTCGCGGTCTGGCCGGCGAGGTTCTTCACCTCCGAGGCGACGACCGCGAAGCCGCGGCCGGCGTCGCCGGCGCGCGCCGCCTCGATGGTGGCATTGAGCGCGAGCAGGTTGGTCTGGCCGGCGATCGCCTGGATCAGGCCGATCACCTCGCCGATGCGGGTCGCGGCGGCGCCGAGCTGCGACATCGTCTGCACGGTGCGCTGCGCCTCCATCACGGCCCGGCTTGCGACCTCGGTCGAAGTCGCAGCCTGCATGGCGATCTCGCCGATCGAGGTCGTCAGTTCCTCGGCCGAGCTCGCGGCCGACGTGACGTTCAGCGATGCGGCGCCGACGCGCTCCTCGGCGTCCTTTGCCTCCGACGACACCGCGTCCGCCGCACCATTGAGCGCGCGCGAGGCGGTCTCCAGCCGTGTGGCGGCTCCGCGGACCTTCGCGAGCGCCTCGTCGACGGTGTGCTCGAACCGCACGATCGTGGCGGCGATCGTCTCGGTGCGGCGCTCGCGGTCCAGCACGGTCTTCTGCTGGGACTTGGCGAGGTGCTCGCGCTCGACCGCGTTGTCGCGGAATACGATGACGGTGCGCGCCATGGCGCCGATTTCGTCCTTGGTGTCGGTCGCGGGAATGGCCACCGATGTGTCGCCGGAGGCGAGCTGCTCCATCGCGGCGGCGAGGCCTGCCAGCGGCTTGGTGATGCTGCGGCCGATGAGCGAATTCAGCAGCAGGCCAAGCACCACCACGGCGACCGCGATCGCGATGATCTGAGCCTTGGTGCGGGCCTGCGATTGCGCGACGCCGGCCGCGGCCGCGGTCGCGCGGCGCCCTGCCGCCGCGATGATCTCGTCGGCTGCCGGCAACATCTGGCGCGTCTCGGCCACGATCACGGCGTTCGAACGCTCCACCTTGGCGGAGCTTGCGATCCAGGCCTCGAACGCCTCGGTGTAGCTCTTCACCTGGGCCTTGAGCTGCTGCTTCACCTCGGCAGTCGCGGTAATCGCGCCGAGCACCTTGTCGAGCGTCGTGGCGGCCTCGTTGAACTGGGTCTGCGCCGTTTCGCTGCGATTGAGCCGGTACTCGACCTCGTAGCGGCGCATCAGCATCATGGGCCCGAGGATTTTCTTCTGGTCGGACTCCGACAGCGCGGATTTGTCGTCATTGGCGATCCGCTCCATCAGGCTGCCGCTATCGCGCAGGCGGCCCTGGATGCCTTCGAATTCGGTCAGGCCGAGTTCATCCTCGTCGGCGGTCAGCGTCCCGAACGTGTTCTTCAGGGCGACGACGCGCCCCTGCAGCAGCGCCACGTTCTGGCGCTCCGCCTCGTCGACCAGGCTTTCGATCGCCTTCAGGCTCGCCAGCGCGGCGGCGTGGCTATCCTGGAACTGGCCGATGAGATGTGGACGTGGCTGCGCGACGAATTCCTTGACCCGCACCTGCATGGTGGTGAGCGCGTCCTTGAACACGCGGCTGGCATCGGCGAGCTGCGAGGACTGCTGGACGCTGGCGAAGGCCGCATCGACGGTGCGTTCGCTCGCCACATAGGAAACCCCGATCGCCGCCAGGCCGACGATCGGAAGCAGCGACAGGACGGTCAGGCGGGTGCGCACCGAAAGCGCGGTGCTCAGACGGGACAGGAACATGAACAGCGCTCCCGCAAGGCCCAGGGTTCACCGGGGGTTTCAAAAGCATAGCCGCGGCCCGGGCGGCGCCCCACACGAACCGTCGCCGCCCATGCAAGCGCGGATTGGTTAACAAATACGGTAAGCGAAGGTGAATTTCGTTGATTCTTCATGCACGCCAAGCACCTGACGCCTGCCGAGGGGGCGCACACGGCGTTGAGGCGCTGCTGCCGGTTGCTAGCCCAAGACCCGGCTGTGGCCGGCGTGGATTGCTCTTGTGCGCTGCACGCAACCTGTGTTGCACTGCGCGGGCCGGATCGCCCGACGCCGCATGCCGGCCGGAGGTGTTCAATGCTTGCCTCGCCCCGCCCTGAATCCGGCCCCGACCTGACCGCGAGCGCGCGCGCCGCGACGATTGCGGTCGAGGCGCTGCTCGCCGATGCGACGCGCACGGTTAGTCCGCGTGTAACAAAGAATGGCCGCGTGTCCGGCGCCCTGCTCGACCGCGAGCAACGTGCCGCGCACGGGCTCGCTTGGTTTGCCACTTACGTGGAAGCCGTGCGCCAGCTTGCCGCCTACACGGAACGGATGAGCGCGGCCGGCCGCTTCGGCGAGCTCGAAGAGCTCCTCGTGCGCATCGGGCTCGGCGAGTACCTGGCGCAGATGCTCGGTGGCATCCCGATGAGCCAGGGCGAGTTCGTGCGCCCGGGCGACCTCGGACTGAGCATCGCGCAAGTCGGTGGCCGGGTGACCGCAGAGGTCGAAGAGCTGATCGCGACCGGCAATACGCCGGAGAACCGCGCACGCCTGATCAAGCTGATGCGCGACCATGTCGGCGCGACGGTTGGCGATTGCGGCCTCGACGAGACGCTGGAGGCGATCCGCGACGAGATGCGCAAGTTCGCCGAGACCGAAGTGGTCCCGCATGCCCACGATTGGCACCTCACCAACAGCTACATCCCGCTCGAGGTTCTGGCGCAGATGTCGCAGCTCGGTGTGTTCGGGCTGACGATCCCCGAGGAGTACGGCGGTATGGGGCTCGGCAAGGAGTCCATGTGCGTCGTCTCGGAGGAGCTCTCGCGCGGCTATATCGGCGTCGGCTCGCTCGGCACGCGCTCGGAGATCGCCGCCGAACTGATCCTCGGCGGCGGCACCGACGAGCAGAAGAGCCATTGGCTGCCCAAGCTCGCCTCCGGCGAGGTGCTTCCGACCGCGGTGTTCACCGAGCCCAACACCGGCTCCGATCTCGCCTCGCTCAAGACCCGCGCCGTGAAGGAAGGCGATACCTACAAGGTCTACGGCAACAAGACCTGGATCACCCATCCGGTTCGCGCCGACCTGATGACCTTGCTGGTACGTACCAATCCACAAGAGCCGGGCTACCGCGGCCTCTCGATGCTGCTCGCCGAAAAGCCGCGTGGCACGGACGAAGAACCGTTCCCGGCGGCCGGCATGTCGGGCGGCGAGATCGAGGTACTCGGCTATCGCGGCATGAAGGAATTCGAGATCGGCTTCGACGGCTTCGAGGTGAAGGCCGGCTCGCTGCTCGGCGGGGTCGAGGGCCAGGGCTTCAAGCAGCTCATGCAGACCTTCGAGTCCGCGCGCATCCAGACCGCCGCGCGCGCGATCGGCGTCGCGCAGGCCGCGATGGAGCTTGGCCGCCGCTATGCCGAGGAGCGCGTGCAGTTCGGCCAGAAGCTGATGGAATTCCCGCGCGTCGCCGACAAGATCGCGATGATGGCGGTCGAGGTGATGATCTCGCGCCAGATCACCTACCACGCGGCGCGGCAGAAGGACTCCGGGCGGCGCTGCGACCTCGAAGCCGGAATGGCGAAGCTGCTCGCCGCCCGCGTCGCCTGGGCCGCCGCCGACAACGCCGTGCAGATCCACGGCGGCAATGGCTTCGCGCTCGAATATCCGGTGTCGCGCGTGCTCTGCGACGCGCGCATCCTCAACATTTTCGAAGGTGCGGCGGAAATCCAGGCGCAAGTCATCGCCCGAAGGTTGCTCGACGGCTCGAACTGAGTCGATCGGCGATGACAAACGCAAAAAGGCTGATTGCGCGACGATTGCTCGACGGGAGCAATTGACGCACCCTCGACCGCGATCAGCGAGTCGACGGTGCGATGGCGGAGCTGACTGACGGCCAGGCGAGGCTGTTGCGCTTCTGGGGCGCCAACATGACGATCGCGTTCGCGACGTCGGATTGGTGGCCGGGTTTTTCCTACACCGAGGGCGAGAAAGCGCGCCTTGCTGCGCTCGGGGAAACCATTCCGCCGTCCGCGATGGCGCTCTGGATGTTCCTGTTCGTCCCGGCGATCTTCATCGCGATCGCCGGGCTCGCGGTGGTCGGCCTGATGCTGCCGGCGATCACGCTGCTCTATCCCAATCCCGCCGATCTGCAGCCTCTGCCGTTCGTGCTGGTGCTCGCCGCGGTCACCGCCGTGTCGATTGGTCTTGGTCTGCCGGTCGCGATGGTCCTTGGCGGGCGGCTCGCGCTACGTCTCGTTGGCGACAAAGGCAGCGCTGCTGCCGAGCCGGGCGACGTGGCGCTGTATGCCAAGTTCCGGCGTCAGCTCTTGCGTTACGTCGTCGTCGTATGTGGCTTGTTCATCCCGGGTTGCTGGCTCTGGATCGTTTTCGACCTTCACGCCGGACCGCTCATTCAAGTTCTCAAATTTGCGCTCGCGGCGGTGATTGCAGTTTCGGGCTTCACCCTTTGGCGCGGCAGGGGATCGTGAGTGGTGAAGCGCACCACGGTGTCAGTGCTTTTGCGCGAGGAACGCGGCCAGCACGTTTTGCGCCTCGGGGCTCGCCTTGGCCCGCCATGCGGCGATCGACTGTGCGGCAGCGGCGCGTAGCGCGGCCATCACGTCCGCGGGCGGCGTCTCGTCGATCGTGACGCCGTTTGCTCTCATGCGCGCGAAATTGTCCGCGATGCGGCTTGCGAGCGCCGCCCATTGCCGTTCGGCCATGCCGCGCGCGGACTCCTCGATCGCGGCGCGCGCGGCATCATCGAGGCTCGCCCAAGCGTCGAGCGAGATCGACGTGAAGCTCAATGGGATCGCGTAGCCGACCTCGGAGAAATTGCGCAGGAATTTCCAGAGCTGCCGGCCAGCGCCGCCGTCGCCCGACGACAGCACGGCGTTGATGTCGCCGCCTTCGAGCCTGGGATTGAGGTCCGCGAACGAGACGACCGCCGCGGCGGCCGCGACTTTCGCGAACACCGCGGTGCCGGTCGTGTCGTAAGTGCGGATCTTGAGCGCGTGCAGCGCCTCGACGCCGCTCACGGGCGCGGCCGACCAGATGCCCGACGGAGGCCAGGGAACGACGTAAAGGAGCTTCTGCTTTCGCTCGGCGAACGCTTGCTCATAGAGTGGCCGCGCCGCCTCATAGAGCGCGCGGGCGTCAGCGAGCGAGGGCGTCGCGAACGGCAGCGTTGACATCAAGAAGACGGGATTTTCGTCGCCGAGCGCTCCGCCGAAACTGTCCGCCATCGCGAACTTTCCGTCGGCAACGGCCTTGAGCTGTTCGCGCGTCCGCAAGCCTGATTTGGCGTCCGGCACGGGGTGGATCACGACGCGGCCGTTGCTGAGCCGCCTGACGGCGTCGGCGAAATACGCGTCGGCTTCGCCGACGATCGAGTTGGCCGGATATTCGTTGATGAGGTCGAGCGTGACGGTCTGCGCGTGCGTTGGCGCGATCAGCGCTGCGAGCAACACTGTGGTGGCCGCGGTCTTGCCGAGCATCACGAGGAAAGCTCCTTCAGGCGTTCGCGGCGCGCAGCGCACGGTCGAGGTCGGCATAGAGATCGTCGAGGTCTTCGAGGCCGACCGACATGCGCAGCAGGTCGGGCGGGCAAGGCGAGTTCGCGCCCTCGATCGAGGCGCGGTGCTCGATCAGGCTTTCAACGCCGCCGAGCGACGTCGCGCGCTTCCAGATTTCGACGCGCGCGGCCGCATCGATCGCGGCGCGCTCGCCGCCCTTGAGGCGGATCGACATCATGCCGGTAAAGCCGCTCATCTGCCGCTTGGCGATGGCATGACCGGGGAATGCCGGGAGGCCTGGGTAGAGCACATCCGAGACGGACGGATGCTGCGAGAGCCTGTCCGCCAACGTCATCGCGCTCTCGGTCTGCGCCTTCACGCGGATGTCGAGCGTGCGCAGGCCGCGCATCAGCAGCCAGGCCTCGAACGGCCCGAGGATCGCGCCGTGTTGCGCGCGCACGGTCTTGATCGCGGTCCAGAGATCGTCGACCTTGGCGGTTGCGAGCGCGCCGGCGATCACGTCGGAGTGGCCGTTGAGGTACTTGGTCGCCGAATGCATCACGATGTCGGCGCCGTGGGAGAGCGGCCGGCAGAACACCGGCGTTGCGACGGTGGAGTCGACGGCAAGCTTCGCGCCGATCTCATGCGCGATCGCGGCGACGGCCGCGATATCGGTGATCCCCCACAGCGGGTTCGCGGGCGTCTCGATCCAGATCAGTTTTGTGTCTCCGGGGCGCGCCGCGGCACGCACCGCGTCGAGATCGCCCATGTCGACGAGGTCGACGCGATAACCGAAACGCGGTGCCGCGGTCACAAGCCAGTTGCGCAGCGACCAGTACATGACCTGCGGCGCCAGGATATGCGCGCCGGACGGCAGTGCCAGCACGACGCCGACCGCCGCCGCCATGCCGGAGCCGAACAGCAGCGCTTCCGGCGCGCCTTCGAGCGCCGCCAGGACGGCTTCGGTATGGCGCACGGTGGCGTTGTCGGGCCGCGCATAGATGTAGCCCGAGCGGTATTGGTTGTCGGGGTCGCGGATGAAGGTCGTGGCGACGTGCAGCGGCAGCACGACGCCCTTGGTTTCCGGCTCGATCGCTCCCAAGGCCTGGGCGGCGATGGTGCTGGCCTTGGGCTGGGCGCGCTCATCCGTCATGTCACTCTCCCGCCGCGATCACACCAGAGCGCGGATGTCTTGTAAAACGGACGCGACGGCGCAAGATGGCGGTTGCGGCTTGGCGCCACCGGGAGAACCCATGGGGGAATTTCTCTATTATTACGGCGTGCCGATCGCGATCGGAGCGGTCGCCCTCGTGCTCGTGCTCGGCCTCGTGAACATGATGCGAGGCGGATCGCCGAACACGTCGCAGAAGCTGATGCGCCTGCGCGTGCTGCTGCAGTTCGTGGCGGTCGTCGTGATCATGCTCACGATCTGGGCAATGGGGCGGTGACGCGCCTCAATACTTGGTCGGCGGAGGAGACCCGCTCGGCGCGGCCTGGAGGTTGTCTTCGGTCTTCTTCTTCTTTTTCTTCGCCGACGAGAGATCGGTCGAGGCGACCTTCGCGCTCGCGAGCCCGGACGCTGCGGCGCTCCGGGCCGTGACCAGGACCGGGGTTAGCAGCACGGCGGTCGCGACGAGGATCGTGATTGCAAGACGCATGGCATTACCTCCCACGTTGGCTCCGAGCCATAATGGGGTAGGATAGATGTTTATCAGCCCGGCGAAAGAGTGCGACTCGCCGCATGGAGACCGTGATGGTCGTTCTCAACCGCATCTATACGCGCAGCGGCGACGACGGCACGACCATGCTCGGCAACGGCGAGCGGCGCAAGAAATATGACCTGCGCGTCTCGGCCTACGGTACCGTCGACGAGGTGACGGCGGCCATCGGCGTCGCGCGGCTGCACACCGCCGAGGCCCCGCAGATCGATGCCATGCTGGGCCGCATCCAGAACGACCTGTTCGATCTCGCGGCCGATCTCTGCTCGCCCGACAAGGGGAAGGGCCCGGCGGGCGAACGGCTCGCCGTCAATGCGCGGCAGGTCGAGCGGTTGGAGCAGGAAATCGATCAGCTCAATGCCGAGCTTGCTCCGCTGCGCACCTTCGTGCTCGCCGGCGGCACACCGGCCGCGGCCTATCTGCATCTTGCCCGCACCATCTGCCGGCGCGCAGAGCGCATCACGGTAGAACTGAAGGACAGCGGCGAAAGCGTCTCGCCCGAGGTCCTGAGCTATATCAACCGCCTGTCGGATTTCCTGTTCGTCGCGAGCCGCTATCTCAATGACAAGGGCGCCCGCGACGTGTTGTGGACACCCGGCGCCAACCGCTGAAGAAGGGCCCGATGGTCATCCCGATCTACGATAGCGACCCGCTGGAGAAGAGCCGGCGCGCCTATGTCAACTGGGCCCTGATCGCCGCCAACGTCGTGATCTTCCTGCTGCAGCAGGGCGGCTCGGACAACAGCGACACCCTGATCGTCCGCAATTTCGCGCTCTATCCGGTCGCGCTGACCGGCGACGCGATCACCGGAGGCGTGCTGCCGTCGTGGACGACGCTCCTGACCTACATGTTCCTGCATGGCGGCTGGGAACACATCTTCTTCAACATGCTGTTCCTGTTCACGTTCGGAGACAATATCGAGGACGCGCTGGGTCACGGGCGCTACCTCGTGTTCTATCTGTTGTGCGGAATAGCGGCCGGCCTGACTCATGCGCTGATGGCGCAGGATTCCAACGTCCCGCTGATCGGGGCGTCCGGCGCGATCGCCGGCGTGGTGGCGGCCTACATCATGCTTCGGCCATGCGCGCGCATCACGGCGCTGATGTTCGGTCTGATCCCGCTCCGGCTTGGTTCCGTCTGGGTGCTCGGTTTCTGGGCTCTGGTCCAGGTCTACCATGTGTTGAGCGACCCCAGCGGCGATACGGCTTGGTGGGCGCATATTGGCGGGCTCGTGTCGGGCGCCGTCCTGATCACGGTGATGCGCCCGCCGGGGGTGATCCTGTTCGAGTGCATGCGGCCGGGCGATGCCATCCACGCAAGCGCGTCCCCGCCAACCGTGGGTCCTTCCGGCGGACCGTGGGGTTCGCGTTGACACGCCGGAGGGTGGACCATAGTTTGCGCGCCGCGCGGGGCGGGAGTTGCACGGCATGAAAGTTCTGGTGCCCGTCAAACGGGTCGTCGATTACAACGTCAAGATTCGCGTCAAGCCGGACGGATCGGGCGTCGAACTCGCCAACGTGAAGATGTCGATGAACCCCTTCGACGAGATCGCCGTCGAAGAGGCGATCCGGCTGAAGGAAAAGGGCGCCGCGACCGAGATCGTGGCGGTGTCGATCGGGCCGCAGCAAGCGGCCGAGACGATCCGCACTGCGCTCGCTATGGGCGCCGACCGCGGTATCCTGGTCAAGGTCGACGGCGTGACCGAGCCGCTCGCGGTCGCCAAGATCCTCAAGGGCGTGGTCGAGCAGGAGCAGCCCGGCCTCGTGATCATGGGCAAGCAGGCGATCGACGACGACTGCAACCAGACCGGCCAGATGCTGGCGGCGCTGCTCGGCTGGCCGCAGGGCACATTCGCCTCCAAGCTCGTGGTCGAGGGCGGTGACATCAGCGTGACGCGTGAAGTCGACGGCGGCCTGCAGACCGTCAAGCTGAAAGGTCCGGCGATCGTCACCACGGATTTGCGGCTGAACGAGCCGCGTTACGCTTCCTTGCCCAACATCATGAAGGCGAAGAAGAAGCCGATCGCCGACAAGACGCCCGCCGATTACGGCGTCGACGTCGCGCCGCGGCTCGAAGTGGTCAAGACCACCGAGCCGTCCGGCCGCAAGGCCGGCGTCAAGGTGAAGACCGTCGGCGAATTGCTCGACAAGCTCAAGAACGAGGCGGGGGTTCTCTGACATGGCAACCCTCCTGCTCGCCGAGCACGACAACAAGGTCCTGAAGGATTCGACCAATAAGGCGCTCACCGCCGCGAGGGCGCTTGGCGGCGACGTGCACGTGCTGGTCGCGGGATCGGGCGCCAAAGCGGTCGCCGACGCGGCCGCCATGATGGAAGGCGTCGCCAAGGTGCTGCTCGCGGACGGCGCCGCCTACGAGCACATGCTGGCCGAGCCGGTCGCGGCGCTGATCGTCTCGCTCGCTCCGGGCTACGACGCGATCGTCTCCCCCGCGACCACCACGGGCAAGAACGTGATGCCGCGCGTCGCGGCGCTGCTCGATGTGATGCAGATTTCCGACGTCACCAAGGTCATCGCGCCGGATACGTTCGAGCGGCCGATCTATGCCGGCAACGCGATCCAGACCGTGAAGTCGAAGGACGCCAAGAAGGTCATCACGGTGCGCACCTCGACGTTCCAGGCGACGCCGCATGGCGCGAGCGCCGCGCCGGTCGAGGACGCGGCTGCCGTCGCCGACCCCGGCATTTCCAGCTTCGTCGGCGAGGAGCTCTCGAAGTCCGAGCGCCCGGAGCTCACCTCGGCGCGGATCATCATTTCGGGCGGGCGCGCGATGCAGAGCCGCGAGAACTTCACCAAATACATCGAGCCGGTCGCCGACAAGATCGGCGCGGCTGTCGGCGCCTCGCGCGCCGCCGTGGACGCGGGTTACGCACCGAACGACTGGCAGGTCGGGCAGACCGGCAAGGTCGTGGCGCCGGAGCTCTACATCGCGGTCGGCATCTCCGGCGCGATCCAGCATCTCGCCGGCATGAAGGATTCCAAGGTGATCGTTGCGATCAACAAGGACGAGGAGGCGCCGATCTTCCAGGTCGCCGACTACGGCCTCGTCGCCGACCTCTATCAGGCCCTGCCAGAACTCGCGCAGGAGCTCGACAAGGCCGGTCGTTGATCTTGACGGCAGACCGCGGCCGGTGGTGTCCGGGCGCGGAACACGTTAAGAAGGGCGCATGGCGAACATGACCGAGGTTCAGGAGCGGCCGAAGGCGCGCACCGGCGACCGGACGGACAAGATGGCGCTTACAATCGCTAAGATCGGCGTGATCGGCGCGGGCCAGATGGGCAACGGCATCGCCCATGTGGCGGCGCTCGCGGGAATGAACGTGCTGCTGCACGACGTCTCGCCGGATCGCATCAATTCGGGGCTCGCCACCATCAACGGCAATCTCGCGCGCCAGGTGTCGCGCAAGCTGATCGCGGAAGCTGACCGGCAGGCCGCGTTGGCGCGTATCGCGCCGGCCGAGACGCTCGAGGGCCTCGCCGACTGCGACCTCGTCATCGAGTCGGCATCCGAGAAGGAGGAGGTGAAGCGCAAGATCTTCTCCGACCTCTGCCAGTCGCTCAAGCCTGACGCGATCATCGGCTCCAACACGTCCTCGATCTCGATCACCCGCCTTGCCGCGTCCACGGACCGGCCGGAGAAATTCATCGGCATCCATTTCATGAATCCGGTGCCGGTGATGGAGCTGGTCGAGTTGATCCGCGGGATCGCGACGGCCGACACGACGTTCGAGGCCTGTCGCGAGTTCGTCAAGAAGTTGCACAAGACGATCGCGGTCGCCGAGGATTTCCCCGCCTTCATCGTCAACCGCATCCTGCTGCCGATGATCAACGAGGCGGTCTACACGCTCTACGAGGGCGTCGGCACCGTCGAGGCGATCGACACCGCCATGAAGCTCGGCGCGCATCACCCGATGGGGCCGCTGGAGCTCGCCGACTTCATCGGGCTCGATACCTGCCTCTCGGTGATGCAGGTGCTGCACGAGGGGCTTGCGGATTCGAAGTACCGCCCGTGCCCGCTGCTGGTGAAATACGTCGAGGCTGGGTGGCTCGGCCGCAAGGCCAACCGCGGCTTCTACGATTACCGCGGCGAGAAGCCCGTTCCGACGCGATAGATCCAGCTCATCAGCCGTCCGTCGATGGCCGCTAGCCCGATCGCGATCGCGATCATCCCGATGATATGGCGCACGGCGAGTTGCTCGCCGAGGATCTGCGTCCCGAGCAGGATTGCGCTGACCGGGATCAGGAAGGTGACCAGCGAGATCGCGGTCGCGCCCGCGCTGCCAAGAATGCGGAAGAAGATCACATAGGCGAGCGCCGTCGACAGCAGCGCCAGTCCGGCGAGCGCGCCCAGCGTCGTCATCGACGGTAACGGCAGCATCCACGGCCGGTCGATCAGCGCGACGACCGGCACCAGCAGCACGGTCGACGCGATCAGCTGTCCTGCGGCGACGCGCAGCGCCGGCTCGCCGCGGAAGCGCCGTCCGTACACGCCCGCACACCCATAGGACAGCGCAGCCAGCAGGCAGGCGAGCTCGGCGGCGACGTTGTCACCGATATTCTGCAATGCATCGGGTCCGATCATCGCCACCACGCCGGAAAATCCGAACAGGAGGCCCGCGATCCGCCCGCCGTTTAGCCTCTCATCCGTTGTCGCGACATGCGCGACCAGAACGGTGAACAGCGGCGTCGTGGCGTTGAGGATCGCCGCAAGCCCGCTCGGGATATGGGTCTGGCCCCAGAAGATCAGGCTGAATGGCAGCACATTGTTGAGGAGCCCCATCAGCGCAAACGGCCGCCACGCCGAGATGCTGCCGGGCAGCGCGACGCCGGCGATCCGCGCTACCAACGCCAAGGTCGCGGCCGCGATCGACACCCGCCCGAGCGCGACGGCTAGCGGCGGCAGTTCGCCGACCGCGATCTTGGCGAAGAAGAACGACCCGCCCCAGAGGATCGACAGGGCGACGAGCAGCAGCCAGTCGGTTCCCGCCATGGCGGGCGCAAGCCTTGCATTCGGCGTTCCTTCCGGCATCGGGCCAAATTGGCCGCAACGACCGCTTCCGCCCACCCGGTTTCAGGGCTCCGGTTTGAGTGCGAAGCCTAATCCTTCGTTAACGCCGCCCGCCTATCGTCGAAAGCTGGTGCGACGCGCCTTGCCCGCGTCGCGAAGGAATCGGTCGCGACCCGAAGCACCCGGCATGACGGATTTACACGACATCCGCGCGAGGCTGCGAGATGACGCGCGTCGCGGCCCCTCCTCGGACGAGAGCGGCGGCCGGAAATACACGCTCGTGTTCGCGACCTGCGGCGTGGTGATCGGCTTCGCGCTGTTCATCTTCGTGCCGCGTTTCTTCCAGACGCGCGAGACCGCGATCATACGCGACGTCAGCGTGACCCGGCCCGCCACGGAGACCGGCGCGCGGCCGCCCGACGCCGGGCGCTATGCGGGCAGGAGCCCGGACGAGATCGCCGTCCTGGCGGATGAGGTGTGCGCGCAGCAGGGTCCCGCGCGGGCGACCGGCAAGCCGCCGCGGCTTGCCGACACGGGCGCGGATTTTCTCAATGCCGACGGCATGAAGCGGATCAACGAGCAGATGCATTGTCTGCTCACCGAAGGGCCGATGCGGTTTTGCTCGGCCGCCCAGCAGCGCATGATCGTCGGCGAGCTCACGCTTTATTTTCACGGCGTCGACCAGGCCAACCGCCAGTTCGGCGCGCTGCGCGGCGCGGCGGCGCGAACCGGCGTCGGCCAAGAGATCACGCCTGACTTGGGGGTGCTCGCCGCGCTTGAGGGCCGGCTGCGCGACGGCCAGTTGACCAGCGCCAACCGCGACATGATCAGCGGCGAGGCACCGCGCTGGGTGCGCGATCGACTGGTCAAGATCGAGCCGAAGCAGTCGCTTTGTCCGGTAAAGCCCTGGTGGCAGATCTGGAAATAGCGCGAAAGACCGTCAGGACGCCCGGCCGACCGCCGCCGTAATCAGCTTGACGGCATCATCGCTCGCCCATTCGGCCGGCCCCGCGATCGTGCCGAGCTCGCAGCCCTGCGGGTCGATCAGCAGCGTGGTCGGCATGCCGAAGGCCTTGCCGATCACCTTCAGGTCCTGGAACACCTTCGCGCTCGGATCGCCGTAATAGCCGAGCGCCTTGACGCCG
This sequence comes from uncultured Hyphomicrobiales bacterium, assembly GCA_964479515.1. GTDB lineage: Bacteria > Pseudomonadota > Alphaproteobacteria > Rhizobiales > Xanthobacteraceae > PALSA-894. The sequence continues at coordinate 10,429 of CAYZMR010000027.1, read as the reverse complement.
ACGTCCTGCAGCCAGGCCTTCGGCTTGTCGAGGTTGCGGGTGTCGATGTTCACCGCAACGACCTCGAACGCGCCGCTGCCGAGCTTTGCCTGCAATGCATCGAGCGCCGGCATCTCCTTGCGGCATGGCACGCACCACGTGGCCCACAGGTTCAACAGCACCGTGCGACCGCGCCACTCCGAAAGATTATGCGGCTTGCCGGACGCGTCGTTGAAGGCGAGATCGGGCAGGCGCTGCGGCGCGCTGGCGATGCTCACCGCCGCGACCTCGCCACGGCTAAGCGGCGCGAGGCGCTTGGCAAGCTCGGCCGCCGGGGCGCACGCGGCATCGGCCGGATTGCGCTGCAAGGCGCCGATCCCGTATACCGCCGCGAGCCCGACAGCGACGCCCGCGACGGCACTGGCCGTGATCACGGCCATTCGGCGCTTGGTGGGGTTGTGCGTGGACTCGGAGCTGGCGGTCATGATCGGCGGATTCTCGGCGGTTACGTCATGAGCAACAAGATGTGGGGCGGACGCTTCGCGTCGGGGCCCGACGCCGTCATGGAGGAGATCAATGCCTCGATCGACTTCGACCGCCGCCTTTACCGCCAGGACATCGCGGCAAGCAAGGCCCATGCGGCAATGCTCGCCAAGCAGGGCATCATCGCGCGAGACGATGCCGCCAAGATCGCGCGCGGTCTAGACACGATCCTGTCAGAGATGGATGCCGGCAAGTTCCGCTTCAAGCGGGCTTTGGAAGACATCCATATGAACGTCGAGTCGCGGCTCGCCGACCTGATCGGGCCGGCCGCGGGGCGGCTGCACACGGCGCGCTCGCGCAACGATCAGGTCGCGACCGACTTCAAGCTCTGGGTGCGCGATGCGATCGATGCGATCGATGCGGCGCTTGCCGGCTATCAGCGCGTGCTTGCCGAGAAGGCGCTCGCGCATGCCGCGACCGTCATGCCGGGCTTCACGCATCTGCAGACCGCGCAGCCGGTGACGTTCGGCCATCATCTCCTCGCCTATGTGGAGATGGTCGCGCGGGACCGGGGTCGGTTTGCTGACGCGCGCAAGCGGCTGAACGAGTCTCCGCTCGGCGCGGCGGCGCTCGCCGGGACCTCGTTCCGGCTCGACCGCACGATGACGGCGAAAGCGCTCGGCTTTGACCGCGCGACCGCGAACTCGCTCGACGCGGTCTCGGATCGCGATTTCGTGCTGGAGACGCTCGCCGCCGCCTCGATCGCGGCGGTGCACCTGTCGCGTTTCGCCGAGGAGATCGTGATCTGGTGCTCGCCGCTGTCGGGCCTCGTGCGCCTCTCGGACAAGTTTACGACCGGCTCCTCGATCATGCCGCAGAAGCGCAATCCGGACGCGGCCGAGCTCGTGCGCGCCAAGACCGGCCGCATCTTCGGCGCGCTCACCGCGCTCATCGTGGTGATGAAGGGATTGCCGCTCGCCTATCAGAAGGACATGCAGGAGGACAAGGAAGGCGCCATGGACGCGCTTTCCGCCCTGATGCTCTGCATCGCCGCCATGGCCGGGATGGTCGCCGACCTGACCCCCGACGCGGCGCGCATGAAGGCGGCGGCAGGCGCGGGCTATGCGACCGCGACAGATCTCGCCGACTGGCTGGTGCGTACGCTGAAAGTTCCGTTCCGCGAGGCGCATCACGTCACCGGCCGTATCGTGGCGGCGGCCGAAGCGGCGGGCCTGCCGCTCGAAAAGCTGCCGCTCGCGACCATGCAGAAGGTCGAGCCACGCATCACCAAGGCGGTGTTCGCGGTTCTCAGCGTCGAGCGCTCGGTCGCAAGTCGCGTCAGCTATGGCGGCACCGCGCCCGCCAACGTCCGGCGCGAAGCAAATAAATGGTTGAAAAGACTTGGTAAAACGGCGAACAGCCGATGACCGGTAAGCATCGCTCGCGGTGCCTCGCCGGCGCCGCACTCGATCTGGTATATGTCGGCTGGTTTCAGGGGAATGCCGTGATCCGTTCCGACCGTCCCGTCGTCCGCGCTGCCGCCATGGCCACGCTTGCGCTTGCGCTCGGCCTGACGCTGTCGGCGTGCGGCCGCAAGGGGCCGCTCGACCCGCCGCCCAACGCGCAGCTGACCGAGCCGAGCACGAGCGGCACCCCCGAGCAGCAGTACGACGCTCAGGGCAGGCCGCTCGCGCCGCCCGGACAGAAGAAACGCCTTCCCATGGACTGGCTCCTCGACTAGCCACCGCGCGAGCCTGTCATGCACCATTTCACTTATCGTTCCGGCGTGATGCACGCCGAGGCGGTCGATCTCGTGGCACTCGCGGAAGCCGTGGGAACGCCGTTCTATTGCTACTCGACCGCGACGCTCGAACGGCACTACCGGGTGTTCGCCGAGGCGTTCGCCGACGTGCCCGCGCTCGTGTGCTACGCCATGAAGGCGAACTCCAACCAGGCCGTGATCGCGACGCTCGCGCGGCTTGGCGCCGGCGCCGACGTGGTGTCGGGCGGCGAGTTGAAGCGCGCGCTTACGGCCGGCGTGCCGGCTGACAAGATCATGTTCTCCGGTGTCGGCAAGACCGCGGCTGAGCTTGGCGACGCGGTTGACGCAGGCATCCTCTGCATCAACGTGGAGTCCGAGCCGGAGCTCGAGCTCCTGTCATCGATCGCCATCTCGAAAGGCCGTACCGCCAACATCTCGGTCCGCGTCAATCCGGACATCGACGCCAAGACCCACGCCAAGATCGCGACCGGCAAGTCCGAGAACAAGTTCGGCATTCCAATCAGCCGGGCGCGCGAAGTCTATGCACGCGCCGCCAAGCTTAAGGGCGTGCATGTTGCCGGCGTCGACATGCATATCGGCAGTCAGATCACCGATCTGCAGCCATTCGACGACGCGTTCGCGCTGCTCGCGGACTTTGTGCGCACGCTGCGCGCCGACGGCCACGACATCGCGCATGTCGATCTCGGCGGCGGCCTCGGCATCCCCTACCGCGAGGACAACGAGCCGCCGCCCGACCCGGCCGCCTATGCGGCGATCGTGAGACGGGCGACGCGCGGGCTCGACTGCAAGCTCATCTTCGAGCCGGGGCGCCTGATCGTCGGCAATGCCGGGATTCTGGTGACGCGCGTCCTCTATCTGAAGCACGGCGAGGCCAAGGCCTTCGTCATTGTCGACGCCGCGATGAACGATCTGATCCGCCCGACCTTGTACGAGGCGCATCACGATATCCGCCCGGTCCGCGAATCTCCGCCCGGCGCGCCGCGCATCGTCGCCGACGTGGCAGGGCCGGTGTGCGAGACCGGAGATTATTTCGCGCTCGACCGCGACATGGTGGCGCCGCGGGCGGGCGATCTGCTGGCGATCATGACCGCGGGCGCCTACGGGGCCGTGCAGGCCGGAACGTACAATACCCGGGCGCTGGTGCCGGAAGTGCTGGTCAACGGCGCCGAATGGGCCCTGGTGCGGCCCCGTTTCGAGGTCGAGGCGTTGATCGGCCTCGACCGCCTGCCGCCCTGGATGTGACGGAAAGTCACTGGGTCGGCCTGAAAATTGCTTGGTTTTTGAGCGTTCCTTGTGGTGCCAGGCCAAATCACGCTATGTCTGAGCCCGGAGAAACAGGTGAGCGACCGACCCGCGGACTTACCCGCCGATCTGCCACAAAACGGTGACGACCAGGTCGCCGACACGCTGCTGGCGCGCGCGTTGCGGCGGGCGCGCTGGACGATCCTGTGGGAGCGTCTGTGGCCCGCGCTCGCTTCGCTGAGCGTGGCGATCGGCATCTTCCTGGCGGTGTCCTGGGCCGGGCTCTGGCTGTGGCTGCCGCCCACGGGGCGCGCGGTCGCGCTGTTCGCCCTGGTGGTCCTGATCGCGCTCGCGGCGCTGCCGCTGCTCCGCTTCCGCCTCCCGAGCACCTATGATGGCCTGCGCCGCCTCGATCGCGGCAGCGGCATCGCGCATCGCCCGGCGACCGCGCTCGCCGACGAGATCGCGGCCGGCGACCGCGACCAGGTGTCGCTCGCCCTGTGGCGCGCCCATGTCGAACAGGCCGTGCGCGCCGCCGCCTCGCTCAAGGCCGGAATGCCGCGGCCGCGGCTGCCGGTGTTCGATCCGGTCGCGGTGCGCGCGCTGGTCGCGCTGCTCGTGGTTGCGACCTTCTTCGGCGCCTCGGGCGAGCGGGTCAAACGCGTGACCGCGGCATTCGACTGGGCCGGCGTCGTGCCGGTGAAGAATTTCCGCGTCGATGCCTGGGTGACCCCCCCAAGCTATACCGGCAAGCCGCCCGTGATCCTGCCTGGCATTCGCGGCGGCGAACCGCATCAGGCGGCCGCGCTGCAGACCGTGCCGACGGGCAGCGTTCTTGTCATTCGCGCGAGCGGGGCGAGCCGGCTCGAGGTCGTCACCAGCGGCGGCCTCGCGGAAGCAAGCCGCGACGGCGTGCCCACGCCGCCGGCCGGCACCGAGGAGCACCGCTTCACCATCACGGATCGCGGGACCGCGACGCTGCGCGGCGTCACCGACGATGACGTCGTCTTCAATTTCGCCGCCATTCCGGATCGCGCGCCCACCATCGCGCTGATCAAGGAGCCGGAGCCGCAGGTGCGCGGCGCGCTGCAACTCGCCTACAAGATCGAGGACGACTACGGCGTCATCGGCGCGCAGGCGACGTTCGCGCTGAAGCAGAAGCCGACCGCGGATGGCCGCGCCACGCGTCCGCTCTATGGCGCGCCGGATTTCGCGCTGGTGCTGCCGCAGCCGCGCACCCGCAACGGCACCGGCCAGACCACCAAGGATCTGTCCGACCACCCCTGGGCCGGCGCAGAGGTCGCGCTCACGCTGACCGCGCGCGACGAGGCCGGCAACGAAGGCGCAAGCGCGCCGACCGAGTTCAAGCTGCCGGAGCGGGTATTCGTGAAGCCGCTTGCGCGCGCGCTGATCGAGCAGCGGCGCAACCTCGCACTCGACGCCAATACGCAGCCCGTCGTGCTCAAGGCGCTCGACGCGCTCGCGATCGCGCCCGAGAAGTTCATGCCGGAAGTCGCCCACTATCTCGGGCTGCGCTCGATCTTCTGGCAGCTCACGCTCGCCAAGTCGGACGACCAGTTGCGCGACGTCGTCGCGCGCCTGTGGTCGATGGCGGTGACGATCGAGGACGGCCAACTCTCGGACGCCGAGGCCGCGCTGCGCGCCGCGCAGGACGCGCTGCGCCAAGCGCTCGAGCGCGGTGCAAGCGACGAGGAGATCAAGAAGCTCACCGAGCAGCTGCGCGCGGCGCTCGACCGCTTCCTGCAGGCGCTCGCCGAGCAGATGCGCAAGAACCCGCAACAGCTCGCCCGGCCGCTCGATCCCAATACGCGCATGCTCCGTCCGCAGGACCTGAAGAGCATGATCGACAAGATGGAGCAGCTTGCCCAGTCCGGCGCCAAGGACGCGGCGAAGCGCATGCTCGAAGAGCTGCAGCAGATGCTGGAAAACCTGCAGATGGCCCAGCCCGGCCAGCCGCAGGACGGCGACATGGACGAGGACATGTCGGCGCTCGACGATCTTGGTAACATGATCCGCGAGCAGCAGAACCTGCGCGACAAGACGTTCCGCCAGGGTCAGGATCAGCGGCGCAACCAGCGCGGGCCGCGCCAGCAGAATCCGCAACAGGGCCAGCAGCAGGGCGATCCGAGCCAGTTCGGCGAGTTGCGCCAGAACCAGCAGGCGCTGCGCGACCAGCTCAAGAAGCTGCTGGAAGAGATGCGCAAGCGCGGCCAGCTCAACCCGCCGGGACCGCCCGGCTCGCCGGGGCAAGACGCCGAGAACGGTCTCGGCCAGGCCGAGAGCGCGATGCGCGATGCCGAAGGCGCGCTCGGCGACGGCAACGCGGATGGCGCCGTCGACGCGCAGGGACGCGCTCTCGAAGCGCTGCGGCGCGGCGCGCAGAGCCTTGCCCAGCAGATGCAGCAGAACGGCCCGGGACCCGGACCCGGCGCGCCCGGCCGCAACGGACCGGCGCGCGCCAACAACGACACCGATCCGCTCGGCCGGCCGCTACGCGGGCGCGACTACGGCGACGACGTCACCGTCAAGGTACCGGGCGAGATCGACGTGCAGCGCGCGCGCCGCATTCTCGAGGAATTGCGCCGGCGCTTCGCCGACCCGGCGCGCCCGCAGCTTGAGCTCGACTATATCGAGCGGCTGCTGAAGGATTTTTGAGCCGGCGCGATCCTTCCGGTCAGCCCGCGCGCGCGGCCTTCACCGCCAGAGCGTCGGCGACCGCGGTCTTGATCTCGGCCAGCGTGAACGGCTTGGAGACCACGTCGTGGATCAGCGCGTCGAGGTTCAGCGCGCGCTCGCGCTGATCCGCATAGCCGGTCATCAGCAGGATCACGAGATCGGGGTAGTCGCGCGCGGCCGCGAGCGCGACGGCGATGCCGTCCATCACCGGCATCTTGATGTCGGTCAGCAGCAGATCGAAGCGGCCTTCCTCGCGCGTGAGGCAGTCGAGCGCCGCGCCGCCGTCCGCGGCGGTGATCACGTCGTGACCGGCACCCTTGAGCGCGCGCGCGACCAGCGTGCGCAGGGCTTCTTCGTCCTCGGCAACCAGGATACGCGCCATTTTCTCCTCATGCTTCCATGCCGCGACGTCGGCGGCGAACCGATGCCCGTCGTTCATGGCATCGCTATGTCTTTTCCACGACGCCGACGAACGGCAGTTGGCGATACGCATGCGCGACGTCCATGCCGTAGCCGACGACGAACAGGTCGGGGCAATGAAAGCCGACGAAGTCCGGATCGAGCTCGACCGCGCGCTTGCCGGGCTTCTCGAGCAAAACGCAGATGAGCACGCGCTTTGCCCCGCGCGCCGCGAACAGGTCCTTGGCGTAGGCGAGCGTGCGGCCGGATTCCAGGATGTCGTCGACCAGGACCACGTCGCGCCCGCGCACGTCGCTTTCCACGTCGTGCAGGACCGTGACGGTGCCCGACGACACCGTGCCCTCGCGATAGCTCGACAGCGAGATGAACTCGACTTCGGGCGCAAGGCCCGCGCCGTGCAGGGCGCGGATCAGGTCGGCGGCGAAGATGAAACTGCCCTTGAGCACGGCGACGACGAGCAGCCGCTCGGGCGCCGCGGCCTTGATCTCGGCGGCGAGCGCCTGGTTGCGCTTGGCGATCGCATCGGCGTCGAACAGGACGCGCACCGTTGTCTCGCCCATTGGGCCTCTCATTGCAGGCCGGCGGTCACGTCGCGCCGGTTGAAGAATCGCACCACCACGTCGCGGCCCTCCGCCGGCGGCGAAGCGAGCCGCGTGCGGAAGGCAAGACCGTCGCCGGAGCCGAGCTGCGGCTTGCCCGGCAGCGAGGTCCACGCATAGATCTCCTGGCCCGCGGCGTTGCGCAATGCAAATCGCAGCCGCGGCAGTTCGAGGGTGCGCGGCGTCACGTTGATGATCGTGCCCTCGATCACCAGCACCGGCATGCCGTCCTGCGGCTCGGTCACGCTCTTGACGTTGTCGAATATCAATCCGCGCAGGTTCACCGGCAGCCCGATGGCGGCGAACAGCGACGCGGTCTGTGGCATGTGGCGCACGAGGCTCGCGCGCCATTGCACGCTCGCGCCGAGGATCGCCAGCAGCGCCACGATGAGCATCGGCACGCTGGCGAGCCGCCGCAGCACGTCCGGGCGGCTGCGCCGTCCGGCCTCAATCCGGCGGGCGCGCCGTGCCGCGATGGTTTCGATCGCGTCCGGAACGCTTTGTTCGAGGGTGGGTGGGTTCGCCGCGTCGTCCGGAGCAATCGGCGGCGCATCGTCGAGTACGGTGACAAGCGCGTCTGGTGCAGCGGGCTCGGGCGCCGGCGGGTTGTCGACCACCACCCAGGTGCCATCGGCCGCCTCGTCGCTGCTCGCAGCGTCGGCCGGGGGCTCGGGCTGCGGGGGCGGCGCGGCGGCCGCGTCCGCCTGCACGGCGGCGGCCGTCGTAGCGAGCGCCTCGCCCTGGGTCGCGAACCAGGTGTTGCGGCAATGCGAGCAGCGCACCGAGCGTCCGGCCGGGCCGAGCGCGGCCAACTCGATCTGATAGGTGGTCGCGCAGGAGGGACAGGCGATCAGCATTACGCGCTCGCGAAAAACGGGCTTTATCCTCGTACCAGCAGTCCGTTAACGAATCGGAAACCATAAAAAACCCGTGTGCGGCCGGGTCTTGGCCATGATCGCGCCAAAGATCGTTAATGCATCCTTAATGCGCCGGCCTGAAAGCTTCGCCGGAGGCCGATTCGGAAGGTGCGATGGTCCGCTTCGAGAACGTAGGTCTGCGCTACAGCCTCGGGCCGGAGGTGCTCCGCGACGTGAGCTTCCGGCTCGACCCGCATTCCTTCCAATTCCTCACCGGACCGTCCGGCGCGGGCAAGTCCTCGCTGCTGCGCCTCCTGTTCCTCGCGCTCAAGCCGACGCGCGGGCTGATCAACCTGTTCGGCCATGACGTCGCAACGCTGTCGCAGGACGCGCTCGCGACGCTGCGACGCCGCATCGGGGTCGTGTTCCAGGATTTCCGCCTGCTCGATCACCTCACGACCTACGAGAACGTCGCGCTGCCGCTGCGCGTGATCGGCCGCGAGGAGTCAAGCTACCGCCACGAGGTCGTGGAATTGCTGCACTGGGTCGGCCTCGGCGACCGCATGGCGGCGCTGCCCCCGATCCTGTCCGGCGGCGAGAAGCAGCGCGCCGCGATCGCCCGCGCCGTGATCGCGCGGCCTCAGCTCCTGCTCGCCGACGAGCCGACCGGCAATGTCGACCCGAAGCTCGCGCAACGCCTGCTGCGGCTGCTGGTCGAGCTCAACCGGTCGGGCACCTCGGTGGTGATCGCGACCCATGATATCGCCCTGATGGACCTCTATGACGCTCCCCGGCTCGTGCTGCACGCCGGCGAGCTCCACGTCTATGACTGAGACCGCGATGGTGGCGCAGAGCGAGATCATGGACGAGGAGAGCGTGGCGCCGGCGGCGTCCATAGGCGCGCTGCCGCAGGCAGCGGCCACGATCGTGCCCGCCGACTCGATCGCCGGGCGCGCGCTTCTCGCCGTGATCGCGATCATGACGTTCCTCGCCGCGCTGACGCTGGGCGCCGTCGTGCTGGTCCGCTCCGCGGCCGGCGAATGGCAGTCGGAGGTCGCGCGCGAAGTCACGATCCAGGTCCGCCCCGCGCAGGGCCGCGACATCGAGGCCGCCGTGCAGAAGGCGACGGCGCTGGCCGAGGCGACTTCCGGTATCGCCAGCGTGCGCCCCTATACCAAGGAGGAGTCGGCCAAGCTGCTCGAACCGTGGCTCGGCAGCTCGCTCGCGCTCGATGAATTGCCGGTGCCGCGCTTGATCGTGGTGCGGGTCGGTTCCGGCGCGACTCCGGATTTTGCGGCGCTGCGCCGTCAGCTCGGCGAGCAGGTGCCGGGCGCGAGCCTCGACGATCACCGCGGCTTCGTCGAGCGCATGCGCGCGATGGCGCGCAGCGCCGTCGTGGCCGGTCTCGGCGTGCTGGCGCTCGTGCTCGTGGCGACCATGCTGTCGGTGATGTTCGCGACTCACGGCGCGATGGCGAGCAACCGGCCGATCGTGGAGGTACTGCACGTCGTCGGCGCAAAGGAAGCGTTCATCGCAGGCGAGTTCCAGCGCCATTTCATGCTGCTGGGCCTCAAGGGCGGCGCGCTCGGCGGCGGCCTCGCGATCGCGCTGTTTGGGCTCGCGAGGTTGATGTCGGGCTGGTTTGCCGGTGAGGCGGACAGCCAGATGGCTATCCTGTTCGGCCATCTTTCGGTCGGGCCTGAAGGCTATGGGGCGATCGTCGGGCTCATCGTGCTGGTCGCCGCAGTGACGACGTTGACGTCGCGGCTGACCGTTCGCCGTACGCTCAAGTCGATGGAATGAGGCGGCTTCCGCGTCGCCCACAACCGTGTTCCGCGTTATGGTGAGTCGGGACCGAGGACCGATGACGGCAACCGAGCAAGACCCGCGCGAGCAGGCAAACCGGGGGCGATGGCTGCGCCGGTTCGCTGCTGGCGTTGCGGCGCTTGTCGTCGCGACAGCGCTCGTGATCGTCGGCGGATTCGCATGGTTCGTCGCGCAAGTTCCGGCCGAGGAGATCGCGCTCGACCGCAATGCGGACGGCATCGTGGTGCTCACCGGCGGTGCTTCGCGCGTCGCCGACGCGATGGAGCTCCTCGCCGCCGGGCGCGGCACGCGCCTGTTGATCAGCGGCGTGCACCGCACGACGACCGCGGTGGAGATCGCCAGGCAGGTACCGGGTTACGAGAAGCTGGTCGCATGCTGCGTCGATCTCGATTATTCCGCCGTCAACACGGTCGGCAACGCGCTCGGGACGCGGCGTTGGGTGCGCGAGCGCGGCTTTCGCTCGCTCATCGTCGTGACCTCGAGCTATCACATGCCGCGCAGCATGGTGGAGCTCGGCCAGCAGATGCCGGACATCGTGCTGG
>CAYZMR010000026.1:0-25135 GCA_964479515.1 uncultured Hyphomicrobiales bacterium | reverse complement strand
ACGCCGAGGCCGTGAAGGTCGTCTACGATCCCGCCAAGGTCACCTACGCCAAGCTGCTGGACGCGTACTGGCGCAGCATCGATCCGCTCGTGAAGGACCGGCAGTTCTGCGACGCGGGCGAGCAGTATCGCACCGCGATCTTCTATCTCGACGACGCGCAGAAGAGGCTTGCAGAAGAAAGCAAGAAGAAGGTCGAAGAAAAGTTCGCCCCGCGTCCGGTCTACACGCAGATCGTTCCGGCGGGCGCGTTCTACGACGCCGAGGAGTATCACCAGGATTACCACGTCAAGAACGAGGCGCGTTACAAGTTCTATCGCTGGAATTGCGGTCGCGATCAGCGCCTGGAGCAGCTCTGGGGCCGCAAGGAGCAGTCGTAGCGGCGCTTCGATCGGCGCGGCGCGCGCGGATCAGATCCCGAGCTCGGTCTTCATGCGGTCGATGTCGGCCGATGCGATGCCGAGTTGGCGCATCAGGGCGAAGTCGTTCGTGATATCGCTCAGATAGGTGTCCTGGGAGTCTTTCCGGTGGACATCCTTGACCGCGACGTAAAGGTCCTTGGCATCCGCGAACTTGCCGGACAGCAGGTAGGCGTGCGCGCGATTGACCTTGATCCAAGGCTGTTTGTCATCAAGCTTCAGCGCCTCGTCGGCGAGTTGCGCCGCTTCGACCGGCTTCTCGGCGAGAATTGCGCTAAATGAGGCGTTTCCGAGCGCGGATACCAGCTCGCTGGTCGATTTCGCCTTGGCTGCCGCCCCACGGGCAAGCGGGACGATCCCGTCCAGCGCCACATAGTACTCCTGATAGAGCTTGCGGGCGGCGTCGACGTCGGGTTTGCGCAGATCGAACAAGGCGAGCTGTTCCAGCGCATTAGCGAGGTTGCGGAGGCGTTGTGGATTCTGCGGCTCTGCGGCAACGAGTGTGCGTTGGACAGCGATCGCTTCCTCGTAGAACGGTCGCGCACTGTCGGGGTCGGTGCCGCGCTGGCGCGCGTCGGCCACCTTGCCAAGCATGAACGCGATGGCAGCGGTTCGTACCGGGCTAGCATCGCGTGCCGCGAGATCGCGGTAGAGCCCGAGCGCTTCCTCATAGGCGGCGCGCATGCCTTCCACATCGCCAAGCTTCGACCGAACCGCGGCGACCTTTTCGAGCGCAGCCGACGTGCTGTTCTCCCATTCGACGGAGGTCGGGTTGGGCAGATTGCGGTAGGCCACGAGCATTTCCTCGAATGCCTTGAGCGCGCCGTCGAGGTCGCGCGTCTGCTCGCGCAGGTCACCGATCTTGCCGAGGCTGATTGCAATGTCGCGGGGCCAAGCGAGTTCCGCCGGCTGACGTAGCGCGAGTGCCCGAAAGATGCCGAGCATCTCGTCGTAGGCCTTGGCCGCGCCGGTCGTGTCGTCGGTTTGGAGCCGGAGATTGCCGATCTTTTCAAGAGCGAAGGCGACGTCGCTCTGCCGAGCGATAACGTCCGGGTTGAGTCCCGCAAGCTTGCGGCTGCCTTCGAGCGCTTCCTCCAGCGCCTTTAGCGCGCCCGGCGCATCGCCGTTTTGCAGTCGCCGGTCGGCTACCCTTTGCAGGTCGGCGATGAGGTCGCTGCGCAGACTCGTGCGGGCGGGTTCGCGATCCGCGAGGATGCGCAGGATGCCCAGCCTCTCCTCATAGGCCTTGTCGACGCCCGCGGTATCCTTGGTCTGGATCCGGACCTCGATGAGCTTGTCGAGCGCGAGCAGGATCTCGCGCTGCTGTTGGGTGCCATTGGGTTCGCGCTCCGCGAGCTTGCGGTTGACGATGAGCAGATCCTCGTAGGCTTGCGTCGCCTCTTTGGTGTTGCCCGCCTTGAGCTGCAGGTTTCCGATCGCGCCGAGCGCGTCCGCGACCCGCTCGAGCCAGCGCACCTCCTTCGGCTCGCGCTCGACCAATTGGCGGTCGACCACGAGCTCGCGCTTGAACAGCTCGAGCGCGTGGACGCCGTCCTTGTCCTCGAGCATGCTGCCGAGCCGCCAGAGCGCGGTCGCGAACTCAAAGATCGTGCGCGTGTCGGCGCCTGTCCTCGATGCGAGAGTCTCATAGATCGAGAGCGCTTCCTCGTGCGTCTTGCGCGCGAGATCGGTCGCGCCGGCGGCCGCGTAGACTTCGGCAAAATTACCGAGCAGCGCCGCGCGGTAGCGGTCGAGGTCGGTATCGTTCGGGTTGGAGGTCGCGAGATTGTCGGCGACCTCGCGCACGCTCTTCAGCACGTTGGTGATGGTCTGCACGTGCATGCCGCTCACCGAGGCCAGCGCCTCGGCGACGTCGAAGACCATGTTGTTCAGCGCCTTCTTCGCCGCCGCATAGCTGCTCTCGGCGCGCTGGCGCTCGACTTCGGCGCGCTGGCGTTCGTTTTCGGCGCGATAGTAGTTCTGCTGCGACCTGTAGAACGCGTAACTCGACACGCCCGCCGCGCCCGCCAGCAGCACGAACACAGCGGCCGCGGCGATCCGGCTCAGCCGCCGCTTGCGCCGCTCGGCCCAATAGCTGCGCTCGAGGAAGCCGATGACCGCCGGATAGTCGCCGCCGTAGCGCCGCGCCCACACCGCGTTGGGCTTGGTGTCGTCCCGCCAGGTCGCGAAATGAACGAGCTCGCGGCCGCGCAACGGTTCTGCGGTCGCGTAGCGATCGAGGAGACGGCGCCATTCCTGCGCCGAGCGCGCCTCCTTCTCCAGCCACTCCGAGAGGCGTTTCCACTGGCGGATCAGGCTTTCGTGGCTGATGTCGATGTAGGTGTCGTCGGTGACGGGCTTCGGATTCTCAGGGTCCAGCTCGGGGGTGAGGAAGTTGCAGCCGGTCACGCGGAAGGCGTCGACCACCGCGCGCACGCCCGCCTCATCGCCGCCGCACAGCGCCACGAGATCGCCCATGCGCGTCGGCCGGCGCACCGCCTCGGCGACTGTCGAGCCGGCGGTGAGCGCGCGGAAGATCGTCTCGACTGGCGCGGCGTGCCGGTTGAGATCCTCGTAGATCTGATCCGCATGGGCGTTGAGCGCGCCGCGCAAGCCGCCGACCGACTCGTAGGCCGCGAGCGTCAACGTGACGTGCTCGGCCTCGGAGGCGGCGCGCGCGACCATCCAGGTGCGGTTGAGCGTGTACTGCAGCAGCGGCAGCTGGTCGGCCCGCCGCACGAGGCGGTCGAGCTGATCGACCCGGTCGTCGTCGTCCCACGGCGCGAAGTTGGCGAGGTCGTTGAGCAGTCGGTTGACCAGCGCGGGCTCGATCTCGACGTCGCACACCGCCGCCGGCCCGACGATCGCCTCGCGGCACTGCTCGCGCGTCATCCGCGGCGTCAGGTAGATGCTGCGATTGATCACCTCCGCGAGATCCTCGATCAAGGCGCAGGCACCGAGATATTCGGACCGCATCGTGAGCACGACGTAGATCGGGAACTCCTTGGTCCGCGCGCTTTCGGTCAGCAGCGCGACGAAGGCCTCGGCCTGCTCGCGCCCGGCGTAGCCCTGATACAGAAACAGCTCCTCGAACTGGTCGACGAGCAGGAGCAGGTTCGCACCTTTGGGCAGGTGGCCGGCGCGGCACCATTCGATGATCGAGCGCGGTCCGCGCTCGAGGAACGCACGCAAGAGCTCCACATCGCCCGCGGCGTGTTCGTTCGAAGCGTCCGGCTGCTCTTTCTCGATCAGGCGCCGCGCGAGGTTCTTGATCGACGCGCCGCCCGGCTGGAAGTCGACGACGTGCCAATTCGAGCCGGCCTCGTCCATCAGCCCAAGTTCGAGCGCGTCGAGCAGCCCGGTCTTGACCAGCGACGACTTGCCGGTGCCGGAGGAGCCGAGCACGGCGAGGAAGCGGCCCGCCGCGAGGCGGTCGACCATCGCGCTGATGCAATCCTCGCGACCGAAGAAGAGGTCGGTTTCGTCGCGGCGAAACGAGCGCAGTCCCGGGTACGGGGCACGCCAGCGACGATCGCTGGTCACCGACGCAGCTCCGCGATGATCTGCTGCACCGGCGTCAGCGTGAATTTCAGCCGGCAATCGAACTCGCGCAGATCGGGCCAGGCCAGATCGATATCGGGCTTGTCGGCCGGCGGCGTGATGTAGAGGGCGACGATGCGCCGCTGCGCTCGCTTGGCGTTGCTACTCTTCTCGATCTGATTGTATTTCATCAATTGCTTGTGCACCCAGATTTGCGGCGCCTTGCCGTAGACGAACAGCAGCGCGTCGGCGATCTTGATCTTCGATTTCAGGTCCTCGAGCTTGTCGCGCGCGCTGCTGACTGCTGCGGGCAGCCAGGCGCGGCAGGCGTTGCGACCGAACTCCGCCATCAGGTCGCGCGCGACGTCGAGGTCGTCGCGGTCGGCATTGATGAAGACGACGAGATTGTCGCGCGACGCCTGCGGCTCGGGCTCGACCGCCTTCTGCGCGCCGCGCTCGATCGTCTTCTTGATCTCCTTCATGAAGTCCTGCAGGCCCATGGCGAGGACTTCCGGGCCGTCGAGCAGCCGGGCGTCCCAGTGCGTCACCGAGGCGGTGTCGAGATTGGGGCGGCGCCACTGCAGGATCGGCTTTCCGGCTTGCTTGGCGCAGTCGTACTGGAACTGGGCGTAGCTCGTCGGTTCCCCGCCCGGCTCGCAGCGCAGGTCCTGTGGACGGCTTGAGCGGAAGGGCCCGAGCAGCTGCGCGAAACAGTCGGCGCGTTCGATGTCGGCTTTGAATTCGCGCGCGAAGTCGGGACCGCCCTGGAGATATTCCTGCTCGGGCAGGATCTTGGCGCCGAACTGCTTGAGATAGGCGATGACCTGTTCGCGCTCGTCGTACAGATCGTTGGTGACCTGGGCGACCAGAACCACCTTGCCGGTGAGCGCGGTCTGATCGCTGACCGGCGCCGGCAAAGGCGCAGCCTCCGGCCGCGCCGCCGCGCGCTCGGCACGGGTGTCGCGCAGGCCGCGCAGCAGCTCCTCCATCTGGTGGGCCAGGACCTGCAGGCGCCGCTCATAGTTGTCCGAACCGGATTTCGGCGTCAGCTTGAGCGGGATGTTCTCGCTGGTCTCGTCGCTCCACCAGAACGAGGTCCGCATCACGCGCGCAAGGCGCGGGGGATACTCGGCTTCCTTCACCGGCAGGAGCTCGACCGCGATCACGCGCCGGACCTCGCCGGGACCGTCGCCGAACGCCTCCAACTCCTTGATGGTCCAATCGCGCTGGACGTAGCTCGGCGACACGACCGCCAGGAAGACGGCCGCGTCGCGGGCGTTGTCCATCAGCGAATCGATTTCGTGTCCCGCCTGCAGGTTCCGGTTATCGAAGAAGATATCGGGATTGGTGCCGAGCCGCTGGCGCAGCGCTCGCGTCAGGTCGATCTGGAAGCGGCTGACCCAGCGGACGTCCTGGCTGTCCGCCTCGTTATCGTAATGCGCGTAGCTGATAAAAACGTCGTGCCGGAATCCAGCAACGTAGGACACCGCCGCAGCTCCACCGCAAACGACCCCGAAGCCGCAATGAAATACCAAGCGGATGTCGAAAACAAGGAAAGAAGGTCCGGAACATTATTTATTTGTCGCAGGACGAGATCGGCATTGTTTGTCGCCTGACGGGATCGGCCGCACCCGGCAATTCCTGCCGCACTCGGCAGTTTCGCGCTGGTATTTGGCCGCAACGCTCAGAGATAACTCATTGATCGCACGACAATTCCTCCATGGCACGGGGCTTGCGACGGCCTCCGCGATCGTGCGGCCGCGGCGGCGCGACAAGATCGCGCCGCGCTGATCCGAGTGGAGGACGGTATGGGTATCTTCGGTGCTCTCACCACTGCGGTGAGCGGGCTTCGCGCGCAGTCATTCGCGCTCGAGAACATCTCCGGCAATATCGCGAACTCGCAGACGGTCGGCTTCAAGCGGACCGACACGAGTTTCGAGGACCTTATTCCGGACAATGTGCCCTCGAAGCAACTCGCGGGCAGCGTGCTCGCGACGTCGACGGCCACCAACAGCGTCCAGGGCGACCTGCAGTCCTCGGCGGTCAGCACCTACATGGCGGTCAACGGCGACGGCTTCTTCATCGTGGCCAAGCCCACCACCACCGCCGACAATCACCCGGTGTTCGACGGCAACGATCTCTATACGCGCCGCGGCGACTTCTCGATGAATCAGGACGGCTACTTGGTGAACGGCGCCGGATACTACCTGATGGGCATTCCGGTCGACGCCACGACCGGAAACCTCACCGGCAGCGTTCCGCAGGTGTTGAAGTTCCAGAACGACTTCTCGCCCGCGCAGGCGACCAGTGAGATCGACTACCGGGCGAACCTGCCGTCCACGCCGATCACGACCGACTATGACGCGACGATCCCCGGCTCGGAGCTGCTCAATCCGATCAACTTCATCTCCAATCCGGTCACCGGCGCGCCGGCCTCGGCCAAGATCAGCGGCGCGAACGCCGCGCTGAATGCGGATGCCCACGCGACCGCGCTCGGCAACGTGGGATCGCTGACCGCCGGCACCACGCTCGCCTCTCTCGGGATCTCGAACGGCGACACGATCACGGTCGGCGACGGAACCAACACCACGACCTACACGGTCGCGAACGCCGCGACCGAGACCATCGGCAACGTCGTGACGGCGATCGACAGCGGTCCGGCCGCGGTCAGCGCCTCGATCGTCGGCGGCAGCATCAAGATCGTGTCGGACAACTACCTGGACACGTTGACGGTCGGCGGCACGGCCGCGGCGACCGTCGGCTTCGACACCTCGAACAGCAGCTTCTCGCCGACCAACCTGTTGACGCAGGGCATCACGCAGGGCCAGACCCTGACGATCAACACCACGAGCTTCGGCAATCAGGTCATCACGTTCGGCACCAATTCGGGTGCCGGCGAGGTCTCGACGATGGCGGGGCTGCTCGCCAAGCTGCAGACGACGCCCGGCGTCGCGAACGCGGCCGTCGACGCGAATGGCAACATCAGCTTCACGGCGGCGAATTCCAACGACGATATCCACATCGGCAGCACCGCCGCGACCGAAGTCTCGCCGATCAAGTTCGGCATCTCGGTGACCGACGCGCGCCCGGCCGACGGCACGGTGATCGGCGCCGACCAGACGGCGTTCCTGAATTCCTCGGTCGGCGGCGGCGCGATCACGGCCTATGACGTGTCGGGCTCGCCGGTGAACGTGCAGTTGCGTTGGGCGAAGGTCGATTCCGCGACGCTTGGCGCCGGGCACACCGATACCTGGAACCTGTTCTACCAGACCAACACCAATGCGACCACCAATCAGGCCGCCTGGCAGAATGTCGGCGTGAAATACACCTTCGGCCCCAACGGCGAGCTCAATCCCCCGATCGCCAACGTGACGCTGAACAACGTCACCGTCGACGGCGACAATCTCGGCAATGTTCAACTCGTCAACGACACCGGCGGGCTGACCCAGTTCGCGGATTCCAACGGCTCGGTGCAGGTCAACCTGCTGAAGCAAGACGGCTTCCCGGCGGGCTCCTTGCAGTCGGTGTCGGTGAGCGACAAGGGCCGCGTGGTCGGCACCTATTCCAACGGCCGCACCGTCGACCTCGCGGACGTGACGCTCGCGAACTTCAACGGCACGAACCAGCTCAAGCGCCTCGACGGCGGCGCCTTCGAGGCGACCGAGGACTCGGGCCCCGCGATCCTCGGCGCGCCCGGCAAGATCATCGGCGCCTCGCTCGAAGGCTCCAACGTCGACATCGCCGATGAATTCACCAAGCTGATCGTGACGCAGCAGGCCTACTCGGCAAACACGCGTGTCGTGACCACCAGCAACCAGATGGTTCAAGACGTCCTCAACATGCTGCGCTAGCGGCAGCGGATCGGTGCTCGTGCCGGCGGCTAGACCATGAGTCTCAGTCAAGCCCTCAACGTGGCGGCTTCCGGCCTGCGCGCCACGCAGGCGAGCCTGTCGATCGTCGCGGCGAACGTCGCCAATTCCGGTACGCCGGGCTACGTGCGCAAGGACGCGGTCCAGGTCACGACCGTCGCGGGCGATCTCGCGAACGGCGTGCGCGTCACCGCGGTCAATCGCGAGCTCGATACGTTCGCGCAGAGCCAGCTCAGGGTGGAAAGCTCCGGCGGCAGTTACGCCGACGTGAAGGCCGATTTCTATCAGCAACTGCAGGACGTTTACGGCCAGCCCGGCTCATCCACCGGGCTCGACACCGTGTTCAACAATTTTACCAACGCGATCCAGGGGCTCGCCGCCTCGCCCGATTCCGCCTCGGCGCGCGATGCGACCGTCAGCGCCGCCCAGGTCCTGGCGCAGCAGCTCAACGGCATGAGCAGCGACATCCAGGGGCTACGCAGCGACGCCGACCAGGCGATCGGCGACTCGGTCGCACAGGTCAACAACGCGCTGCAGCAGATCGCCCATATCAACCAGCAGCTCGCCGGCGCGAGCACGCAGGACGCCTCGACCGCGGGCCTGCTCGACCAGCGCGACGGCTACATCGACCAGCTCGCGACGCAGATGGACGTCCGCGTCGTCCCGACCAGCGGCAACCAGGTGAACATCTTCACCAATTCGGGCGTGCAGCTCGTCGGAACGACGGCGGCGACCTTGGCGTTCAACTCGGTCGGGACGCTCGGGCCGTCGACGCAATGGAATGCCGATCCGAGCAAGAGCTCGGCGGGAACGATCTCGCTCGTGTCGGCGAACGGGTCGAGCGTCGATCTCGTGGCGAGCGGCACGTTCCGCTCCGGCCAGATCGCCGCCTATCTGGAGATGCGCGACAAGATCCTGCCCGGCGCGCAGGACCAGCTCGATCAGGTCGCGGCCTCGATGTCGCAGGCCCTGTCTAGCCAGACGACCGCCGGCACAACCGCGACGGCGGGCACCCAGTCCGGCTACGCGGCCGACGTCGGCTCGTTATTGTCCGGCAATACCGTCAATCTCAGCTACACCGACACCGCGACCAACACGCAGCACAATGTCACGATCGTGCGCGTTGACGATCCTTCGGTGCTGCCGCTGCCGGCATCGGGGGATCCGAACAACCCGGTCATCGGTATCAACTTCTCGGGCGGGACGGCGTCGGTCGCAGCCCAGCTCAACAGCGTGCTCGGGGCGACCGGGCTGCAGTTCTCGAACCCGAGCGGCACCACGCTGCGCGTGCTCGACGACGGATCGGGCGGCAAGGTCGACGTTGATTCGCTCTCCGCCACCGCGACGGTGACCTCGCTGACCAATGGCGGCGCCGCGCTGCCGATGTTCACCGACGGCAGCAGCGCGTATTCGGGCGCGATCACGGCCGGCGGAAACCAGAGCCTCGGCTATGCGGGGCGCATCACCGTCAATCCGGCGCTCGTCGCCGACCCGTCCAAGCTCGTGCTCTATCAGTCCTCGACCGCGGCCGGCGATTCGACGCGGCCGGATTTCCTGCTCAGCCAGTTGACCGCCGCACCGCTCAACTATTCGCCGCAGGCCGGCATCGGCACCGCGGCGGCGCCGTTCAGCGGCACGGTCGGCTCCTACATCAGTCAGATGATGAGCCAGCAGGGCGATGCGGCGAGCGCGGCCGCGAACCTGAAGCAGGGCCAGGACGTCGTCGTCAGCACGCTGCAGCAGCGCTTCAACGACTCCTCCAGCGTCAACATCGACGATGAGATGAGCAAGCTTCTCAACCTGCAAACGGCCTACAGCGCCAACGCGCGGGTGATGACCACCATCAACAGCATGCTTGATGAACTCTTGAAGGTAGTAGGCGGATGAGCGTCGGCGGCATCGGATCAACTCCCTCATTCCTGACCCAGTCGCTGGTCGACATGCGCTCGCAGCTCGACACGCTGCAGACGCAGCTCGGCACTGGCAAGAAGTCGACGACCTATGCGGGGCTCGGAGTCGATGCCGGCCTGGTCGTCGGCCTGCGCGGCAAGCTTTCGGCGATCAGCGGCTATGGCGACACGATCACCAATGTCGGCACGCGCATCGATCTCGAGAACAGCGTGCTCCAGCAGATCGACAGCCTCGGCAGTTCGGTGCAGAGCGCGCAGTCCGATCCGTTCCAGATCGGGGCCAATGGGCAGACCACGGGGCAGGCTTCGGCCGCCTCGCAGCTCGACGAAGCCTTGGACCTCCTCAATACGCAGTCCGGGGACCGCTATCTGTTCTCCGGCCGCGCGACCGACACGCCCGCGACCGCTTCGACCGACCAGATCCTCAACGGCAACGGCGCGCAGGCGGGCTTCAAGCAGGTGCTCGCCGAGCGCAACCAGGCCGATCTCGGCGCCAACGGCCTTGGCCGGCTGGTGATCCCGCCCGCCTCGGGCTCGCAGGTCTCGCTTTCGGAGGACGTCGCGGGCTCGCCGTTCGGCTTCAAGCTCGCGGGCGTCAATTCCACGCTCACGGGCGCGACCGTGAGCGGGCCGACCGGATCGCCGGCGGGCATCACGGTCAATCTCGCCAGCAATCCGAACCCCGGCGATGCCATCAACTTCTCGTTCAACCTGCCGGATGGCACCAGCGAGAAGCTGACCTTGACGGCGACGACGGATTCCCCGCCCGCCGCCGGGCAGTTCACGATCGGCGCGAACGCGGCCGCGACCGCGACCAACCTGCAGGCGGCGTTGACGACCGGCGTCAGCACGCTTGCCGCGACCTCGCTCAGCGCGGCGTCCGCGATGGCGGCGGCCAACGACTTCTTCAATGTCGACGCCGGCCAGCCGCCGATGCGCGTCAACGGTCCCCCGTTCGATACCGCGACGTCGCTCGTCGCCGGCACGCCCGCCAACACGGTCACCTGGTACACCGGCGAGATGGGCACGGATTCGGCGCGCGGCACGGCCGTCGCGCAGGTCGACGACACGCTCAGCGTCTCCTACGGCGTGCGCGCCAACGAACAGGGCATCCGCTCGACCATCGAGAACATGGCGGTGTTCGCCTCCATGACGTTCTCGCCGAGCGATCCCAATGCGGCGGGCCGCTACGCGGCGCTCAACCAGCGGCTCGGCGCCGCGCTCGACAATCCGCCCGGGCAGCAGAGCATCCAGGATATCGAATCCCAGCTCGCCGACGCGCAGACGACGATGCAGAGCGCGAGCGACCGCCAGCAGCAGAAGCAGTCGACGCTCCAGGGCATGCTCGACAGCGTGGAGGGCATCTCGCAGGAGGACGTCGCCTCGCAGCTCCTCACCCTGCAGACGCAGTTGCAGGCCTCGCTGCAGACGACGGCGCTGCTGCACCAGATGAGCCTGGTCAATTACATCACGACGTAACGGATGCGGGCGCGGTTCGTGACCGCGGGTTGATCCGCCCGTGTTGGCCGTGCCCGCTCGTCCCCGCGCAAGCGGGGACCCGGGGAGCCTCGCACAAATCGCTGGATTCCCGCTTTCGCGGGAATGAGCGGAGTGTGTTCCAGCCGTCGATGGATCGGATTTACGCGCGCCCGAGCAGGCCCGCCGCGAGCTCGCGGTTGATGTTGATCAGCGCGCCGAGCTTCTCGCATCTCGGCTCGGCGATCAGCGACATCGTCTGGTTCATCACGAACAGACCCAAATTGGCCACGTTCTCACGA
Source organism: uncultured Hyphomicrobiales bacterium (assembly GCA_964479515.1). GTDB lineage: Bacteria > Pseudomonadota > Alphaproteobacteria > Rhizobiales > Xanthobacteraceae > PALSA-894. The sequence continues at coordinate 13,622 of CAYZMR010000026.1, read as the reverse complement.
ATCTGCGCCGGCAATGGATTGTCGTTGCCGGTGACCGAGGTCAGAAAAATTAGCCAGAGCTTGCGATTGAACAGCAACGCGTCGTTGAGGCTATCGGTCTTGCCGTCCCAGGTGTCGCGGACGGCCTGGAGGCGCGAGGCGGCATTGAGAAGGATGTTTGCTTCGAGTTCACGCGGGCTTGCGATCTGCTGTGCCACCGCGCCGTAAGCCTTTGCCGCCTGATGCATTGTCGATGAGTTCCTGCTCGTACAAGATCAATTTCTTGGCTTCTTTCAATGCCTTATAGAGTTCTCCCGTTAAGATTTGATTATTGATGCTTTCAATATAGGGCCACGTACTGGGTGCCGCCTGAACGATGTCTCGCACCAGCGAAAAGTAGATGTCGTGATGCGCGCGCGGATCGCGCGAGGTGTACATCATCTGGATCGCCAGATAGATGCGCTTGGCCGGCGAGGTGGCGCGCTCAAGCGTCATGATGTCCTTCTCGCGCAGGATCGGGGCTGCGCCCTCGATCAACAGGCGCGTGCGCTGGTCGTGGTTGGTCACGACGCAGTCGCCGATGATCACGCGCTCGCCGGGCTTGAGCTCGACCTTCAGGGCCATCTTGGCGTCTCCGTTGCCGAATCTTCGGCGAGTTTGGGCGCTTGCGGCGGCCTTGTTAAGGCCAAAGAAAGCGGCCGGCTTGCGGGTTCCGCCGCGCACCGGCGAACGCGTACGCGATCATCTTATTCGCCGCAATCACCGAATTTCGGTCATTCGGCCTTTATCGGCAGGTCCTTAAACCGGTGTAAAAGGTATTTATTATGAAGAGCTAAAAGTATTTAACGGCGTCGCGAGCTTGAGTTCCACACCATTCGAATTCCCCGCCATCCGCGATGCTTGATGTCTCAGCATCGTCTCGAAGGCGAGAAAAACCTTATCCATCTGTTTTTTCTTGTACGGGAAAAGATCGGGAGGATCCATCGAATGCACGATCATGTTGGTTCCCGATTCGAAGATCAAAAGCTGTCCGTCTTGCGTCTCGGCGCAATCGAACGGCAAATATTCCAAGTCCACCAGTTCGGCGATCGTGGTGAGCGCGGCCGTATGCTGAACCGCGAAGTCTTGATCGAATCGCGCCATGAAGCGCGCTTCCTCGGCGCGTTTCGATGAGCTTTCGGTCATGCCTGCATTCAGATAATGGACCATCCAATGGTCTGATATCGCCATATGGCAGGCGTAAGGCCGACCCTCGATCAGAGCAATGCGGTACTTGCGAAATTGACCGTCGGCACTGCGGTAATCGACAAACGGTGCGATATAGAAACTGTCCGCGGACTGCTCCTCCAAGTAGGGTACCAGCGCCGCAGGATCGTCGATCTTCGCAAGACCGTGGCCGGCGTGAGAATCGGTCGGCCGCACGATAATGGGGAACGATTCACCCTGAAGCAGGTTTTCAACGGATTCATCGCACGCCGCAAGCTTCATCAGGCACGTGCGATCGACGCGCGTGTTCATGGGCATGACCACACCCGGAACGGATTTTAGCAGGTTCCAGGTGCCATCCCGCGTCAGTCGTGCGATACGATCCGGAGCGTTGACCACCGGAACGGGCCAGTTGCGCACGACGTCCGCGATCGCGCGCAGCACCGCCTGGTTCTCGTCGGACTCCGCGACTGCCACAAGCGCAACGTCGTGCCACGGGACTGAGTCTGGGAAGGGAATTGCAGGCGCGACGTATAGCGTGTCGAGCTGAACGTTCGAGTTCGCCAGCAGAAATTCGACAGGGAGGTTGGCCAGGAAATCGCCGGGCGCGAGGAACGCCAATACCCGCAGCGAAGCGCTCCTTGGGCTGACCGGCGCCTGACGGTAAAGCTGCTCCACCCGCAGCGCCAACGACTGCAACTCCAGCCGATCCTCGCGTCTTTGCTCCAGCATCGCGATGGTGGATAAATCCAGAAGAGCCGCCGCGCCGTCTCGCGTGGCTGCGATGCGATGAATCAAATCGTCCGATATCCGTGTGAGATCTTCGCCATCGAAGGCCAATTTTGCCAAGCGCGGTAGGCCCATGGGGACGGGCGGGCCGTAGTCATGCTCGGCTGCGGAAGTCCGAAGATTGGCGTGCATGTCTGTGCCGGCGGTTAAGCGGCTTGCGCCGCAAGGAAACGCGAGCCGAGCGCTGACACCGCGTCGAGCAGTTCGTCGACATCTCGGGTTTGCGTTCGATGATTGAAGATCGCGGCGCGGATCGCGAGCTTTCCTCCGATCGTCGTCGTCGAAGGAGCGGCGATTCCGGTTTCGTGCAGATTGGCGACGATCTCGGCGTTCAACTGGTCGGCGTCTTGCCCACGATAGCGAAAGCAAACGATGTTGAGGCTGACGGGCGCCAGGAGCTCGAATTGGCGCGATGTGACGATCTTGAACTCGAGATGACGCGCGATCAGGCAGGTATGCGCAATCATCGCGCCCAGCGCTTCACGACCATGGACTTTTATCGTGAACCAGGTTTTGAGCGCGCGGAAACCGCGCGACAGGTCCGGTCCGAAGTCGCATGGCCAAAACGAGCCGGCCGCAAGTCCTCTCGTTTCGCGCCGAAGATAGCTGGCGGGCGATGCGAACGTGTCGCGGTGCAGCGCGCCGTCGCGAACGAGAATGAAGCCCGCGTCGTAGGGGACTTGCAGCCACTTGTGAAAATCGACGGCGATGGAATCGGCCTGTTCGATTCCGGCAAGCCGCGGCGCGATGCTTGGTGCAAGCATGCCGAGCGCGCCGTATGCGCCGTCGACATGAAACCAGAGGTCCTCGCGTCGCGCGATATCGGCGAGTTCGGCAAGATCGTCGATCGCGCCGGTGTCGACCGTTCCGGCGGCGCCGACGATAAGAAAGGGTATGAGCCCTGCCTGACGATCTTGCGCAATCGCCTGCTTGAGAGCCTCGACGCTCATCTGATGACGATCGTCGACGGCGATCATCCGCAGTGAATCGGTCCCCAGACCCGACAAGTCCATCGCCCGCGCAATGCACCCGTGGGCCGCCGTGGAGGTGTAGGCGATCAAGCGGTGACCCGAGACACCCTCACGGCGCACTCCGACGCCGAGCGCTCGCGCGCGCGCCACCAGGACCCCGATCAGATTTGCCATGGACGAACCAGTGACGAACAGTCCGGTGGACGAGTCCGGAAAGCCGAACAGCTCGCGCATCCAATGAACGATTTGCTGTTCGACCTCGATCGGCGCTTGGTCCCGGCCACCGAGATTCGCGTTGAGGCCGCCGGCAAGCATCTCGGCGAACATTCCTGCGACGTTGCCGCCGCCGTGCACCCAGCCCATGAACCCGGGGTGAGTATTGCCCGCGGCGAACGGCAGAATATCGCTCATGAAGGTCGCGTGCACCGACGCGACGTCGGACGGATGCGCAGGCAGGTCCTCGCGAAAGCGCTTGCGAACTTGATCGGGAATTGGCCGCCAGACAGGCCGTTCGCGAATGTTTTCAACGTAATCAAGAATATCGTCCAGCATCCGGTGCCCTTGCGCTCGGATGCTGTTCCAATCTGGCGGATCGAGCGATCCGTTTGCCCCGGTGGGAGCCTTTTTCATATGCGGCAGACTGACAGGATTTCATTAACCATAAGTTTCCTGTGAGGTCCCGGCGCGCCGGCGGCGCGGCATGCTCAGAGCCAAAAGAAAACGGCGGGGCCTTGCGGCCCCGCCGTCGTCGAGAAGCGTTGGCTATCGCGATTAGCCGAACAGCTTGAGCACGTTCTGCGAGGACTGCGCGGCCAGCGACAGAGAGGTCGTGGCGAGCGACTGGCGGGTCTGCAACGCGAGCAGGTTCGCGCCTTCGGCGTTGGTATCGGCGAGGACGAGGTTGTCCGAGCCGGTCTGCAACGTGTCGATCATCGACTTGGTGAAGTCCTGGCGGGTCTGCACCACCGACAGGGTCGAACCGAAGTTCGCCGACTGCGACTGCAAGGTGGTGAGAGCGGTCGTCAGGTTACCCAGCGCGGCATTGATATCGCTGTCGCTCTGGAAGCTGTTCGTGGACTGGCTGATGCCGAGGCCGGCGGAGTTGAACTTGACGCCGGAGATCGAGAGGGACGACGTGCCCTTCTCGTTGAACACCACTTTCAAGGCGTCGCCGTTGAGCAGATTGACGCCGTTGTAGCCTGAGTCACCGGCGAGCTGGTCGATCTGCGTCAGCAGGTTGTTATACTGCGTGGCAAGCGACGTGCGCGTCGCGTTCAACGAGCCTGCGGCGGTGGTCGCGGCACTAAGGCCGAACTGCGTGAGTTCGCCTGCCGTGGCGGTGCCGCCGACGGTGATGGCGTTCGCGCCGGTCGCCTCGAGCTCGATCTTGCCGTCGCTCGACAGCTCGGCCTTCACCTTGAGGCTGGCGGTGTTGTTGACGGCGTCGACCACGGCCTGAACCGAGTCGGCGGAGCTGCCCGCCGCCGTGAACGTCGCGGTGGTGGTGCCGTCGCTGATCGTGATCGTGTGGCCGGAGGTGAACGTGCCGGTGGTGGCGCCGGTCAGGCCGCTGACGGTGCCGCTGACCTTCGCGGTCGTCGACGCGCTCTGCTGTGCCTGCTGGGCGATCGCCTGCGCGCTCTGCACGAGCTTGGTGATCGACGTGATGCCGTTGTTGGCGGCGTCAAGCGTCTGCACACCGTTGCCGACGGAGTCGAGCAGGTTGCTCAGGTCGTTGGCGCGCGAAGAGAGCGACTGCGACGTGAAGTAGTTGAGCGGATTGTCGAGCGCGGAGTTGACCTTCTTACCCGTCGCGAGGCGCGTCTGCGTCTGCGCGATCAGGTCAGCGGTCTGTTGGAGAGAAGTGAGGTTCGAGCGAACCGCACTCGAGAGAATGATACTGGACATTAGACGTTACCTTCCTGGTTTGGCCAAGCCTTCCCGACCGCTTCGGATCGGGCGCGTCAACATGGCGTTGCCGCGCTAAAACACGTTGAAGAAACATGGTTAATAGGCCGTAACAGGCGCAAAAATTTTTCAGGTAGTACCTGACGTTACGCAACCTTGGGTTTGATCGAGATCGTGCTGCGCCGGACGCGTCAGATCGTCACTTCGACCGTCTGATCGCCGCTCTCCTGGTCGAGCGCGGCGCGCGTGTAGGCGTGCTGCCGGCGCTGCAGCAAGGCTTTCTCGGGCGACTGCCGGGCGGCGCGGCGCGCGCGCACGTCGGCGGCCCGATAGAGCACCTCGCGGCCCTGCGGGTCGAGCGCGGCCTCGGGCAGCCGCGAAGGCCCGGCTGGAGGCCCTGGCGCGGTCTCGGTTGCGGCGGTCACGGCCTGCGAGAGGGCGAGTTCGGTCGCGACCGCGTTGCGCACCGCCGGAGTGGGGCGTCCGTCGCCGATCGGCGTCGTGCCGGCGGCCGGCTTCAGGGTGAGGCCGGTGTCCATTGGCAGCCTCCCGTGCAAGGCCCTTCACAGGGTCTTCGCGCAGGCTAGGCGGCGGCCATTAATCTCGTGTTAGGGAATGTGGTTAATCCGATCCGCGCAATTTACAGCGTGCGGCTAACCGAGACGGGCGGCGCCGCGCCTCGCGGCGGAGCGGTCGGGCGGCCCGACATGCCGTAGGTCTGCGGCGCGTTCTTGCGCGCGACCTCGGCGACGGCGCCGCGGATCAGTCCTTCCGACACGGCGTGCGCGGTCGCCAGCACGGTGAGATTGATCCGCAGCAGCGCATTGAACGTGTCGTGCTGCTTGTGCATGACGGCGACCAGCTCGGGAACAAGGCGCGAGAGCGCCGGCAGATTGGCCTTCACCTGCGCGGCATCGCCGACGTAGATGCGTGCGAGCTCGTTCTTGGTGGCTTCGAGCGCGGTCGCGTCCTTGAGCCGGCCCGCGCGCACGAGCGCGGTCTCCTCCTCGAGCGTCGCGATCAGGGCGTCCATCGCGACGAGCAGATGGCGCACGAGATTTTCGGCCTCGGCCGTCGATTCGATCTTCGTGGCGGCGGGCGATGGATTGCTCATGTCACTTCGGTCCTTGCTGGTGCGCGATGAGCGCGCGGTAGACTTCGTCGCCGATGCCGATGCCGCCGGCCTTGGCGAAGGATTTGGCGTATTCGTTGGTGAGGAACGAGCGCCAGACGCCGGTCGCGGGGCCACCGCCGAACGGGCCCTCGGCGCCGATATTGGTGAACATCTGGCTGAACATCGAATTCAGGAACACCGACTCGAAATCCTGCGAGGTCGACCGCGCCTTGTCGACGACGCCGGGAGAGACTTTGTCGGCGATGCTGGCCGAGAGCTTGTTCGGATCGAGCAGCGGCCGCGGGCCGATCGCGGAGGTGAGAGCGGCGCCCATCACATCACCTCGATGTCGGCCTGGATCGCGCCCGCCGCCTTGATCGCCTGCAGGATGGCGATCATGTCGCGCGGCCCGATCCCCAGCGCATTGAGGCCGTCGACGAGCTGCTGCAGCGAAATGCCTTCGCGCACCAGCGCGAGCTTGCGTCCGTCCTCCTGCACGCCGATGCGGGTGCGCGGCACGACCTGCGTGCGTCCGCGCGAGAGCGGCGCCGGCTGGCTCACCTGCGGCGCCTCGCTGATGCTGACGGTGAGATTGCCCTGCGCGACCGCAACCGTCGACACGCGTACGTCGCGTCCCATCACGATGATGCCGGAGCGCTCGTCGATCACGATCTTGGCGGGCAGATCGGGCTCGACCTGGAGCTGCTCGATCTCGGTGAGCAGCGCCACGACGTTGCCGGCGTACTGCTTGGGGACGTTGAGCTGGACGGTCGACGGATCGATCGGCTCGGCGGTCGCCGATCCGATGAAATCGTTGACCGCCGAAGCGATGCGCTTGGCCGTGGTGAAGTCCGCATTGCGCAGCGCGAGCCTCAGGTTGGGCAGCTTGTTGAGCGCGAACTCGATCTCGCGCTCGATGATCGCGCCGTTGGCGATGCGTCCGACCGTCGGCACGCCCTTGGTGATTTTGGAGGCCTCGCCCTCGGCCGCAAAGCCGCCGATCGCGATCGAACCCTGCGCGACCGCGTAGACGTTGCCGTCGGCGCCGAGCAGCGGCGTCACCAACAAGGTACCGCCCTGCAGGCTCTTCGCGTCGCCCATCGCCGACACCGTGACGTCGATGCGCGTGCCCTGCGTGCCGAAGGGCGGCAGGTTCGCCGTCACCATGACGGCCGCGACGTTGCCGGTGCGCATGGTCTGGTTGCGCACGTTGACGCCGAGGCGCTCGAGCATCGCTTGCAGCGATTGCTTGGTGAACGGGATGTTGTTGAGCGTGTCGCCGGTGCCGTTGAGGCCGACGATCAGGCCGTAGCCGATGAGTTGGTTCTGCCGCACGCCCTCGATGCTGGCGAGGTCCTTGATGCGCGAGGCGGCGTGCGCGGGCGTGGCCCCGCCGAAGGGCGAAAACGCGATCGCGAATGCGGTTATCCCGCTGATGAGCCTCATCGGTCTACTCCCCGTCGCCTGCACGCGCCTCTCCCAAGGCGCGTCGGCAACGGGAACCACCATGCCAGCGCCGTGCCACCGGATCATCGAAATAAGCTATTGAAAAGATGCAGTTTTTTGATTCGAGCCCGAGCCGGGCGGAGGGTCATCATTGCCGCTCCCGGCAGGATTTGCCGGGTCGTTAACCTCGCCTTAACCATAAACCGCCGACCCTCGGTCGGGCCCGCGAAAGCGCGATGATGCGGATTTATGGAACCAACGGAGCGACTGCGCTGGTGTCGACACCGGCCGGCAAGCGCTCCGCGTCCGGCACCTTCAGCGTCGAGACCGATACGACCACGCGCACAACGACGTCCGCCGGCGCTCCACGCGTCATTGGCGGCATCGATGCGCTGATCGCGCTGCAGGGTTTCGAGGAACCGGGCGAGCGGCGCCGCCGCGCGGTCAGCCGCGGGCGCACGGCGCTCGACGCGCTCGACGCGCTCAAGCTCGGCCTGCTCGCGGGCACGCTCGATCTCGGCGCGCTCGCGCGGCTGAAATCCGCCGCCGCGGGCCTGAGCGAGCGATCCGGCGAAGTGGAACTCGATGCGGTGCTCGCCGAGATCGAGCTCAGAACCGAAGTCGAGCTCGCCAAGATCGGCATGCAGGACAAGGGCAAAGGCCCCGCCTGACCGGCCGATCGCGCGCCAGCAAGCGCTTCGGACACACCTTAATTCTGTCCGTACATTTACCGACTTAGCTGTTGTCGCCCGCTTTACGGCTCGATATAAGCTCGCCGCGCGAGGGGAGACTCGCGCCGGTTCCAGTACAGGAGTCGCGATGTTGCGGGAGAAAGAAAAAAAGGCTCGGCCGGCCGAGAAGAACGGCTATCGAGTCGAGAAAAGCGGCCTGAACGGCCTCAACGGCTATCGGCCGTCCGACAAAGAGCCGTTCATGAACGAGCGCCAGCGGGACTATTTCCGCCTCAAGCTCATGGCCTGGAAGGAAGAGATCCTGAAGGAGGCGCGCGATACGCTGCAGCACCTACAGGACGAGAACGTTAACCATCCCGACCTCGCCGACCGCGCATCCTCCGAGACCGACCGCGCCATCGAGCTGCGCGCGCGCGACCGACAGCGCAAGCTGATCGCCAAGATCGACGCCGCGTTGCAGCGCATCGAAGACGGCACCTACGGCTATTGCGAGGAGACCGGCGAGCCGATCGCGCTCAAGCGGCTCGAGGCGCGCCCGATCGCGACGCTGTCGATCGAGGCGCAGGAGCGCCACGAGCGGCGCGAGCGCGTCTATCGCGACGATTGAGGCGGACGCGAAGCGGAGCCGCCCTACGATCCATAATCCATTCGACAAACGACACGCGGCCCCCGGCAGGGGAGATGCCGGAGGCCGCGTTTGGTCGCCACTCCGTTGCGCGCGACGGAGCAGCGGGGAGCTCGTAGCCCGGATTGAGCGAAGCGAAATCCGGGGTCAGTCTGCTCCCGGGTTTCGCTTGCGCTCAACCCGGGCTACGCGACCATGCATCAGAACGGCAGCAACACATCCAGCACCTGCTGGCCGTAGCGCGGCTGCTGTATGTCGGTGATCTGGCCGCGGCCGCCATAGGCGATGCGCGCCTGGGCGATCTTGGTGGAATCGATCGTGTTGTCGCTCTGGATGTCCTCCGGCCGCACGATGCCGGCGACGATCAGCTCGCGGATCTCGAAGTTGACGCGGATTTCCTGCTTGCCCTCGACCACCATGTTGCCGTTGGGCAGAACCTGCGTCACGACGGCCGCGACGTTGGTGAGCAAGGCTTCCTGCCGATTGACGGATCCCTTGTTGTCCATCGTGGAGGTCGAGTCCGCCGTCAGCAGGCGGCCCGGCAGCACCGCGGCGGCGCTGCCGCTCAAGAGCTTGCTGCCGGCGAAATCGGTGACGCCGGTGTCCTCCTTGCTCGCGCGATTGCGCTGCGTCTCGTTCGCGATCGTCGCGTTGTCGGCGATCTTGACCTGGACGGTCAGGATGTCGCCGACCTGGTGCGCGCGCTGATCCTTGAAGAAGGCACGCGAGCCGTTGCGCCACAGCGAATTCGGATTGTAGACCGCGGGCTGCGGCGCCGGCATCGGCATCTGCACCGGCTTGTAGCCGGGCGCCGCGACCGGGTTGTCGATCGCGGACAGCTTCGGTTCCTCGCCGATGTTCTTCAGGCGATCCATCGCCGAACAGCCGCCGAGCAGTGCGGCAAGAACGGCGACCGGGAGGGCAGGGGACAAACGCGACGTGACCATGATCGTGACACTCAGAGGGGTTGAACGGATTAGCGCTTGGTTTCGTCCGCCTTGGCGACGACGCGCGCGGGAGCGGATGAGGTGGATGTGACAGTGACGCGGCCGAGGCCGGTGACGATGCCCTGGATGGTTCGCTTCGACTGCACGTTCAGCACGCTGACGGTGTCGCCCTCGGAGCCGGAATCGAGCGCCTGGCCACGCATGGTCAGAGTCACTCCGGGAACCGCGTAGTGCAGCGTGACGGTCTCGTTCTTCTGCACGAGCTCCGGCTTCATCAGGTCGCCGGCGCGCAACGGCTGGCCGGGGCGTATCGGCCGGCGCGCCGCAAGCCCGGTTACGTCCGCCGCCGACGCGAGCGGCTCGTTCGAGAGCTCCGCCTTGGGGCGGCGCTCGATCGAGATGTCGGCGGCCTTGACCACGTCGCCGCGCGCAAGCGCGCGCGTCAGCACCGCGACTTCGACCGTCTCGGCCGCCGTGCCGGTGTAGCGCCAGGCGCGGCGCGCGGGGCCGTCGCCAAGTTCGAACGTCAGGTCGAAGCGCCGCGTGCTCGTGTCGTAGGCCGCGCGCGCAACCGAGAGCTCGCTGGTGACGCTCGGCTCCAGCGCAATCGCGCGCACCTCGCGGTCGAAAATGATCTTCACGTTCTTCTGGTCACCGAGCGGGTAGCGCGCCGTCAACGTACGCGCGATCCGGGCCGCGATGTCGTCGGCCGCGATCACGCGCGCCGCGCGCGTCACCGACACCTCGGTGATGTCGCCGGCATCCACCAGCACGAGGCCGTGCGAGAGGACGGCGTCGAGCACGCGCTGCGCCGGCAGCGAGCCGGTCTCGCCGAGATCGGGCGCGCGGAAGATCGGCGTCGCCGCCGCGGCGCCCGCATTGGTGAAAAGATCGCCGATGCGCACGAGATCGCCGGAGACCGTCGCCTCGCGCTTGAGCTGCGGAGGCGCGGCATTGAGCGAGCCGATGACCTGCGCGGCGGCGGGCACGACGGCGAGCGCGAGCAGCAGAACGGAGAACGCGGTACGGGTCATGGATCAGCCTCAGCGCATCATCGTGGAGGTCGTTTGCAGCATCTGGTCGGTCGCCGTGATGACCTTGGCGTTCATCTCGTAGGCGCGCTGCGCGGCGATCAGGTCGGAGATCTCGCTCACCGCTTCGACGTTTGACTGTTCAAGATTTCCCTGCTGCAGATTGCCGAAGGCATCGACATTCGGGTTGCCGACCTGCGGCGCGCCGGAGGCGGGCGTCTCGAGATAGAGGTCGTCGCCGATGCCTTGCAGGCCCGCCTTGTTGACGAACATCGCGAGCTGGATCTGCCCGATGACGGTCGGCGTCGTGCTGCCGGGAACCGTCGCGGAGACCTGGCCTTGCGCGTTGATCGTTACGCCGGTGGCATTCTGCGGGATCGTCAGCCCGGGGCTCAGCACGTTGCCCTGCGCGGTCACGATGCGGCCCTGCGCGTCGAGCTCGAAGGAGCCGTCGCGCGTATAGGCGGTGCGGCCGTCGGGAAGCGTGATCTGGAAGAAGCCTTCGCCGCGGATCGCGACGTCGTAGTCCTTGCCGGTCTGCACCAGCGTGCCTTGCGTCATCAGGCGCGGCGTGCCGACCGTCTTCACGCCGGCGCCGAGCTCGATGCCGGCGGGCAGGATGTTGCCCTGGTCGGAGGTCTGCGTGCCGACGCGGCGCACGTGCTCGTAGAGCAGGTCCTGGAATTCGGCGCGCTGGCGCTTGTAGCCGGTGGTGCGCATGTTGGCGATGTTGTTGGAGATCACCTGGACGTTGAGCTCCTGCGCCATCATTCCGGTGGCGGCGGTGTGAAGGGCTCGCATTGGCTGTGCTCCTTCCCCCGTTACGCCGGTACGTCGGCGAGTTTTTCGATCGCCGAGCGACGCATGTCGCTCTGCTGCTGCAGGATCCCGGCGATCTCGGTGTAGCTGCGGGTGACCTCGATCATGCGAGTCATCTCGATGACGCCGCGCACGTTGGATTTCTCGACCGCGCCCTGGGTGACCTTCACGGTGGGCGCGGGCTGCGGCGCGAGGTCGGCCGGCGCCGCGAAGGTGCTGGCGCCGTCCTTCTGCAGCCGCTGCGGCTGCGCGAAGGAGACGAGGCGCAGCTTGCCGCGCGCGCTGTCCGTGGTGTTGCGGCCTTCGCGCACCGAGATCGTGCCGTCGGTCGAGATCGACACGTCGCGGTCGCCATTCTGCAGCGTAATCGGACCGCCGTCACCGAGCACCTGATAGCCTTCGCTGGTGACGAGCTCGCCGTTGGCGTTGACCTGCAGGGCGCCGTTGCGCGTGTAGCGCTCGCCGCGCGGCGTCTGCACCGCCAGGAACGCGTCGCCGGAGAGCGCGATATCGAGCGGGTTGCCGGTCTGCTCGACCGGGCCTTGGCTCAGATCGTGCCAGGTCGCGCGGTCCTGCACGTAGCTCAGCTTGCGATCGCCCGTCGTGAACTGGTTCGCGCTCGCGACCGGCATGAGGTGCTCCTGGAACACGACGCCTTCCGCCTTGAACCCGGTGGTTGAGATGTTGGCGAGGTTGTTCGCCACCACGTCCATCTCACGCTGCAACGCCATTTGGCGCGACAGGCCGATGAGAGATGCGTTCTCCATTGGCAGGTGCTCCCCAGTTGCGACCCCGACCGCCCTCCCGAGGCGCACCGGCGTCTGAGCGATCACCCGCCTCTCCCAAGGCAGCCGACCGCAGGAAGCGGCTTTGCAGGCGTCGTGCCAGGGATGAAAGTTATGGTTAATCAAGCGTTTAAGTAAAACTGCGGATGCCGTCGGCTGGGCAGGAACAGCCACCTTAAGCCCTTGAGCCGGCAAAATTTTCCTGGCCGGCGATGCCGCGAGAAAGATTCCGTTAACCATCGCGACCCTAGCTTCGTGCGGTGGGTTCCGGGGCTTCGCGCCCCGTGGTGTCCGGGTTGGCTGACGACGGCACGCGCCGCGCAGCGCCGGCAATCCCGGGGCAGGGTCATGGCGAAGGCGAAAAAGCAGGACGCCGAGGCGACCGGAGCCGCGAGCGGCGGCGAGGCCGCCGAAGCCGCGGCGGCGGCGCCGAAGAGCAAGTTCTCGCTCAAGAAGATCATCATCATTCTGGTCGGCCTCGCGGTCATCGGCGGTGGCGCTGCCGGCGGCTACGTCATGTTCTTCAGCGGCGGCCACAGCGAGAAGCCGGTGGCGGTCGTCAAGCCGCCGGCGTTCTTCGACCTGCCCGAGGTGCTGGTGAACCTGTCGAGCGTCGGCAACGAACGCACGCAATATCTGCGCGCCAAGATCGTGCTCGAAGTCGCCGACCAGGCGACCATCGAGCAGATCAAGCCGCTCCTGCCGCGCGTGCTCGACGCGTTCCAGACCTACCTGCGAGAAATGCGCACCACCGATCTCGACGGTTCGGCCGGGCTCTACCGGCTGCGCGACGAACTGACCCGCCGCGTGAACCTCGCGATCGCGCCGAGCCGCATCAACGCGGTGCTGTTCAAGGAGATCGTCGTCCAGTGACGGAGACCGTGGCGGCCGACGCAGCAACCGAGGACAAGCGGTCCGGCGAGTGGGCTCTGGCGCAGGACGCCGGCGAGCCCGCGCCCGACACGGCCCAGCGTGATGCCGCGAAGGCCGGGGCGGCCGGCGACGACGATATGGCCACTCAATGGGCGGCGATGGTCGAGGACGGCGGCCACTTCGTCCCGTCCACGAAAGGCGGCGCGGAGCGCATCCTCAATCAGGAGGAGATCGACAGCCTCCTCGGCTTCAGCCTCACCGACACGACGCTCAACGAGAATTCGGGCATCCGGGCGATCATCGACTCGGCGATGGTCTCCTATGAGCGCCTGCCGATGCTCGAGATCATCTTCGACCGGCTGGTCCGGTTGATGACCACGAGCTTGCGCAACTTCACCTCCGACAACGTCGAGGTCTCGCTCGACCGCATCACCTCG
>CAYZMR010000025.1:0-25175 GCA_964479515.1 uncultured Hyphomicrobiales bacterium | reverse complement strand
CCCGAGGGTTACGCGCGGCGCCGATCACCGGCAAGTCACGCTTGCGGGAGGTTTTCACGAAGCGGTGGCGAGAGGCAGCCTTGACAGTGTTGACAAATTAGTCAACGTCGCTACATGCGCGATACGCGACCGATCTCATGGCTGAAAGGCGCACTACGAGATTTCGAAGCCTTCCCACCGGATGTGCAGGTCGAAATGCGCCGCGCGCTGACCGTCGCTGCCGAGGGCGGCAAATCGGACAGGGCGAAGCCGTTCAAGGGCGTCGGAAGCGGCGTGTTCGAAATCGCGCTACGCCACCGGGGCGATGCGTTTCGCGCCGTCTATGCGGTGCAGATCGGGGTCGACCTCTGGGTGATTCATGCCTTCCAAAAGAAATCGAAGACTGGAATCAAGACACCGCAGATGGAGATCGACCTGATCAAAGAGCGGCTCAAGAGACTGAAGGAGGCGTTACGATGAAAGAAAAGCTCGACCTCGTGCGCGGCAGCGGCAACGTCTTCCGCGACTTCGGCGACCCGAACGCGGACCTCGAACAGGCGCGCGCCATTCTCGCGGCCAAGATCATCAGCGTGCTCGACCGGCGCAAGCTGAGCGTGCGTCAGGCGCAAAAACTAACGGGTGTCGCGGCTTCGGAATTTTCGCGTATCCGCAATGTGAAGCTCGATCGCTTCACGATCGACCGGATGATCACGATCCTCGGCAAACTCGGACAGGAGGTCGAACTGACCGTTCGCATCCAGCCGCGTCGCAAGCGCTCAGCACAGGAAGTGCGCCAAGTCGCCTGACCGCCCCTACGCCGCCGCCTGCGCGGACTTCTTCGCCGCGACGATCTGGTCCGCGGTGCGGCCGGTCAGTTCCGCCATATGGTCGAACCTGGCCGTGAAGGTGCCGACGCCGGCGGTGGCCGAACGGATCTCGATGATGAGATCGCCGATCTCGGATTCCGGCATCATCGCCTTCACGGTGTCCCAGCCGGCCCAGCCGTCGCGCGTGTCGAAGCCCAAGATCTGCCCGCGCCGCCCCGACAGGATCGCGTTGATCTTGGCGGTCGCGTCGGTCGGGCAGACGATCTCGACCAGATGGATCGGCTCCAGCAGCACCGGCTGCGCCTGCGGCAGCGCATCGTGGATGCCGATGCGGCCGGCCTGGCGGAACGCCATGTCGGAGGAATCGACCGCATGGTAGGAGCCGTCGGTCAGCGTCACCGCCACGTCGACGACCTGGAAGCCGAGCGGCCCGTGCTTCAACGCGTCGATCACGCCCTCTTCCACCGACGGGATATAGTTGCGCGGCACCGCGCCGCCGGTGATCGTCTCGTCGAACACGAAGCCGCCTGAGCGCGGCAACGGCTTGATGTCGATCACCACGTCGCCGAACTGGCCGTGGCCGCCGGACTGCTTCTTGTGGCGGCCGCGCACGTTGAGCACCGGCCGCTTGATGGTCTCGCGATAGCCGACGCCGGGCTTGCGCCGCTCGATCGCGACGCCGAAGCGGTCGGCGAGACGCTCGGTCGCGACCCGCAGATGCATCTCGCCCTGCCCCCACACCACGATCTCGTGGGTCTCGGGATTGTGGTCGACCGAGAGCGAGGGGTCCTCGTCGATCAGGCGATTGAGCGCCTGGCCGAGCTTCACGTCGTCCTTGCGTTCCTTGGCGGCGATCGCGATCGCGAGCACCGGCGCGTAAGGCGTCACGTGGGCGACCGCGGGATGCGCATGCCGGCCGGCGGTCAGCGTATCGCCGGTCTTGGCGTGATCGAGCTTGCCGAGCGCGACCGTGTCGCCGGCTGACGCCGCCCCGCGCTTCTCGCTTGCCTGCCCCATCAGCTTGGATACGCCGGACACGCGCCCGGCATCGGCGTCGGGCGTGATGAAGGTCGTGCCGTCGCCGACCGAGCCCGCGAGCACGCGCGCGAGCGACATCTTGCCGCCATGCGCGGTGTGCAGCGTCTTGAACACATAGGCGACGGCGTCGTTGCCGGCCTTGAGCTTGAGGCGTTTGACGGTGTCGGCCGGACCGGGCGCCTCGTGGCGCAGCGCCTTCATCAGACGCAGCACGCCGTTGGTGCGCGTCGCCGAGCCGATCAGCACCGGGCAGATCAGGCCGTCGCGCAGTTCCTTGGCGAGATCGTCGAACACCTTGTCGCGCGGCGGCGGAATGTCCTCGAGCAGCTGCTCCATCAGCTCGTCGTCGTGATCGGCGAGCGACTCCAGCATGGTGAAACGCGCCTCCTTCTCGCGGTCGACGTTCTCGCCCTCGAGCGGCACCACTTCGGAAGGAGCATGCTCCTTGTAGATATGCGCGCGCTCGAGCGCGAGGTCGACGAAGCCGATGACGATCTCGTTCGACCAGATCGGGATCTGGCGCAGCACCAGCGGCACGCGCGAGGCCGGCTGCAACAGCTTCAGCGTCTCGCGCACGCGCTTGTCGGCCTTGTCGATCTTGTTGAGGAACAAGAAGCGCGGGATGCCGAGCTCTTCCAGCTCGCGCAGCATCAATTGGAGCTGCGGCACCTTCTTCTCGTCCGCCTCGCACACCACCACGGCCGCATCGATCGCCGGCAGCGCGGCGCGCATGTCGTGCAGGAACTCGACCGAGCCCGGACAGTCGATGAAGGTGTAGCTGTCGCCGAGAAACGACGTGGTGGCGACCGAGAGCTCGACGCCCATGCGATGGTGGCGCGCTTCCTTGCTGCCGTCGCCCACGGTCGAACCAGCCTCGACCGAGCCCTGGCGCGCGATCGCGCCGGTGCGGGCGAGGATCGCCTCGAGGAGCGTGGTCTTGCCGCTCTGGAACGGGCCCACCAGTGCAATGCACCGGGAGCCCGCCGGACTCGCGCCGCCGTTGGTTGCCATCGTCAGCCTCCCTGCGGCCGCCGCCGGCGCTGCGCCGGGGCAGCCGTCATGTCATGTTCGTGACATTATCGTTTCAGGCCAGGGCGCGACTGGCAAGGGGACGAATGCGGGCCGCGTCTCACGGAGGCGCGTCAAATTCTGTGGTATTCCACCTGCTGGATCAGGACGGACGATGCTCAGCACAGCCGCCATCGCTGCCGCACTGTTGCTGGCCGTCGCGATCGCCATCGCGGCCGATCGAACGGGAAGCATTCAACTCCCGGATGCCCGGGGACGGATCGGCTGCATCGATGGCCTGCGCGGCTATCTCGCGACGGGCGTCGTGATTCACCACTTTGTCGTCTGGCTCGGGGTCCTTCAGGGCCGGCCGTGGGAACCGCCGAGCAACCATGTGTTTCAAAACCTGGGCCAGGGCGCCGTCGTGCTCTTTTTCATGGTCACGGGCGCGCTGTTCTACGGCAAGATTTCGGACGGTTTCGCGAAGGTTGATTGGCGCGCGCTGTATGTGTCACGAGCGTTCCGGCTCGCCCCGTTGTTCTGGTTCGTATTCCTGCTGGTCAATCTGATCGTCTTCATTCGCCAAGGCTTCGCCTTTCCGACGACTCTTGCTGAATACGCGCCGGCCGCAGCACGCTGGCTGCTGTTCATCGACTTGCCGCCGATCGGCGGCGACCGGGATACCTCACGAATCGTCGCGGACGCGCCTTGGACCCTGACCTACGAATGGATCTGCTACTTCGCCTTGCCGCTCCTGGCCGTGGTCTTCGGGTTCGCCAGACCGGTGGCGTTGCGGCTCTTCGTGATTGCCGTGCTAGCCCTATCGAGCGCGCTCGCGGTTCGGACGGTGGCGCTTTCCGACGTCGTCGGGCTGTCGTTGATGTTTGCCGTTCCATTCCTGCTCGGGATGATGGCGATCGAGATCGCCCGGCAGCCGTCGCTGCGGAAGCTCCTGATTTCGCCGTGGGCCGCCATGATCGGCGGCGTCGCGCTTACGATCGAAATGACCACGTTCGCGAGCTCGTTCGCATTCACGCCGAGCGTCATTCTCGCGCTGTTCTTCGCCCCCGTGGCGGCCGGGAATTCCTATTTTGGCGTGTTCTCGGCGCGCCCGAGCATCGTCCTCGGTGAGGCGAGTTACGGCATCTACCTGCTGCACGGCGTCGTGCTGTACATCGCCCTCGCCGACGCCAAGCCCTTCATGGAGCGCTACGGACCTGCACCGTTCTGGCTGGCACTTCCGTTTATCGTCGCCGCCGTCGTGGCGGCGGCGATTCTCGCGCATGGGCTGATCGAAAAGCCCGCCATTCGCGCGGGGCGGTCCCTGGCGCGCAGCCGATTTCTGCGCCGGCGCGACGCCAAGACGGATGGCCGTCAAGGCCGCGTCGCGGGCGCTTGAAGCCCTTCAGTGGAGGATCGAGGCGCCGGCCGGGACACCGGCGCCCGCCGCTCAGCGCACGAACTGAAGCGCGATCTCGGCGACCCCGGCCGCGATGTTGATCCCGGTCTGTCCCTGGATCGAGAGCGGCTGCAGCGCGACCGAGCGGTCATTGCCGCCGACCAGCACGTTCGCGCCGAGCCCCGCGACCAGCGAGGCCTCCGCCGCCGCGCCCGCATAAGAGCCCGCGAGCACGCCGCGCCGCCGCGTGGTCGACATGTTGACGGCCCAGACGAGCTGTCCCGGCCCGGTAATGCCGAGATCGACACCGACCTTGGTGATGGTGCCGATATACTGCTCGGGCGGCGCCGGGTAATTCGGCGTGAACAAGCAGTTGACCTGCCGCTGCGAGCCGATGATGAGACCGATGCCGCCGGAGACGTCGCAATTCAACGTTCCGCTCTGCTCCCACACCGGCCGCTGCGCCAGCGCAGCGCCGGATATCGTGGCAAGCGCGACCAGCCCCGCGCCCAAG
Source organism: uncultured Hyphomicrobiales bacterium (assembly GCA_964479515.1). GTDB lineage: Bacteria > Pseudomonadota > Alphaproteobacteria > Rhizobiales > Xanthobacteraceae > PALSA-894. Next base: position 20,410 of record CAYZMR010000025.1, on the reverse strand, counting down.
AGTGTCCAGCGCTTCAAGAGCTTCGCACGACGCATCATTTGAGGTTTCTCCCCTGATCTGCCCGATTTAGGCTTGCCTTAGCACGGCTTGCGCGCCCGAACCAAAGACGGCTCCTCTGCCCCTCACGACATTACGCCGCGACCGGGCCGCGGTCGAGGGCAGCACGGGCGCGGCTTGTTTCAACCTTAAACCTTAATCAACGCCGCCCGGCGCCGCGGTACCGCGCCCGCCGGCCATACGGCGCGCGCCTCACGAGAACACGAAATTGGTCGCCGCGAGGGCGTTCGGCGCGACGCCGTTGAGCACGATCGTGTCGGTGCCGTCGTGCGTGATCGTGGTCGCGCCGGTCGAGGGATCGAAGCTCGCATGTGCCAGCACGTCGGCGAACGAATGCAGGTTCGTGCCGGCAAGCCACACGCGGTCGGCGTCGGCGCCGGCCGGCGTGAAGTCCACCACGGTGTCGTTGCCGTCGCCGGGGCGGAACACGAAGGTGTCGGCACCGGCGCCGCCGATCATGATGTCGTTGCCGGGCCCGCCTTCGAGCGTGTCGTTGCCGTCCTCGCCCCACAGTACGTCGTTGCCGGCCTCCCCGCGCAGGATGTCATCGCCGGTGCCGCCGCCGATCTGGTCGTTGCCGGCCCCGCCCAGCACGATGTCGTTGCCGGCCCCGGCATTGATGTTGTCGTTGCCGTCCTCGCCCCAGATGACGTCGTTGCCGTCGCCGCCGAGGATCGTATCGTCGCCGGCACCGCCGCCGAGCTGGTCGTCGCCGGCGCCGCCGAAGATGACGTCGTTGCCGTCGCCGCCGTTGATCGCGTCGTTGCCGTCGTCGCCGCCGATGGTGTCGTTGCCGGCCCCGCCGAGGATCACGTCGTTGCCGGCTCCGCCGCCGAGATTGTCGTTGCCGTCCTCGCCCCAGATGACGTCATTGCCGTCGCCGCCGGAGACCTGATCGTCGCCGCTGCCCCCGCCGAGCCAGTCATCGCCGGCGCCGCCGACGATGAAGTCGTTGCCGCCGCCGCCATTAATGTTGTCGTTGAGCGCGCCGCCAAGGATCGTGTCGTCGGTCGCGGGGCCGCCGACCGTCTCCGGATTGATATCGTTCACGTCGATCGTGAATGCCTTGTCGAAGGTGAGCCCGCCGGAGTCCGTCACCTCGACGGTCACCGAGTGCGAAGGGCTCTGCTCGTAGTCGAGCCCGATATAGTTCGCGACCACCAGGTTCGACCCGCTGACCGCGAAGCGTCCGCCCGCGTCGTCGACGAGGCTGAAGCTTGCCGTGTCGCCGGCATCCGGATCGACGTCGGAGAGCGCACCGACCACCGTGCCATTCGCCGCATATTCGTCCACCGCCGCGTGCGACAGCAGGATGTCGGTCGGCGCATGGTTGACCGGCGTGATCGCATTGACCGTCAGGCTCTCGGTCGCGACGTTGCTGTCGAGCGACCCGTCATTGGCCTTGAAGGTGAAGCTGTCGGAACCCGAGTAGTCGGCGTCCGGCGCATAGCTGAACGTGCCATGCGTCGCGTCGATCGTGACGCTGCCGTGCGCCGGCTGCGTCACGTCGAGATAGGTGAGCGTGCTGCTGTCGATGTCGGTCGCGGAGAGCGAGCCCGTGATAACCGTGTCCTGATTGCCGCTGGCCGCACCGTCATGCGCCACCGGCGCATCGTCGACCGGAGTGATGGTGAGGCTCTCGGTCGCGACGTTGCTGTTGAGCGAACCGTCATTGGCCGTGAAGGTGAAGCTGTCGGTGCCGAAGTAATTCGCGTCCGGCGTGTAGCTGAACGTGCCGTGCGCCGCGTCGATCGCAACGCTGCCGTGAGCAGGTTGCGTGACGGCGAGATAGGTCAGCGTGCTGCTGTCGATGTCGCTCGCCGACAGCGAGCCGGTGATGACCGTGTCTTCGTTACCGCTCGCCGCACCATCATGCGCCACCGGCGCGTCGTCGACCGGCGCGATGTCGACCACGCGATTGGCGGTGTCGACGCCGTCGCCGCCCGCGCCCTGCGCGCCCGTGTTCCCGTCATGGAAGGTGACGTGCATCGTCACGCTTGCGGGCGGCGCGTCGTTCAGGTTCTCGTAAGCGATGTGCTGCAGCACGTCGTCGACCAGGGCGGTCGTCGCGGGCGTGTCCTGGCTCGTGAAATTGACCCCGATCGTGCCCTCGTTCGGCCCGCTCGATGGGATCGAATAGGTGGCGAACACATGCCCGCCCGCGAGCAGCGTGTGATGCGCGGTGTCGACCGTGAAGCTCGCGCCGCTGGTCGAGAATCCGAACGTGTCGTCGGTATTGGCGGCGACCGTACGCCCGATGATCAGGCTCGCGCCCGAATAATTTCCCGCGCCGCCATTGAGCGCGTCGAGCTCGACGTCGGACACGGTCGCGAGCGGGTTGAGCTTGATGAAGGTTTGCTCGGTCGCGGCGTCATGATTGCTGCCGAAATGCGCGAGCACCGGCGGATCGTTCACCGCGTTGACGGTGAGGCTCACCGTCGCGACGCCGCTGTCGGCCGTGCCGTCATTGGCCTTGTAGGTGAAGCTGTCCGACCCGTTGTAGTTCGCGGCCGGCGCGTAGCTGAACGAGCCGTCGAGGTTCAGCGTCAGCGATCCATGCGCGGGCCCGGCGACGAGGTGGGCGGACAGCGCATCGTTGTCGGCGTCGGTGTCGTTGTGGAGCACGCCTGACGCGGCCGCGACGACAAGGGCCGTGTCCTCGTTGGTGGCGTAGCTGTCATTGCCGGCGACCGGCGCGGTATTGTTCACATGGACGTTGATCGCCACCGTGTCGGAGTCGGTGAGCGACGGGTTGCTCACATTCGGGCCGGCGTGCCCCATGTCGTCGGTCAGGACCGTGAGCGTGTCGGTGCCGGTGAAGCCGCTATTGCCGTGATAGACGATGTTGCCGGCCGCGCCGAGCGTCGCGTTGATCTGCGCCTGCGAGCCGTCGATCGTGACCGTCGCGGTCCCGCTGCCGCCGACCGTCGCGCCGCCGACCGCCGCGACCGTGAGCGTGCCGTCGAGCACCGTCAGCGTGGTGCGCATCGCGGCGCTGCCCGCGTCCGGATCGAAGATCGAGATGCCGCCGATCGCGAGATCGGTCGCGGGCGCCGCATGCTGTGCGCCCGGCACCGTGTTGACCGGCGGATCGTTCACCGGCGCGACGTCGACGGTCTTCGTCACCGCGGCGCTGTCGAACACCGCGCCGTCGACGACAAAACTGACCTCCCTCGGCGTGGTGTTCGGCGTATCCGACGTATCGGTATAGGTGACGGCCTCGAGCGCGGACTGCCATTCCCCGACCGTCGCGCCGCCCGCGGAGGTGAGCGTCAGCACCCCGGTGCCGGCATCGTAGCTGCCCGCGATGTCGCCGAAGGTCGCGGAGTCCGTGTTCGCGAAGGCGAGCACGTCCTCGGCCGAATGCAAGCCCGATGCGATCGACACGGTCGCCGAGGCGATCCCCGATCCGCCGGGATCGGCCACGGTCAGGCCGGCATCGGCCGCGGTCGGGACCTGTTCGTCCGCCAACGTGACGCCAGATGACGGGGTCGCGGTCGGCGGGAACAGGAACTGCGTGGCGGGCGAATAGAACGTGTTGGGGAAATCAGGAAAGACCGCATTGGAATCCAAACTGTCGGAATCGATCTCGGCGACGAGCAGCGCCTGGTTCGTCGACATCGCGGTTCGGAATTCGGCGAAGTCCGAGCTTTCGTTCGCGGCCCCGTTCGGCGACGATGTGACGAACACTTGCGGGCTGAGCAAGGTCCCGTCGGCGCCGACGTGGCGCACGTACAGGTCCTCGTGCGAATTGTCGGCGGCCGCATGCGACCACAGCACCAGGAAGCTGCCGTCGGAAAGCGCGATCGCCTCTTCGGCGGAGTCGTCGACCCCGTCCGGCGTGTTGAGCTTGACCTCGTCCGACGTCGGTGAGCCGTCGGCGGCGAACGTGCGGACGTAAACGTCTCCGTCCGGGCCGCTGCCGGTTCCGTCATCGCGGGTCGAATCGAATACGACCGCGAAGCCGCCGCCGGTCAAGGCGAGCACCTGCCAGGGACTGTTCTCGCCGGAAACCTGATCGACTTTGACGCCTCCGACTTGCGAACCGGCGCCGATATTCCCGCTCGCATCGAAGGTCTGGACGTAAAGGTCGGTGTTCACCCCGTCGCTTTGAAACCACAGCTCGGCGACGCCACCGCCGGCGAGAGCGGTCGCGTGCCACGCCTGCACGTCTGCAGACGGATCGGCGTTGGTGTCGACTTCGATCGGCGTGCCGCCGGTGTAGCCGTTGGCGGCCGTGAAAAAGCGCGTATAGATCTGTGACGCCGAGAACCCGTCGCTTTCCCAAAACAACGCGAAGTCGTTGCCGCCGAGCCCGAGTGGGACGATCTCTGCCTGGGTATCGGCAAATCCATTGTCGGCGCTGGTTGCGCCGCCATCGGTGCTGTTCGCCTGAATCTCGCCCGTGACCGGCGTTCCGTCATTTTGGAACAGGCGAACGAACTCGCTGGTCTCGTTGAAGCCGGACGGTCCCGTGTCGCGGTTCGACTGCCAGACGACCGCGAAGTCGTTTTGCAGCGGGACGATCTCTTTGAGCTCCGCAACATCGGAAGCTCCGTAGGAGGTCGTCGGATCATCGGGATGATGGCCACCCGCGTTGACGGGAACCGTGCCGGACACGGCGTTCCCGGCGCCGTCGAACGTCGCGACGTACATGTTGTCGCCGCCCGCGCCAAACGTGTCGATCTCGCCCCACAACACGGCGTATCCGCCGTTGCTGAGGACGATCGATTGCGCGAGCAACGGCGCGTTGACACCGGTCACAACGGCTTCGGTCCCGGAGATCGGAACTCCAGCGCCGTTGTAGACTTTCGTCAGGATCGTTTCCTCGCAGTTCTGCCAGGTGATGGCGAAATCGCCGTTCGGCAACGCCGTCACCTGCTCGAACTGATCGTCCATCCCGTCGTTCGGGTCGCCGACCGTGATGGTGCCGCCGATCTGCACGCCGTTCGCGTCGAACACGCGCGCGTAGAGGTCGAGGTAGGTGCCGCCGTAGGTGTCATCCGCGGTCGACTGCGCCCATGTCTCGACCCAGCCGCCGCCCGCGAGCGCGACGGTGCGCAGGTCCTGCACATCGAGCGTGACCAGCGTGTGGTCCGTGCCGCCGAAGAACGCCGTCACCTCGGGGAACGGACCTGCGCTGAAGGGCGGCGTGGTGTTGGCGCCCTCGAGCACCGCGACATCGGTCCAGCTCGACCCGTTGAGCGGGCCGTCCGGATCGACCTGAACAACCAGGTTCTGCCCGACCGCGACGATACGGGCGAAGTCCATGACATTGCTGTCGGGCCCGAAATACGTATCGAGCAGCGCCGAGAGGTCGATCACGTCGCCGCCGGCGAACGAATAGTCCGTGATGGTGGCGATGTTGGCCGGACCATCCGCGGCGAACACGAAGGTGTCCGCGCCGGCGCCGCCGGTGATGACGTCATTGCCGCCGCGCGGATAGATGACGTCGTTGCCGGCGCCCGCGTCGATGATCTCGTTGTTGCTGCCGCCCGCGATGACGTCCGGTCCGCCGGTGCCGTGCAGCACGGTGAACGGAAATACGCCGAAGCCGCCAATGTTGCCGGCCTCACTGTTGTCGGGTCCGGGGACGACATCGATGGTGTGCGGTGTGCCGGAGCTGTCGATGCGCACCAACTCGTAGCCATCGGCGGTCTCGGCCGAGAAATAGAGGTTGTCGCCAAGAACCTTGAAGCCCCCTTCGAGGCCGGCGTTGGCCGATCCCGGCGGGCCGCCGAGGTCGACCGTTGTCAACGTGCCGTCGGCGTCGAGCTTGAACAGGCTGTCGCTGCCGGTGAATGAGTCGAAGGCGTCGAAATAGAGACTGCCGTTGAACTGCGTGAAGCCGCCGGGGTGACCGGCGTCGAACGCGCCGGCGGCGCCCGGATCATCGTAAACGTCTGTGATCAGTCCGTTGGGGTCGAGCCGGAACAGCGCCGTGCCGTTGGTAAACCCAGTGTCGGCGACGAAGAACATGCTGCCGGCAAAATCGATCATGCCGCCGAGCGCGCCGGCGCCGACCAGAGCGTCGCCAAGATACGTCAGCGCCGTCAGAGTGCCGCTGGCGTCGAGCTGGAACAGCGTGCCGTTGCCGTAAGTCGTATCGGCTTCGTTAAAGTAGAGGTTGTCGTTGTAGGCGTGGAAGGCGCTGTCGGTGAAACTGGGATTGGAAAGGCTAGCATCGACCAACACTGGCGTCGTCGATCCCGCATCGAGCCGGAACAGCGTGAGGTCGCCGGAATCGTCGAGCGAATTGAAGTAGAGCGCGTTGTTGAAGACGATGAGGCCGCCGCCGTCACCTGGATCGCTGCCATCGCTCGGAACCGAGCGCGTCGAGATATCCGTGACGGTTCCATCGGCATCGAGCTTGATGAGGTCGGGGTTGTTCGACCCGGAGGTGGGGGTGAACGCCGAGAAATAGAGACTGTGGTCGAACTCGACGAAGCCGCCATTGGCGCCGGGGGATGCTGCCTGGCCGCCCGGATTGAGGACAATGACCTGCGATGTGCCGCTGGCGTCGAGCTTGACGAGTTGATCGCCGTCCACCGTGTCCGCCCGGAAATACAGGCTGCCGGCGAATTCCGTGAAGTGAGCGTCGAGGCTGGCCACTCCGAAGAACCCGCCACTCCCATCATCGACGGCCGTGACCTGGCCGCCCGGATCCATCTTGAACAGCGCCTCACCGGTCGGGGCGGTCGCGGCGTTGAAGTAGAGGTCGCCGGCGAATTGGAAGAACCCGCCGTCCTCGCCCGCAAGACTGCCGTTCGGAAGGTTGATCGGAATGGCGACCGGGTCGCCATTCGCGTCGAGCGTATAGAGATCGACGGGGCCGCCATTGCCCGGCCCGGTGAAGGCGGAGAAAAACAAGCCCGCCGGTCCCGCGCTATCGACCTCGACGGAAAACTCCACGGTGCCGGTCTTCACCGCGTTGACGCCGTCGTCGACCGTGTAGACGAGCTCATCGCCGCCGTGCTCGCCGCTCGCCGGCGCCTCGTAGCGCAGGCTCGCAAGCTCGGCCGCGGTCACCACATCGTTGACCGTCGCGTCGACCCAGGTCGTGCCGTCGAAGAACTGCAGCGTGCCGTAGCTGGGCAGCGTCGTCAGCGTGATGGTGAGACTGTTGGGATCGAGCGGCGCCGCGATGCCGACGCTGACAGGGTCGGCGCCGGCCGACACGACAACCGTGTCCGGATTCGCGATGATCGGTACGTCTGGCGTCGTGATGCTGAGGGTCCATGAGGCGAGCGATCCGTCGTCGCCATTTTGGGTGTCGGCGACGTAAAGCGTCCAGGTGCCGTTCGCAGTCACTCCGCCGAATACGGAGGCGAACGTGTTGAGACCGAGCGGACCGGCGAAATTGAGCGGAGAAATGGAGAGATTCCAGTCGGACGGGCCGTCGCCGGTGCGGTCCGTGGGCAGAAACGTCCCGTCGGTCGGGCCAGCGAACTGCGGCAGAAAGCCACTCGCCGAATCCGAAAACGTAAGATCGTCGTTCGAGTATTCAGCTCCGTCGTTTACATTGAACGAGAGGAAATCGAGGTTCGATGTGCCGTTGGGGCCGACGAGCAGAAACCGCACATCCCCAGGAAAGGTGTGACTGAACCCGTCGAGCGTCACAGTCAGGGTGACGACGGGACCCGCCAATCCGGTGACCGCAAGTGTTTGTGACTCGACCGACTCGTCCGCGATCGTGATGCCGGCCGGGTTGGTGAAGGACGTTGTCGTCATTGGCGCACGCAACTCCCCCGAAGCCGGACACATCCGTCCGGTGCTCGCATCTCCGCCGCACTTGCAGGTTGGCCGCGCGCCGCGGCGTCACCCAGCCCCGCATCAGGTTATCCGCGCAAACCCGGGCTCACAAGGTTTGGCGAAAGACCGGGTCGCGCGCAAAGCATCATTCGACAACGAATTTCGTCGAACTGTCACACGATCACGCGAACGTGCATGCACAAGCTCACGCGCACGAACATCGAGCTCTTGCCGCGGCCTTCAACGACGGCAGGAATTCGCAAAATATTCTACGTCAGGTTTCCGCAAAATCTTTGAATCCGCCGGCAGGCTTCTTCCAGGTCTTCGGTCTTGGTCGCGTATGAGATGCGGAATGCCGGGCCGACGCCGAACGGCGTGCCCTGCACCACCGCGACGCCTTCGCTCTCCAAGAGCTCGGTGACGAAGTCCTCGTCGGTTGCGAGCTTCCTGCCGCTCGGGCCGGTCCTGCCCATCGTGCCGGCGCAGGATGGATAGACGTAGAACGCGCCCTCCGGGCGCGGGCATTCGATGCCCTTCGCCTGGTTGAGCATCGAGACGCAGAGGTCGCGCCGCTCCTTGAAGATCTTGTTGTGCTTCGGGATGAAATCCTGCGGCCCGTTGAGCGCCTCGACGGCGGCCCATTGCGACACCGCGGTCGGGTTCGAGGTCGACTGCGACTGGATCATCGCCATCGCCTTGATCAGCGGCTCCGGGCCGCCCGCATAGCCGATGCGCCAGCCGGTCATGCAGTAAGCCTTCGAGGTGCCGTTCACCGTGAGCGTGCGCTCGTAGAGCGAGGGCTCGACCTCGGCCGGCGTCGAGAACTTAAAGTCGTCGTAGACGAGGTGCTCATACATGTCGTCGGTCATGACGTGCACATGCGGGTGCCGCTTGAGCACCTCGGTCACGGCCTTCAGTTCGGCGCGCGTATAGGCGGCGCCGGTCGGGTTCGACGGCGAGTTGAAGATGATCCACTTGGTCTTCGGCGTGATGGCCTTTTCCAGCGCCTCCGGCTTCATCTTGAAGCCGTCCTTCATGTGCGTGATCACCTCGACCGGCTCGCCGCCCGCGAGCATCACCATGTCGGGATAGCTCACCCAATACGGCGCCGGGATGATGACCTCGTCGCCGGGGTTAATCGTCGCCATCAGGGCGTTGTAGAGCACCTGCTTGCCGCCGGTGCCGATGATGATCTGGCTCGGCTTGTAGTCGAGGCCGTTCTCGCGCTTGAACTTCGCCGCGACCGCGGCCTTGAGCTCCGGGATGCCGTCCACCGCAGTGTACTTCGAAGCCTTACCGCCCTGGATCGCCTTGATCGCAGCCTGCTTGATGTTGTCCGGCGTGTCGAAATCGGGCTCGCCCGCGCCGAGGCCGATCACGTCGCGGCCAGCTGCTTTCAGCGCGCGCGCCTTGTCGGTCACGGCGATCGTGGCCGATGGCTTGATGCGCTTCAGGGTCTCCGCGAGGAAGGCCATGGGAATCTCCGGTTTTTCGCGATGTTCGTACCCGGCGCCGCCCCGCGCGGCAAGCCGAAAGGCCCGTCCTATCAATGAAAACTGATGATGGCCGCCATCACGGATAAGGGTCCGTTAGGCGTTCTCGCCTAAAGCTCGCGCGGGAGAGCGCGATGGCCGGATTGCTCGATAGTCTGCGCAGCGGCGACTGGCTGACCGCCGGCCGCGCGCGCCTCTGGGCGCTCGCCGTGCTGGTCGCCTCCGCCGGCGGGCTCGTCTATCTGCTGGCGACCTCGGATGGGTTGATCGACTACCAGGGCCGCCCGCTCGGCACCGATTTCTCCAATGTCTATGCGGCCGGCACCTATGTGCGCGACGGGCACCCGGCCGCGCCGTTCGATCCGCGCCTGCAGCATGCGCGCGAGCAGGAAGTCTTCGGTCCCGCGACGCCGTTCTACGGCTGGCATTACCCGCCGCTGTTTCTCTTCCTCGCCGCCGCGCTCGCCACGATGCCGTATCTCGCGGCGCTCGTGGTGTGGCAGGGTGTGACGCTTCTTCTTTATCTGCTCTCCATGCGCGCGATCACACGCGACTTCTTACCCTCCCCCTTGCGGGGAGGGTCGACGCGCGAAGCGCGTCGGGGTGGGGGTGGCTCTGAGAGCCACCGCACCACCCCCCTCCCGCCGCCTTCGGCGGCGACCTCCCCCTCAAGGGGGGAGGTAACACCGAGCCTGTGGCTCCTCCTCGCCCTCGCCTTCCCCGCCGTGTTCGTCAATCTCGGGCATGGCCATAACGGCTTCCTCACGGCGGCCCTCGTCGGCTTCGCGCTCGTGCAACTCGACATACGCCCGATCGTTGCCGGCATCCTGTTCGGCCTGCTCGCCTACAAGCCGCAGTTCGGCCTGATGATCCCGCTCGTACTCGTTGCGACCGGCCGCTGGCGCAGCGTCTTCGCGGCGGCCGCGACCGTCGCGGTCCTCGTCGCCGTTACGACGCTCTGCTTCGGCGTCGAGACGTGGCGCGCCTTCTTCACCTTCGCGGAATACACCCGCACGGTTGTGCTCGAGACCGGCGAGACCGGCTGGCATAAGATCCAGAGCGTGTTCTCACTCGCCCGCATGTGGGGCGCCTCCGTGCCGCTCGCCTATGCGGTGCAGGGCGCGGTCACGCTTGGCGCTGCCGCCGCACTCGTCTGGCTGTGGCGCTCGCGTGCGGCCTTCGCCCTCAAAGCCGCCGCACTCTGCATCGCGACGATCCTGGCGACCCCTTACAGTCTCGACTACGACCTGATGCTGCTCGCGCCGGCCATCGCGTTCCTGGCGCTCGACGGCTTCGCGCGCGGCTTCGCGCCGTGGGAGAAGACCGCGCTCGCCGCGCTGTGGGCGGTACCGCTGATCGCGCGCGGCGTCGCGCAGGCGACGCTGATCCCGCTCGGCGTGATCGCGATGCTGGTGGTGTTCGCGCTGATCATGCGCCGCGCGCACAACGATCTCAGTCCGGCGACAGGTGGCGTCCCCCTCCCCGCGCGCTAAGATCGCCGCGGCTCCGCGGAGCCCACGGGAGGAACCATGCTGACACGCCGCGCGACGCTCACCGGCTTGCTCACAGCCACGGCGCTCGCGCCCCGCCTCGCGTGCGCGCAGACCTTCCCGACCCGAACGATCACCATCATCGTGCCCTATCCGGCGGGCGGGCCGACCGACGTGCTGGCGCGGCTCGTCTCTCAGTACGCGAGCGCCGATCTCGGACAGTCGATCGTGGTCGACAATCGCCCGGGCGGCGCCGGCGTCACCGGCAGCGTCGCGGCGATGCGCGCGGAGCCTGACGGCCACACGCTGGTGCTCGGCACCAATCAGACCCACGCCACCAACCAGAGCCTGCTCAAGAACCATCCGTTCGATGCCGCGAAAGACTTCGTCGGTGTCGCCGAGCTCGCCGAGGTGCCGCACATCCTCGTGGTGCGCAAGGATCTCGGCGCCGCGAACGCCGCCGATCTCGTCAAGCTCGCCAAGGAGAAGGAAGGCGGGCTCACCTGCGGCTCGACCGGCGTCGGCTCGGCCTCGCATCTTGCGATGGAGCTGTTCCGCACGCGCACTGGCGCGCCGATGATCCACGTGCCGTTCCGCGGCTCGGCGCCGCTCTCGACCGAGCTGGTGGCGGGACGCATCGACCTCTCCTTCGCGACCTTGCCGACGGTCGCGAGCTTCCTCGATGCCGGCGAGATCAAGGCGCTGGCGGTCGCGAGCGGCACGCGCACCTCGCGCCTGCCGGGCGTGTCGACCTTGAAGGAGCAAGGCGTCGAAGGCGTCGAGGCGGACGCCTGGTTCGCGCTGTTCGCGCCCGCCAAAACGCCGCCCGCCGTCCTCGACCGGCTGTATCAGGCGGTCGTGCGCGCCATGAACGTCGAGGCGGCGAAATCCGTGCTCGCCGCGCAGGGCATGACGGTCGCGCTCAAAACGCCGGCCGAGCTTGCCCTCATGATCCCGGCCGAGATCACGAAATGGGCCGCGGTGATCAAGGCCGCGAACGTCAGCATCGATTAGGCGTGTACTGGTGAATTGGCCTGACTTGATCGGGCCCGCTTGACGTCCGCGCGTCCTGCACAAGCCGCCGACAGCCCTCACGCCACCTCCGACGAGACTCATTTTCTTGTCGTGACCGGCCGCGACTTGTGAAAGAATTACAACAGCCAAATGTCAGTTTGGATACGCACGGAGCGCGTGCATGAGTTTGGAATGGCGTGGACAATCGAGTTCCTTGGCCTGGTCAAATCCCTTGGCCTGGTGGTGGAGCTTTTTGACGCTGGTCAGCGGCATCAATATCGCCGCCTGGTTCCTGCTCTATCGCCAGCTCCATGAGCAACCGGCCGGCGGCCTCGTCAGCGGGTCCGGCGTCGAGCTCATGCTCTTCCTCTGCGCGGCCTATGTTTTCGGCTGCGCTTTCAGGTCGTTCCTTCCGCGCGCGGACGTTCAGCGGATCTGCTTGTTCGACACGTGGCTTTCGAGCGTCGTCGTCGGCCGGTCGGTCGCGACCGTGGCCGAGATCTGCTTCGCGGCGCAGTGGGCGATCATCCTGCATCAGCTCGGCACCAAGACGGGAGCGGACACCACCTTGAACGCCGCGTGGATCATCCTGCCGTTGATCCTCATCGCGGAATGTTTCTCATGGTATGCGGTGCTGACCACCCACTATTTGGGCAACGCCATCGAAAATTCGATCTGGGCCCTCGCCTTCTCGGTGGTTGGGATCGGCCTCTGCCGGCTGATACCGGAGTTCGATGGTGCGGCTCGCGTCGCCCTTATGGTCGCGATCATCGGGATCGCGGGCTATCTGGCGTTTCTCATGGCCGTCGACGTCCCGATGTATCTGAGCCGATGGCGGGCCGGGACTGCCGCAGGCAGCCGGCTTCTCAGACCGCTCGAGGGTCTCCGTGACGTGAGCACGCGCTGGATCGTGACGCACGACCTCGCCGAGTGGAAGGACGAGATCGCGTGGATGTCGCTGTATTTCAGTGCCGCGGTCTGGGCGAGCCTCGCGCTGTGCGTTTGCTACTCGCTCGGGGATGATCTCCTGCGCTATCGCATCGAAGCGACGGCCGTGAACTGGATCATCGGACGACCCTGAGGGGGCCGCCACTGTGCTCGCCGCGCAGGGCATGACGGTCGCCACTCCCTCGCAGAATTGCTGCACCGCACCGAAGAGACTGCGCTAAACTCGCCTTCAAACACGGCCCGCCGCCGCTCCTTTGGAGGACACGCCATTGCAGCTCGCCCCCGAACAGCTCCGCCAATTCGACGAGCAGGGCTACTGCTTTTTCCCGAACTGCTTCTCGGAAGACGAAATCTCGCTGATGCGCTCCGGCGCCGACGAGATCCTCAATACGCATCGCGAGGAAGTCTGGCGCGAGAAGTCGGGCGCTCCACGCACCGCGTTCGCGGCGCATAAATACAACGAGGTGTTCCGGCTTCTTGCTCACCATCCTCGATTGGTCGAGCCCTTGCAGCAGGTGTTCGGCGAGAGCGTCTACGTCCACCAGTTCAAGCTCAACGCCAAGGCGGCATTCGAAGGCGACGTGTGGCAATGGCACCAGGATTACGGCACCTGGGCGCGCGACGACGGCATGCCGCAGCCGCGCGCGATGAACATCGCGGTGTTCCTCGATGAGGTCTTCCCGTTCAACGGCGCCCTGATGCTGGTGCCGGGCAGCCACCGGAAAGGCACGCTTGCCGCCGGCCACGACCTCTCGACCACCTCCTATCCGCTCTGGACGCTCGATCAGGAGACCGTCACGCGGCTCTGCCGCGAGGCCGAGCATGACGGTGAGCCCGGCATCGTGGCGCCGACCGGCAAGCCCGGCTCGGTGCTGATGTTCCACGGAAACCTGGTGCACGCCTCGGCGCCGAACATCACGCCCTACCCGCGCAAGATCATCTATCTGACGCTGTGCGCGGTCTCCAACCACATCACCAAGTTCAACCGGCCGGAGTTCATCGCGCATCGTGACTTCACGCCGATCGCGCCGGTCTCCGACGACGCGCTGATCGAATACGCGCGCGGGCATCGCGTCGCCGCGGAATGACGTTCTGTTGCAGTGCGGCGCCGGAGTCGGGAACGGCTCCGGCACCATACTTTTTTGACAGGCTATGCTATTTTGAAACCGCCGTTGCGAAACGATCTTGCAATGGCCGCGCTCTGGACCTTTATGCTTGCGAGCGCGGCCCGACGTCGGGCATGGGTGAATGCAATCGATGTACACGCTCTATTCGATGCAGCGATCGGGCAACTGCTACAAGGCGCGCCTCGCCTTCGCGCAGCTTGGCATCGACTACAAGCTCGTCGAGATCAACATCCTGACCGGCGAGTCGCGCACGCCGCAATTCCTCGCCATGAACCCGAGCGGCCGCGTGCCGGTGCTGGAAGTCGCGCCGGAGCGATACCTCTCCGAGTCGAACGCGATCCTCTGGTACATCGCGGGCGGTACGCCGCTCGCGCCCGAGGACCGCATCGATCGCTCCACCGCGCTGCAGTGGATGTTCTTCGAGCAGCACGCGCTCGAGCCCAATCTCGGCGCGGCGTGGTTCTGGCTCACGCTGGTGCGCGGCGGGCGGGAATTGCAGACGCACGCGCTCGAGGACTGGATGGAAAAGGGCTACCAGGCGCTCGGCGTGATGGAGAAGCATCTCGCGCGGCATGATTTCTTCGCCGCCGGCCATTATACGATCGCCGACATCGCGCTGTACGCCTACACGCACATCGCGCACGAATGCGACTACGACCTGTCGGGCTTTCCGGCGATCCGCGCCTGGCTCGGCCGCGTCGCCGCGCAGCGCGGGCACGTGCCGATGGATTGGGCTCCGGAGCAAGTGGCCGTGGCGGGGTAGAATATGGGTGTCCCGCTGCCCTCGGGACACCCCGACTTATCACCACCAGCGACGGTGCGGGTGGTACCAGCCGAAGCGGAACGGGCGCGGACCCCAATAGTTGGGGCCCGGATGCCAGAAGCAGCGGTAAGGACCGCAGGTCCAGGCGACGTTGTCGACGGTCGCGACGGCGGTGTCGGCGGTCGTCGCGAGACCTCCGATCGGCATGGCGGAGGCCGCGCCGGCGGTCAGCGCGCCGGCGATGGTGATGGCAGCGGCAGCAACAGCGATACGAATGCGCATGGCACTCTCCTCTGATATCGCCCCACGCGCACACTGACGCAGCGCGGGTGTCGCGACCCTGAAGAGGAGTGTTAGAGCGGGTTCAGCAACGCGACCGGATTGTGCGTCCGATGGCAAAACGGTGGCGATGCGGCGCCGTCACCCTGAGGAGCGAGCGCAGCGAGCCTCGAAGGGCGACGGCGAGCTTGCGGCCATCCTTCGAGGCTCGGGCTGCGCCCTCGCGCCTCAGGATGACGGCCTCGACTACTCGCTGACCTTGATCCCGGCGTCCTTGATCACCTTGGCCCAATACGGGGTCTCCGCCTTGATCGCGGCGAGAAATTCCGCCGGCGAGTTGGCGATGATGTCGAGCCCGACGATCTCGAATTTCTTGCGCACCTCGGGCACCGCGAGCCATTTCACGGCCTCGGCTCTGATCTTCTCGATGATCGGAGCGGGCGTTCCGGCCGGCGCCATCAGGCCGAACCACGGCACCGCCTCGTATCCGGTGTAGCCGAGCTCATCCATCGTCGGCAGCTCGGGCGCGAGCGACGAGCGCTTGCGCGACGTCACCGCGAAGGCGCGCAGCTTTCCTTCGCGCACCAGCGGGACGACGTTCACGATGTTGGCGAAGGCCATCGTGAGTCGGCCGGCAAGCAGATCCGGCAACAGCGCGGTCGTGCCGCGATACGCGATCGGCGTGATGCTCACCTTCGCCATCGACTTGAACAGCTCGCCCGCCAGATGCTGCGACGTGCCGGCGCCGGTGTGGCCGTAGGTCAGTTCGCCCGGATGCGCGCGGGCGAGCGCGACGAGCTCGGCGAGGCTGTTCACCGGGACCTCGGGCGGCACCACGACGAGGTTGGCGGCGACGAACACCTGGGTGATCGGCGCGAAGTCCTTCATCGGATCGTAGGGCAGCTTGTCGTACAGGCTGGGCGAGACGACGAGCGAGCCGTTGCCGCACATCACCAGCGTGTAGCCGTCCGGCGGCGCCTTGGCGACGCGGTCGCAGGCGATGTTGCCGCCCGCGCCCGAGATGTTGTCCACGACGACCGGCTTGCCCCAGGCGTCGGCGAACTTGTCGGCGAGAATGCGCGCCGCGACGTCCGGTGCCGTGCCGGCGGTGAAGCCGACCAGGATGTGGATCGGCCGCTCCGGCCAGTCGGCGACGGCGCTGCCGGTGGACAACGCCAGCGCGGCAACGAGACCGAAAAGCAGCTTCATCGTCCCCTCCCCCTCTTTCGTGGCCCGCTGCGCGCACCGCGTGCTAGACACATCCTATTCCGCCTTGATCCCTGCCGCCTTGATGATCGGCCACCATTTCTCGATCTCGGCTTTCTGGCGCGCGTGCAGGCCCTCGGGCGTCTGCTGTTCGACCGGCGGAATCTCCTGGCCGAGATCGGCAAAGCGCTTCTGCACGTCCGGATCGGCGAGCGCCTCGCGCACCGCGGCGGCGAGCTTGGCGATCACGTCGGGGGGCGTGCCGTGCGGCACCCACAGCCCGTGCCACACCGAGATATAGAAGCCGGGCAGCCCCGCCTCGTCGACGGTCGGAATGTCGGGCGCCGCGGCGAGCCGCGTCGGCGCTGTCACCGCATAGGCCTTGATCTGACCGGCGCGCACCTGCGGCAGCGAGTTCGCCGACTGATCGCACATGATATCGAGATGTCCGGCGACGAGATCGAGCATCGCCGGTCCGGAGCCGCGATACGGCACCAAGGTGAAATGCGTGCCGGTGAACTGCTGGAAATAGAGGTCGCCGATGTGCCCTGCGCTGCCGGCACCCGCCGTTCCGCCGGTGATCTTGTCCTGGTTCTGCTTCACCCAGGCGATCAGCTCCTTGAGGTCTTTCGCCGGAATGCCGTTGCGGGCGACGATGAGCTGCGGATTGCTCGGCAGCAGCGCGATCGGATCGAAATCCTTCAACAGGTCGTAGCTGAGCGGATAGATCGCGCCGTTGACGACGTGCGTGCTCCAATGCCCGATACTGAGCGTGTAGCCATCCGGCGCCGCGCGCGCGACGCGGCCGACGCCGATCGATCCGGCGGCGCCGGTGACATTCTCGATGATGATGGTTGCTCCGAGCGCGCGGCCCATGCGCTCGCCGAGGATGCGCGCGACCGTATCGGTCGGCCCGCCGGCCGCGAACGGCACGACCATCGTGATCGACCGCGTCGGATAGGACTGTGCGTCGGCAGCCACGACACTGACTGCGCCGAAAATCGCGGCAAGCAGGAACATCTTGCGCATTGCGTCTCTCTCTCCCCGAGTTTTTTGCCGAGCATAGCCTACTTCGGGCAAGCAAGAGGGTGTTTCCAAAGACTTGCCCACCCAAAGCCGAAGCGTTCGGCGGCATCGCGCTTTCAGGAAACACGACCCTTCGCGCCGCCCGTGGCGAAGCGGCAACGCCGCGACAAAATCGATCGACGAGCGCGCGGCGTTAACCTGTCGTTAACTATAATTCACGGAGTTGCCGTTATTTTCCAATAGCTTCGCCTGAATTACCGGCGATATCGAGGGTGGGAACGGCACGGTGGAAGGCTGGATGCTTCGAGACGCACAATGTTCAAAGGACCAACCGACTCCACCGGCTTCGCGGCGCCGACCCATGACGAGCGCGCGACGCAAGGAAGCACCCTTCCGGTGCTGATCGCGACGTTTTCGCTCGTCGTATCGATCGCCATCGTGCTGACCGCCGTGACGATGTCGGCCGCGCGGGCCGCGCAGCTTTTCTGATACTTTCGCGTTGACGGACAGACCGTCAGCCGAAGGACCACCCGATGACAGCGAGAGTGTGGATCGCGGCGCTGCTGGCGACCGGCTGCGCGCTGCCGGCCGCCGCGCAGACTTATCCCTCGAGCGCCGGCAAGCTCAATGTCGAGACCATCGCGCGCGGGCTTGAGCACCCGTGGGGCCTCGCGTTCCTGCCCGACGGCCGCATGCTCGTCACCGAACGGCCGGGCCGCCTACGCATCGTCACGCGCGACGGCAAGCTGTCGCCGCCGCTCGCCGGCGTGCCGAAGGTCGTGGCCCAAGGCCAGGCCGGCCTGCTCGATGTCGCGCTCGACCGCGACTTCGCCACCAATCGTACGCTCTATCTCTGCTTCAGTTCCGACAATGGCGGCAATGCCGCGGTCGCGCGCGCGAGCCTTGGCGACACCGCCCTCGGCGACGTGAAGATCATCTTCCGCCAGCAGGGTCCGGGCGGCGCGGCCAACCACGGCTGCCGCATCGCGCAAAGTCCCGATGGCAATCTCTTCGTCACGCTCGGCGATCATTTCGAGCCGCGCGACAAGGCGCAGGACTTGAGCGTCGACAACGGCAAGATCGTGCGCATCGGCCCGAACGGCGAAATCCCGCCGGACAATCCCTTCGTCGGCAAGCCGCCCGCGCGCCCGGAAATCTGGAGCTACGGCCATCGCAATCCGCAGGGGCTCGCGTTCCATCCAGTGACCGGCAAGCTCTGGGAGCAGGAGCACGGTCCGCGCGGCGGCGACGAGGTCAACATCATCGAGAAGGGGAAGAACTACGGCTGGCCCGTGATCGGCTACGGCATCGACTATGACGGCTCGAAAATCCACGAGTCGACCGCCAAGCCCGGCATGGAGCAGCCGCTCAAATACTGGGTGCCGTCGATCGCGCCGTCCGGCATGGCCTTCTACACCGGCGATCTGTTCCCAGCCTGGAAGGGCAATTTGTTCATCGGCGCGCTCAAGGCGCAGATGCTGGTGCGGCTCGAGATCGACGGCGAGACCGTCGGCAAGGAGGAGCGACTGCTCCAGGGGCTCAACGAACGCATCCGCGACGTGCGCATGGCTCCGGACGGCGCGCTTTGGCTGCTGACCGACAATTCCAGCGGCCGGATATTGCGGATGACGCCGGCGCGCTAGCACTGTTGCTTTCCGGCAACACCGCGATAACATCCCGGCAGACAAGCGCTTCCGCCACAGTCCCGTCACGAAACGTCTCTATCCGCGCGCACCGTTTCGCTCATCATGAGGGGTCATGCCGCGAGACCGCGCCGGAAGGCACGGTCGCAGCCGCGGCCGTGACCCTGTGGAAGCCGTGCCATGTTCGCGCTGTTCGAACGGCTGTTGAAGCCGACCGCGAGTTTCGACGACCCGGAGCCCCCGCCCGGGCTGATCGCGTTCTATTGGCATTATGCGCGCCAGGCCAAGCCCCTGTTCGCGGCGCTGTTCGTCGCCGGATTCGCGGTCGCGTTGTTCGACACCATGATCCCGCTGTTCATCGGGCGCGTCGTCACGCTCGTCACCAGCGCCGACCCGAAAACACTGTTCGCCACGCACGGCACGATGCTGCTCGGCATGGCGCTGGTGCTGCTCGTGCTGCGGCCGCTCGCGCTGACCACGCAGAACCTGCTCTCCAACCAGGCGATCGCCGCGAACGTCTCGAACCGCATCCGCTGGCAGAACCACTGGCATGTGGTGCGCCAGTCATGGGCGTTCTTCCAGAACGACTTCGCCGGCCGCATCGCCAATCGCGTGATGCAGACCGGGCCGGCGATCCGCGAGACGCTCGTCGCGATCATCACCGGCGTCTGGTACATCCTGGTCTACGGCACCAGCGCCGCGCTGCTGCTCGCGCGCGCCGACGCGTGGCTCGCGCTGCCGATCGCGGTCTGGTTCTGCGGCTACCTCGTTGTGCTGCGCGTCTTCGTGCCGCGCATGCGCGACCGCTCGAAGGAAATGTCCGAAGCGCGCTCGATGCTCACGGGCCGCATCGTCGACAGCTACACCAACATCCTGACCGTGAAGCTGTTCGCGCGCGCGCGCGAGGAAGACGCCTATGTGCGCGACGCGGTCGAGCAGCACACCGGCAAATTCCATCGCTCGCTGCGGCTCAACACGCTGTTCGGCTTCAGCCTGTCGACGCTCAACGCGCTGCTGGTGGTCTCGACCGGCGGGCTCGCGATCCTGTTGTGGACGCAGGGACGCGTCGAGGTCGGAACCGTCGCGATGGCGCTGCCGCTCGCCTGGCAGATCGTCAGCGTGTCCGGCTGGGTCGCCTATCAGGTGACGACGATCTTCGAGAACGTCGGCGTGGTGCAGGAAGGCATGATGACGATCGCGCGGCCGATCGGGCTCGTCGACGAGCCCGGCGCGAAAGCGCTCGCGGTCACGCGCGGCGAGATCGCGTTCGACGACGTGCGCTTCGGCTACGGCCGTGAGCCGCGCGTTGGCGAGGATGGCGAGGTGCACCACTTCCCGGTGATGGACGGGCTCACGCTCACCATCAAGCCGGGCGAGAAGGTCGGGCTGGTCGGCCGCTCGGGCGCCGGCAAGTCGACGCTCGTCAACTTGCTGCTGCGCTTCTTCGATCTCGAAGGCGGCCGCATCCTGATCGACGGGCAGGACATCGCGCAGGTCGAGCAGGAGAGCCTGCGCGCCGCGATCTCGGTCGTCACGCAGGATACCTCGCTGTTGCACCGCTCGATCCGCGACAACATCCGCTACGGCCGCCCCGACGCGACCGACGAGGAGA
>CAYZMR010000024.1:21660-25356 GCA_964479515.1 uncultured Hyphomicrobiales bacterium | reverse complement strand
AGCGCCGCGGTCAGCACCGGGTGGAACGCGTGCACCAGCGCGGTCGGCGTCGCCGCGACCGTGACCAGCGCCTTGTGCGCGGTCGCAAGCGCAAGCCCATGCACCAGCGCCCCGCCGATCAGCAGATGCGGCCAGCGCCGCGCGGCCGGCCCCCAAGGGCGTCGCAGCACGATCACGAGTGCGATCGCCGCCGCCGCGGCGATCGCGAGCCGCGCGGCCACGAACGCATAAGGGGTGATGTCGGCAAGCCCGATCTTGGCCGCCGCATAGGACGCGGCCCAGAAGAACGCGAACACGAAGGGGAGGGAGGCGCGCAGCACGGGAATGCCTTTCCGGTCGGCCGGGGCGCGACCTATAGCCGACCGGCGCGGCCTTCGCCCTTCGCATGTTCGCAGACGAGGCTTCGCGCGGCGCATAGCCGTGCGCGAATACCGAAATGAAAGGATTTCAACCGTTTGTTAACCATAATTTCGCACGCTGAACGAAAGGGCGGTCGACGCGATTCCCTTCAGGAGAACTCTCATGGAACGGCAGTCCATGCGCTCCCGCAGCGGCTTTTCCAGCGCGGAAAGCATCCTGCGGGCCGGTGCGGAAAACATCCTGCGGCTTGGGCGGGAGCAGACGGCGGATATCCCGACGGCGCGCGATGGCGAAGTGTCCCGCAAGGGCCAGGCCGCGCTCGACCTCGTGCACAAGGTCGCCGACACGATCACGGTGACGGAGGGGCGGATCGAGACGCTGCTGGTGCGCGCGCTGGAACAGCTGCGCACCATGGAGGAACGCAATCGCGTTCTTGAGCAGCGCGTGGCCCAGGCCGAGACGCGCGCGCGCGAAGCGGAAAAATGGCTGGTGCGCCTGCATATCGAGATCGAGGACAAGTTCACGTCCTGGCGCACCGGACGTCCGGGCGACGCCGCGGCCGCCTGAGCGCGGTCCGCGCCGGCCGCCCCATGGCGGCCATCACTTCTCCACAGATGCGTTTGAGAACGCTTGCATGGCCGCGCCCGGCCGCCAAAGGTGCTGCGGCATGCCGCGCGGCTCCGAAAAGCGGCCGGCGATAAGCGATAAGGTCTGTCCGGCCGGCTTTGGCGCCGCAATCCACGCCCACAAGGGGGAATTCATGGCCCGCACGTACCTGCTGCTCGCGATCGCGCTCACCGGCCTGATCACGCCCGGTCGGGTCCAGGCGCAGAATCAGTCGTTCCCGCTACCGCCGTTCCTGACCCCACGCGGCACGCCCGAGGACCAGCGCGCCTGCCGTTCCGACGCCGTGAAGTTCTGCAAAGACATGATCGACAATGACGACGCGGTGCTGCGCTGCTTCCAGGCGAACCGCGTGAACCTCACGCCCGGCTGCCAGGCCGTGCTGGAGAAATACGGGCGTTAGCATTTGTGCCCCGGACGCGATGCGTCGCTGATCCGGGGCCGCCTCAAACACGGTCCTGCAGCGCATCATTGCATGCTGCGCTGCGCCCGGGACACGCCCGCTCAATCGAGCGCGCGATAAATCCGCTCGTCATAGAGCGCGCCGAGCATCGGAGCGAGCGCATCGCGGAACTGCATCTGCGGCGCGGCGGCGGTGCGTGCCGCGTAAGCCGCGTCACCGCTCCAGGCCTCGAGCACCGTGAAATGGTTTGGGCGGCTCGTCTGCTGCAGCACCTCGAAGCGCAGATTGGCGGCGAGCTTGCGGCTCGCAACGGCCAGCGGATCGAGCGCCGCGATCACGTCGTCCTTCTTCGGCGGCGGCACGTCGACATGGCTCACGACGTACACCGCGCCCGCCGCGATCGTGCCGTTGGCGCCGAGCGTCAAGCCGCCATGCAAGCGCGTGTCGACCGGCGCGGCCGCGAACCGCGTGAGCGTGTCGCGAAACATCTTGGTCAGCATCGTGGTGCCGTGCGCGTCGAAGGCGGCCTGATCGTTCCAGATCTGCAAGCTCACGAAGCGGCTCGGCCGGCCGATCTCCTGGGCGACCTCGCTGCGCGCGTTGCCGGCCTCGCTGCGGCTTGAGTTGCGATAGGCCTGCATCAGCCGCGCGCCGTCATCCGCGGATGCGGGCACGACCTCCACATAGGTCACGACATGGAGCGCGGCGGCCGGCGCGGGCACGGGATCGGCCGGCGTCATCGCAACCCCGAGCGGCGCGGCAGCGGGCGCATCGTCCCCCCAAAAGCATCTGGTCAGCGTGACCAATGCTAGGGCCGTGGCGTTGCGGCGGTCAACGCGCATGCCACGCCATTGGCACATTTCGCCTCTATATGAAAGTCAGCACGGGGAGTCGTCCGGCGGGAACGCCGGCGGCTCCCTTTGTGTTTTCAAAGCGCGCAATGAGGAGAAACACCATGCGTTACCGTGTCTATGTCGGTCCGCGCGGCTCCGAGGCGATCCCGCCGCTGCAGAAGGACCAGTTCCTGTTCAAGGAGTTCACCTCGCTCGACGACGCCTTCGGTTGGGCGCGCCACGTCAACAAGTCGGGCCGCGTGACCTTGGCGATCGACGGCGACGACGGCACCGACCTGCGCCGCCGCGAGATCGTCGCGGCGCTCAATCATCCCGAAGACATCGGGCACGCGGCGTAGCGCGATCAGCGCGTAGGGTGGGCATCGCGCGTTTCGCGATGCCCACGCGCGGGACTGACGGCCGCAGCCTCGCGCGCCGCCCGCTAGTTCTTGCGCACCGGCGCGCGCTCGAGCGCCATCGTGGCGACGGTGCCGGTGGCGCTCGCTGCCGCGGTGTAGACCGTGATGACGTCGAGCTCGGACGGCGACTGGATCACGACGAAGCCCTTCGCGAAGGTCACCTTGCCGCCGATAAGCGCGAAGATGTCCCCGCAGTCGATCTCCAAGGCCTGGTCGCCGTCGAGACTCGCGTCGATGAGTTTCGAGATCGGCCCGCCCTTCTCGTTCGGCAGGGCGACGGCGACCTTGTTCTTGAACTTCACCGTGCTCGCCGACGGGTTGTGGACGTTGACCGCCGTCACATAGAAGCCGGGCGCCACCATGACCGGCGTTTTCGGCGGGGTGCCGCACACGAACTTCACGGCATATTCATCCTGGCTGTACGCGGCGCTCGCGAACAGCGTCGCGAAAACGGCGGACAGCAGCAGCTTGGTGCAGGAGGGCATGGGCGTTACTCCCGTGATGGGTCGTTCGACCACATCACGATACGCCGAATTATTGCAGCTACAAGTAGATGAATTTCCGACGAAGCATGCCGGCTCGTAGGGTGGGCATCGCGTTTGCGATGCCCACGCGAGATGGCTTTGCGCTTCGGATTCTTTCGCCCATCCGGGCTACGAAATCGCCCCAGCAACCGCAGCAATCGTAACCCGGCTTGAGCACAGCGAAAGCCGGGGTCACTCGCCGCAGCCGATCCCGGATTTCGCTTTCGCTCAATCCGGGCTACGAAATCTACGAAATCGCCCTAGGATCATATTCACAGCATCGTGATCGCAAAAGTAATCCCCGCGCTCCAAACCTCGCTTACCCTTCGCTCGCCTTGCTCGCTGAGGGGCGTCTTCCGGAGACGTTCGGCGGGTGGAGCAGGGTGCGGTCCCCGCGGGCGAGGCTCGTAACCTCGCACTCGGGCGGCTCCGGGACCCGGCCGGGCGGCGCTGTGGCGCGGACTTGTCCGCCGAAGCCCGAAGGGCGAAGGTGGATCAAACCTCGGCTGCGAACGCAGCGCGAGAACGGAGAA
>CAYZMR010000024.1:0-21560 GCA_964479515.1 uncultured Hyphomicrobiales bacterium | reverse complement strand
CGAAGGGCGAAGGTGGATCAAACCTCGGCTGCGAACGCAGCGCGAGAACGGAGAATGCTGTCCATGCAAACCTACAAGACCGCTCTCATCGTCGGCGCGGGCCCGGGCCTCTCCGCGTCGCTCGCGCGGCTGTTCGCAGCGCACGGAATCAAAGTCGCGCTCGCGGCGCGCTCGATCGAGAAGCTCGGCGCGCTGACGCAGGAGACCGGCGCGCGCGCCTTCGCGTGCGATGCGACCAAACGCGACGAAGTGGAAAAGCTGTTCGCCTCGGTCGAGGCCGCGTACGGCGCGCCCGACGCGGTCGTCTACAATGCGAGCTACCGCACGCGCGGCCCGCTGCTCGACCTCGATCCGGCCGAGGTCGCAAAGTCGATCGAGGTCTCGGCCTTCGCGGGCTTTCTCGTCGCGCAGGCCGCGGTCAAGCGCATGCTGCCGACCGGGCGCGGCGCGCTGATGTTCACGGGTGCCTCGGCAAGCGTGAAGGGCTATGCGCAGTCGGCGCCGTTCGCGATGGGCAAGTTCGCGCTGCGCGGCCTCGCGCAATCATTGGCGCGCGAACTTTCGCCGCGCGGCATTCACGTCGCCCATGTGGTGATCGACGGCGGCATCCGCAGCGAGCGGCGCCCGCCATCGCCGGACAAGCCCGACGCGCTGCTCGATCCCGACGCGATCGCCGCGACCTACTGGGCGGTCATGCAGCAGGACCGCAGCGCCTGGAGCCACGAGGTCGACGTGCGGCCGTGGGTGGAGAGTTTCTAGAGCATGATCCCGAAAAGTGGGAACCGGTTTTCGGACAAGATCATGCTCAAGAAATCAACCCGTCAGCTTGGCCCAGCCCTGTTTCACCAGGCCCGACATGTAGTCGAAGTTCTTCGCCACCACGTCCCAATTGACCATCGGGCGCGCCTCGGGGGTCGACGCTTTCGAGCTGTCGGACACATAGGCGCCGCCGATGGTGAGCGCCGCACCGAGAATCATTCCGAGAATCAAACGCATGTCGCGCTCCCTTGGAACCCAAGCCACAGTCTGCCCCGACAATGCGGCAACAGGGCGCTCCCTTTCAAGCCGCACGGAACCGATGGAACCCGGACGCAACCACTGTGAATTGGGGCGCCGCCGCCGCAATGTCGTCACGCTGCGGACACTTCGCCTTGCCCGGATGGTTTTGCCCATAGCCGAACCGCAGGGGAACGCCATGAAAAGCGTGCGGATTGCGGCCGCGGGCGCGGTTGCTTTTGCGTGCCTTTCGTTCATGACCGCGCCTGTTCGCGCCTGCGATGATCGCTTTGCCAAGCAATGCGAAACCGAGTCCGCGCCGCCGCCCGAGGCGGACGCGGCCGTCGTCGTCACGCGCCGCAAGCCCGCGCATTTGCGCGCCGCGCTCGCGCGGCCGGAGCGGTTGCCGCGGCGCCTGCGCGCCGCCCGCCCGATGCTGCCGCTGCCGCCGACCGAACACGCGGTGGTGCCGCCGCCGGCACCGACGCTCGCCTCGGATGAGCAGCATCCGGTGACCCTGCCGCCGGAGTCGCCGATGGCGCGGCGGTTCCACGGCTTCATCGATCCACAATCCATGACGGTGAATTCGTTCGAGGCGCTGCGCAAGCCGCGGCTCGATGCCGAACATCTCACCCCGATGCCGACGCTGCCGCCGAACGACGCGAGTGCCGCTGCGACAGATGAGCCGACGGCGCCCGAGGCGGCGCCGGTCGCGCCGGTTGCAAAGCCCGCGGCTGTCGCGACCGCGCCGGCGCAAGCGGCCCCGCTCGCGACGCAACCGGTCGAAGCCGGCGTGACGGCGTCCCCGATCGTCAGCGCACCGCCGCCGGTCGACACGCCGCCGGCCCGTTTTCCGGCGCATCACCTTGTGCTCGCGCTGTGCGGGGCCCTTGGCGTGGCCGCCGCGTTGCGCTTCATTGTGGGGACATGAGCACCCGCAGCCTGACCGCGCTCGGCGCGACCCTAGCCCTGATCGCCGTCCTCTTCGCCTCGCAGACCGACGCAGCGCGGCGCCATCGCGAGCCCGTCGCCACCCCGGCCGGGCCCGCGTCGCCGGCGGACAAACGCGACCGCGTCGTCGCCGCCCCCGGCACCCCGTTCCACGGCAAGGCCTATTGGCAGGCGGCGGCCCAGTGCGGCGGCATCTATTTCAAGATCCGCACGGTCTATTCCGACGAGGCCGCGAAGGCGAAAGTGAAGCCGGATCTCCCGGCCTATGAGCGGCTCTCGAAAAGCGCCGATACGGCGAGCCAGGCCGCGACCGCGTTCTTCGAGGCGGCCGAGCGCTTCCTGATCGCCGACCGCAAGGTGACGCGCGATGATGCGGTCATCACCTACGATCCGACGTCGAGCGCGGCCGGCGACCGCGCCAAGAACCTCGAAGCGGCCGTGCAGGCGACCAAGCCATGCCCGGACCTCTATCACGCCTGCCGCGCCGCCTATCCGCAGGTGTGCAACGACGGCACCGTGCTGACGAATTAGGACATCACGCGCGCCGCTCGGCGTACCAGGCCGGGCCGTCGGGCGTCATCTCGACGACGCGGTTGCGGCCTTCGTTCTTGGCGACCTTGAGGCCGTTGTTGACGCGGCGCAGCAGGAACGAGGCCGTATCGCCCTTGATCGAGCCGGCGACGCCGACCGAGACGGTCAGGCGGCCGGCGCCGTTCTCGTGCGGCACCAGCGGGTGCAGCATCAGCACCTCGCGGAAGCGCTCGGCGCATGCGAGCGCTTCGCTCACTGGCCGCTGCGGCATGATGACGGCGAACTCGTCGCCGCCGTAGCGCGCGACGAGATCGCCCGCCCGCGCGTGGCTCTTGAGCAGGACGCCGACCGCGCGCAGCGCCTGGTCGGCGGCGGCCGCGCCGAAATTCTCGTTGAAGGCCGCGAGATAGTCGACATCGCACAGCAGCAGCGCGACCGGCTGGCGGCTCGTGATCGCGGCTTCGAGCGCGGCCGCGAGCGCCGCATCGAAGGTCGCGCGGCTCGCGAGCGAGGTCAGCGGATCGGTCGCGCATTCGGCGCGCACCGTCGCGAGCTGCTGCTTCAGCGCCACGATCTCGCGGTTCGCCGCGCTCATGCGCGCCTCGATCAGTGCGCAGCGCGTTTGCGAGTCCTTGCTCGACTGCATCAGGCGGTCGATCGCGGTGAGCACGCGCTGCAGCGTCAGCGCGCTGGTGATCGAAAGCTCCGAGGTCTCGGCGATCATGGTCTCGCGCTGCGCGCGCGTCGCGCCGATCGCGCCGTCAAGCGCCGTACCGAGGATGTGGAGTTCGTCGGCGAGGCGCGCCGCGATCGTGTCGGCGCCTTCGCTCATGCGCCAGGGCGACAGATGCCGCTCGTAGAGCTGCTCGACGTCGCTTGCGGTTAGTTCGCCGCGCCCGCCGCGCAATGCGTCGACCGCGGCGTTCAGCGCCGGATTGCGGCCGCTCTTGTAGGTGAACCAGAACTCGAAGGCGCGCGGGCTCGCCGGCAGCGCGGTCGCGCGCAGCTCGTCGAGGACCGCGGCGCCGAAATCGGCGCGCTGGCGGACGGGCGGCTTTTTTTGCGCGGTCGACATTCTGTCGGCTCAACGGTCGCGAGCGATAAGGAACGCGCATCACGTCCGCGTTCTGCGGGATCAAGCCCGGAATGATGGCGCTGCGTGGGTCAACATTGCGTTAATCGCTGTCGCGACCGCGCCGAATGCTTAACACCCGCGAATGGAACTCGCGCGAAACGGAACGAAAGCATGGTCGGGACGTTGGCGCTGATCCAAAGGGAAAAACGGAGAACCCCATGCGCTATCGATTCATCATTGCGGCGGCCGCAGCCGCCATCATCGCGGCTCCGGCCGCGGCCGGCCCGCTGTCGACCGAAATGTCGTCGCAGGGCGTGACCGTCGACGCACCCGGCGTCGGCATTCATGTCGGCCCGGACCATGATCGCATTCGCGAGCGCGACCATCGCGACGGCTTCCACGAGCGCGACGTACGCGGCGACTGCAAGACGGTCACCGTTCAGGAACGCGGGCCGGACGGCTCGATGGTCTCGCGCAGCAAGACCAACTGCTGAAGAACTCTGGACACCTGACCTCGGATGGCTCCGCTTGCGGGGCCATCTTTTTTTGCGCCGGGCGTGGACCCGCGAAGGCGCCGCAATCTCCCGGTTGCCGCGCTCGAGGCGGCGGTCTATCACCGGTCTAGAATAACAAAGACTGGGAGACGCTCATGACCTGCCTGGCGCGGCTTGGCGCACTCGCTTGCGCTCTGGTGCTTGCGTGGTCCGTGACCGCCTCGGCGGAGGACTACCCCTCACGCAACGTCAAGCTCATCGTGCCGTTCGGCGCTGGCGGTCCGGCCGACGTCTATGCGCGCGTGATCGCGCAGTATCTCTCCGAGCAACTCAAGCAGTCCTTCTACGTGGAAGATCGTCCGGGCGCCGGCGCGATCATCGGCACCGACGCGGTCGCGAAGGCGGCGCCCGATGGCTATACGCTGCTCGTGATGTCGAACACGCACACCACGAACGAGTCGCTGATCGCGAACAAGCCGTTCCAGCTGATGCGCGACTTCGTGCCCGTCGCTCCGATCAACTCCTCGGATCTGCTGATGGTCATCCACCCATCGGTGCCGGCGAAGGACCTCAAGGAATTCATCGCGCTCGCCAAGAGCGAGCCCGGCAAGCTCAATTATGCGTCGTCGGGTCCGGGCACGCCGTATCATATGGCGGGCGAGCTGTTCAAAGCGATGAGCGGGACCGACATCGTGCACGTGCCGCACAAGGCCTCGGGCGAGGCGCGTAACAGCGTGCTCGGCGGGCACGTGCAGATGATGTTCGACGCCATCACCACGATGGCGGAGAACGCCAAGGCCGGGCAGGTGCGGGCGCTCGCGACAACGGGCCTCACGCGCTCGGCGCTGATGCCCGACGTGCCGACCGTCGCGGAAGCCGGCGTTCCCGGCTATGAGGCGACGATCTGGCTCGGCATCATGGCGCCGGCCGGCACGCCGAAGGAGATCGTCGACAAGCTCAATGCCGCGATCAACAAGGTGCTGGCGCGTCCCGACGTGAAGGAGGCCTGGGCCAAGCAGGGCGCGGTGCCGATGGTCATGAGCCCGGCCGAATTCGACAAGTATCTGCGCGCCGACATCGAGAAGTGGGCGGAGGTGGTGAAGGTCTCCGGCGCCAAGGTGAACTAGGCGTCGCGCAAGGTTCCCGGTCGGCGCGGTAGCATGGTATAACCCATTTCAATTCCACATATTTTCTCGCCCCTGTAGCGTCGCGGACCGCGCTGCGCCATACTGGCGCCGGATTGTTGCGGCGGAATGTTGCGTATGAGTATGGACTGGCTGCCCGGACTCGATCTTTCGAGCGGCACGCTGACCGTACCGTTGTGGGCGGCGGGGGTGGCGCTGGCGTTGATCGTTGTGCTGCTCGTCGTGGCAGTGCTGCGCGCCGGATCTGCGCGGTTTGGCGGCTTCGCCTTCCGACTCGCCATCATCGCGGTCGCCGTCGTGTTCGGCTGGACCTATCTCAATCGCGCGGGTGAGCGGGACCGAGCGGACGAGCGCCGCGCGCTCGATCAGCGCGCAAGCGATCTCGTGGGGCGCGCGCTTACATCGGGTGCGCCGGTCGCGTGCCTCGAGCCGGTGAGCGGCGACAGCGTCGAAGCCGGCTGCGAGCGCGTGGTGTTCGCGTCGCCGGAGGCGGTTGCCGCCGCGACCACCTACATGGCGGCGCGCCTTGCGCTGCTTGCCGATGCGCACGACTTCGCGACCCGGCGCGACACCAACTACGAGACCAACATCGCCGGACTGCGCCGCATGGTGGCGGCGGATCGTTTCGGTCTCGCCTCGCAGGTGCTCGCGGCGCGCGACGGCTGCACCGCAGACAATTGCGACGCCTTCAACCTCGTCTATGACGACAAGCGCCTGCGCGCCGATCTGCGCGATCGCGTGTTCGACCAGTTGATCGGGCGCTATGCGGTGAACTGGCCGTTGCGCGCGCCGCGGCCCGTCGCCAGCGCCGTGCCGCCGCCAGCGGCGCCGACCGGCACCGCGACTCCGGTCCCATCGAACGTGCAGTTCCCGTCCTCGCAGTCGATCCCGCCGGTCTCGATCATGAACAACGAGCCGCCGGTCGCGGCCGCACCGCAGAACGGCGCGCCGACCGCCGCCGCCACGACGACAACGGCCGCACCGGCGGCGCCCGTCGCCGAGACCAAGGCGACGAAGCGCCCGAAGACCCCGCCCGCCAGCACGGCCGCGAACAATCCGACCGCGCCGATGTCGCTCGCGCCGACCAAGCAGCAGTGATCCGATCCGCCTGAGGACAACCGGAGAGGCAGCGTGCCTTTCGGTGCGGGCTTGGGCTAAGACTGCACCATGTTCGCTTCCGTCCTCATTGCCAATCGCGGCGAGATCGCCGTCCGCATCGCGCGCACCGCCAAGCGGCTCGGCCTGCGTGTGATCGCGGTCTATTCGCAAGCCGATGTCGACGCGCTGCATGTGCGCGTCGCCGACGAGGCCTATGCGATCGGTCCAGCGCCGGCGCGCGAGAGCTATCTGGTCATCGACCGGCTGATCGAGACCGCGGTGCTGGCGCGCGCGGACTGCATCCATCCGGGCTACGGCTTCCTGTCCGAGAACGCGGCCTTCGCGGAGGCCTGCGCGGCGGCCGGGATCGTCTTCGTCGGACCGCCGCCCTCGGCGATCCGCGCGATGGGGCTCAAGGACCAGGCCAAGGCGCTGATGGAGAAGGCCGGCGTCCCGGTCGTGCCCGGCTATCACGGCGAGCGGCAGGAGCCGAAGTTCCTCAAGGAGAAGGCCTACGAGATCGGCTATCCGGTGCTGATCAAGGCGGTCGCGGGCGGCGGCGGCAAGGGCATGCGCCGCGTCGACAAGCATGCCGAGTTCGAAGCCGCGCTCGAAGGCGCCGCGCGCGAGGCGCAGTCGGCCTTCGGCGATCCGCGCGTGCTGGTCGAGAAATACGTGAGCGCGCCGCGCCACATCGAGATGCAGGTGTTCGCCGACCGCCACGGCAACGTCATCCATCTCAACGAGCGCGACTGCTCGCTCCAGCGCCGCCACCAGAAGGTGATCGAGGAAGCGCCCGCGCCCGGCATGACCGTCGCGGTGCGCGACGCCATGGGCGCGGCCGCGACCGAGGCCGCGCGCGCGGTCGGCTACCAGGGCGCCGGCACGGTCGAGTTCATCGCCGACGGCGCCAAGGGGCTCAACCCCGGCGGCTTCTGGTTCATGGAGATGAACACGCGGCTCCAGGTCGAGCATCCGGTGACCGAGGCGATCACCGGCCAGGACCTCGTCGAATGGCAGTTTCGCGTCGCGGCCGGCGAGGCGCTCCCGCTCGCTCAGAGCGACGTTCCGATCATCGGCCACGCCGTCGAGGCGCGGCTCTATGCCGAGGACCCCGAGCGCGGCTTCCTGCCCTCGACCGGCACGCTCGCGGCGCTCGAATTCCCAACCGGCGATGGCCTGCGCATCGACGCGGGCGTCACGGCCGGTTCGGCGGTCTCCCCCTATTACGATCCGATGATCGCCAAACTGATCGCGCACGGCACGGACCGCGATGAAGCGCTCGACCGGCTCGCTGCGGCGCTCGGCGCAACGGTCGTCGCCGGCCCGCGCAGCAACGCGGCCTTTCTCCGCGCGCTCGTGATGCATCCGGAGTTCCGCGCCGGCCGCTTCGATACCGGCTTCATCGACCGTCATCTCACCGAACTCATCTCGGTTGATGCGCATGCGGAGGCGGGCGCGATCGCGCGGGCGGTCGAGACATTGCTTGCGCCGAGCGGACACGATGACGCATCGGCCTGGACCGACCCGTGGAGTGCCGATGACGGCTTCTCGCTCGGCATCCCGCGCGCGCTCGATCTCGACATTGTCGTGGACGGCGAGCCCAGAAAGGCCGCGGCCACATGGCGGCAGGGAGGCAATCGCGTCAGTCTCGACGGCGTCGAGGCGGACCGCCACGCGCGCGTGGTGCCGGTCGGGACCGGCGCGCTGGCGCTGGTCGCCGGCCTGCAGCGCCACGTCGCACTCAAGAGCTATGACGCGATCGACGTCGACCATCTCGACGGCGACGGCGTCGTGAAAGCGCCAATGCACGGCAAGGTCCTGGCGATCTTCGTCGCGCAGGGCGCGACCGTCGCCAAGGGCGAGCGCGTCGCGATCGTCGAGGCGATGAAGATGGAGCACGCGCTCGTCGCGCCGCTCGACGGCACGGTCGGCGAGATCGCCGCCGCCGTCGGCGTGCAGATCGCCGAAGGCGCCAAGATCATGACGATCGAAGCCGCGAAGGGAGAAGGCTGACGGAATGGCACTGCATCTGATCAAGCTCTGCGTCGGCTGCGACAGCGTCCAGGACCTGAAGGACTGGATCAAGGAACAGCTCGCCAAAAAGAAGAAGTCCGGCGAGAAGGGCGAGCGCTTCCACCGCACCCGCATGGTGCCGAAGCGCGCCGACGAGCTCACCGACGGCGGCTCGCTCTACTGGGTGATCCGCGGCGAGCTGCTCTGCCGCGAGCGCATCCTCGAGATCCGCCCGTTCGTTGACAAGGACGGCATCGGGCGCTGCCGCATCGTGCTCGACGGCAAGGTCAAGCTGGTGCAGCCTCGTCCCTATCGCGCGTTCCAGGGCTGGCGCTATCTCGTCGACAAGGAAGCCCCGCCCGACCTCGACCATGCGGCGCCGGGCGCCCGCAACATGCCCGAAGCGATGCGGCGCGAACTGCGCGAGCTTGGGCTATTGTAGGCCGGACGGTCGGCGAACTAGAGTCAAGCCGGGCAGAACGGCTCTGATAATCACAAGGTTCGGGAGAAACGACATGCTGCGCAGGAACGTGCTCAAGGGAATTGCCGCGGCCGGCGCCGCGACCGCGGTCGGGACGCGTCGCGCCGCCGCGCAGGACGTCATCAAGGTCGGAGCCTGCCTGTCGCTGACCGGCGGCTTCCAGACCGTCGGCCGCCAGGCGCTCGCGGGCGCCAAGCTCTACATGCAGCTCAATGGCGACAAGGTCGCCGGCAAGAAGATCGAGCTGATCGTGCGCGAGGACTCGGGCGTGCCGGATGTCGCGCGCCGCGTCACGCAGGAGATGATCGTCAACGACAAGGTCAACATCGTGCTCGGCGGCATCACGCCGACCGCGCTCGCGATCGGCCAGCTTGTCACGCAAGCCAAGATCCCGACCGTGGTCATCATCTCGGGCGCATCGGTCACCATCGATCGCTCCCCCTACATGACACGCACCAGCTTCACGCTCGGCCAGTCGTCGATGATCATGGGCCAATGGGCGGCCAAGAACGGAGCCAAGAAGATCGTCTCGCTGGTCAATGACTGGGCGCCGGGCGCGGAAGCCGAGACCGCCTTCGTGAATGCGTTCACGGCCGGTGGCGGGGAGGTGATCGAGAAGCTCAAGGTTCCGCTGGCGAACCCGGACTTCGCGCCGTTCCTGCAGCGCATGCGCGACCTCGCGCCGGACACCGCCTTCATCTATTTCCCCGGACAGCAAGGCGGCATATTTGCGCGCCAGTTCGTCGAGCGCGGCCTCGACAAGGCCAACATCAAGATCATCGGCCCCGGCGATTTGACCGACGACGATGAGCTTCCGGGGCAGGGCGACGTCATGCTCGGCGTCATCACGGCGCATAATTATTCGGCCGCGCATCCCTCGGCGATGAACAAGAAATATGTCGAGGAGTTCAAGAAGACGAACAACTTCCGCCCCAACTTCATCTCGACCGGCGGCTGGGACGGCATGCACCTGATCTACGAGGCGCTGAAGAAGACGAACGGCGACACCGACGGCGACAAGCTGATTGCCACGATGAAGGGCATGGCGTGGGAAAGCCCGCGCGGGCCGATCGCGATCGATGCGGAGACGCGCGACATCGTGCAGAATATCTACATGCGCAAGGTCGAGAAGGTGAATGGCGAGCTCTATAATGTCGAGTTCGCGACCTTCGAGGCCGTGAAGGACCCGATGAAGAAGAAGGCATCGTAATGATCATCGAGCGACAGGAAGATGTGACGAAAGCCGTCCTGAAGGAGCTGGAGCGCGCGCCGAACGCGCGCTTCCGCGAGATCATGGGGGCGTTCGTGCGCCACATGCACGACTTCGTGCGCGAGTCGAAGCTCACCGAAGAGGAGTTCCGGACCGCCGTGAACTACATGGTCGCGGTCGGCAAGGCGAGCAACGAGACCCACAATGAGGGCATTCTCATCTCGGGCTCGCTCGGCATCTCCTCGCTCGTCTGTCTCCTGAACAACGGCGACAACGGCCAGACCGAGACCGACGCGAGCCTGCTCGGCCCGTTCTGGCGGATGCATTCGCCGATCACACCGAACGGCGGCTCGATCGTGCGCTCGGCCACGCCGGGCCCGGTGATGTTCGTCGATGCCACCTTCCGCGATCGCGCCGGCAAGCCGATCGAGGGCGCCGAGGTCGACATCTGGCACTCCTCGACCGAGGGCTTCTACGAGAACCAGGACCCGGTGCAGGCCGACATGAACCTGCGCGGCAAGTTCTTCACCGACCGGGATGGCCACATGTCGTTCCGCAGCGTGAAGCCCGCCGGCTATCCGATCCCGGTCGACGGCCCGACCGGCGAATTGCTGCGCGCGCAGGGCCGCCACAACATGCGGCCCGCGCACCTGCACTTCCTCGCCAGCAAGGATGGCTACAAGACGCTGATCTCGCAGATCTACGTCGCCGACGACAAGTTCATCGACTCCGACGTGCAGTTCGGCGTCACGCGCCATCTCATCGGCGACTATATGCGCCATGAGAACGAGAAGGCGCCGGCCGCGGACGTGAAGGGCCCGTGGTATTCCTTGAAGCACGACTTCGTCATGGAGCCGGGCGAGTCGAAGCTCCCGCGCGCACCGATCAGCGGCAAGGCGAGCGGCGAGCGGCCGAAGATCCCGCATCTGGCGTGAGGGCGCTGTCGTAGCCCGGATTGAGCGAAGCGAAAGCCGGGGGCCTGCCGGACGCTTCTCCCGGATTTCGCTTCGCTCAATCCGGGCTACACCCCCACATTATCGATCAGCCGCGTCTTCCCGATCTTGCCCGCCACCAGGAGCCGCACCGGGCCGTCCTTGCCGGACGCGATCGGCTCGAGCGTCTCGGCGTGGCGCGCTTCGAGATAGTCGAGCGTAAAGCCCGCGCGCTCGATCGCCTCGCGGCCTTCCGACAGGATGGTCGCGACCGCGTGGCCGCCTGCGATCTTCTTGCCGCACAGCGTCAGCACCCGATGCAGCACCGGCGCGACCGCGCGCTCGTCCGGCGTCAGGTACACGTTGCGCGACGACATCGCGAGGCCGTCTTGCTCGCGCACGGTCGGCGCGCCGATCACCCGCAGCGGCAAGTCGAGGTCGCGCGCCATGCGGGTGACGACCTTGAGCTGCTGGTAATCCTTCTCGCCGAACACCGCGACGTCCGCGCCGGCCTGGATGAACAGCTTGCCCACCACGGTCGCGACGCCGGCGAAAAAGTCCGGCCGGAACGCGTCTTCGAGGCCGACTTTGGCGGGGCCGGCCGGCACGATGCGGGTCGAAAACCCCGCCGGATACATCACGGCGACGCTCTCCGGCGCCCAGACCAGGTCGGCCTTGGCGTCAGCCAGTGCCGCAAGGTCGGTCGCGAAGGTGCGGGGATAGGTCGAGAAATCCTCGGTCGGGGCGAACTGCGCCGGGTTGACGAAGATCGAAACCACGACGCGGCGGGCCTTGCGCTGCGCAAGCCGCACCAGCGAGAGGTGCCCGGCGTGCAGGGCGCCCATGGTCGGCACCAGCGCGATCGTCTCACCGGCGTCACGCCAGGATGCGAGCTTGCGGCGCAGGCTCGCAACCGTCTTCGCCACATCGGGTCGTCGGGGCATCGCTGCTCGTCACCGGTTCCTACGTCGCGGGACGACGCTCTAGCAGGGGCGCGGCCGTGCCGCCAAGAATTAACCGGAACGCTTAACCGGAACACCAAGTGCGCTATCGCGCCATCTTGACCGGGACGCGCATTGACGATGATGATGCGCGCCGTCCGAGGGGACGGAGTAATGTTGTTCCAGGCGACAGTCGGCGTACCGCGTTCCGCGCATGTGATCGTGCTCGGCAACGAGAAGGGCGGGTCGGGCAAATCGACCACCGCCATGCACATCGCCGTCGCGCTGCTCAAGGCCGGCCAGCGCGTCGCCACGATCGATCTCGACAGCCGGCAGAAGTCGTTCACCCACTACGTGGAGAACCGGCGCGACTGGGCCGAGCGCACCGGGCTGCCGCTCGAGTTGCCGCGTCACTTCAACGTGGCGCGCGCCGCCGGCCGCAATGTCGACGCCAACGAGGCGGCCGAGTTTTCGAACTTCGCCGCCGCCATCACCGAGGTCGAGCACACCCATGATTTCGTCGTGGTCGATACGCCGGGAAGCGACAGCTACCTGATGCGGCTCGCCCATTCGATGGCCGACACGCTGGTCACGCCGCTCAACGACAGCTTCGTCGACTTCGACGTGCTCGGCGTGGTCGATGCGACGACCTATGAGGTGACCGGCGCGAGCCATTATGCCCAGATGGTGCGCCACGCCCGCCGCCAGCGCCGCGTTGTCGATGGCGGGCTGACCGATTGGGTGGTGCTGCGCAACCGCCTCGCGCTCCTTGGTTCTCGCAATAAGAAACTCGTCGGCGAATGCCTCGACCGGCTTGGCCTGCGGCTCGGCTTCCGCGCCGCCGAAGGCTTCTCCGAGCGCGTCGTCTATCGCGAGTTCTTTCCGCGCGGGCTGACCGCGCTCGACAATCTGGACGCGCAGACGCTCGGCACCCGGCCGAACCTGTCGCACGTCACCGCGCGCCAGGAGGTGCGCACCCTGATCGAGGCGCTCAAGCTGCCGATCGATGAGCGCGGGCGCCGCCGTGCCGCGGCGCGCTCGGAATGGCTTGCCTCGTCCGACACCCCCCTCGACACCCACGACCTTCTGGCCGATGAGTCGCCGCCGCCCCCTGCCATTGCGCAGGACGGCCCAAATGCCAACCTATAGGCTTCCCGCCGGATCGCTCCGGCAAAGGCCTCCGCGATGGTTGACGAGCGCAACAAGACCGCACCGGCGCCGACGGGCGCGCGCAGCGAGCCGGCCGCGGCATCGCCACGGCCGGAGATCGACGCGTTCATCAAGCGCGCGCGCACGCTTGGCGCTGTGCTCGAGCCCGGCACGCGCGGGCGCCTGATCTTCGCGCTCGACGCCACCATGAGCCGGCAGCCGACCTGGGATACGGCCTGCCGGCTGCAGGCCGACATGTTCCGCGAAGCGGCCGCGATCGGCGGGCTCGACGTGCAGCTCGTCTATTTCCGCGGGCTTGCCGAGTGCGCGGCGTCCGGCTGGGTCTCCGATGGCGAGCGGCTTGCCTCGCTGATGACCCGCATCTCGGTGCGCGGCGGCCATACCCAGATCGGCAAGGTGCTGGCGCACACGCGGCGCGAATACCAGAAGGCCAAGGTGCAGGCGCTCGTTTACGTGGGCGACGCGATGGAAGAGGCGATCGACGATCTTTGCGTCGCGGCCGGCGAGCTCGGGCTCAAGGGGACGCCCGCCTTCATGTTCCAGGAGGGCCACGATCCGGTCGCCGAGAAGGCGTTCCGCGAGATCGCGCGCCTCACGCGCGGCGCCTATTGCCGGTTCGACACCGGTTCGGCGCATGAGCTCGGCGAGCTCCTGCGCGCGGCGGCGGTCTATGCGGCCGGCGGCGTCAAGGCGCTCGCCGATCTTTCGGCGCGCCGCAACACCGGCGCGCAGAAGCTGCTCGCGCAGATGAGATCGTCATGACGCTGGTCTTCGGCGTGGTGGTGCTGGCGCTGCTGCTGTTGCTGCTCAACGGCTTCGCCAAGGCGGACCCCAAGAAGATCACCGCGATCGGAAAGATCGCCGGCGGGATCGTGGCGCTCGCGGCCGCCTGCTTCCTCGGCCTGCGCGGACAGCTCGCGATCGCGGTGCCGCTCGGCGCCGCTGGGCTCGGTCTGCTCGGCTGGCTGCCGTTCTCTCCGGCGGGCTTCGGCGCGCGCACGCAGAAGAGCCCGGGCCAAACGTCGCGCGTGCGCTCGGCCTTCATCGAGATGGAGCTCGACCACGACTCGGGCGCGATGCACGGGCACATCCTGGCGGGCCCGCACGAGGGCGCCGCGCTCGATGCGCTCGATGTTCCGACGCTGGTTGGCCTGCTCGCCGCGATCGACGAGGAGAGCCGCGCCTTACTGGCAGCGTATCTTGACCGCCGGGAGCCCACCTGGCGTGAGCACGCGCAGGGCGACGCGGCAGCGGGGCGCGGTGCCGTGCCGGGTGGCCCAATGACGGCGGAGGAGGCCTATCAGATCCTTGGCCTTCAGCCCGGCGCCGATGCCGACGCCATCGCGCGCGCGCATCGCACGCTGATGAAGAAACTCCACCCCGATCAGGGGGGTACGAACTACCTGGCGGCTCGTGTCAACGAGGCCAAGGACACTCTTCTTCGGCGTCATCGCTGAGATACTCCCGACGCAACATCACTGCTCAGCGGCTCCTATTCCGACGTCCCTATTGGCCTTTTGTGCGGCAATCGTTTGAGCACGATCTGTTCAAAGCCGGTTCCTATCATGCCCGCACGTCGTTAATTCTTCATCGCCATGCAGACGATGTCGTTACGCTTGAAGTAGTGGCAGGCGGCCTCCGCCGTCGTCTGGTCGAAGCCCGCGAAGCGCGCGCGGTACATCTCCTGCTTGCCCTTCATGACCTTCTCGGTGAACGGATTGGCGTTCGCCACGACGGTCTTGCCGAGCGTCTGGGCTTCGCGCAGGCGCTCCTTGGCCTTCTCCTCCTCCGGGAAGGCGCCGACCTGGATCACCCAGCCGCCGCGCGCGGTGGCGGGCGATGCGACCGGCGTCTCGGACGCGGAGGCGGTCTGGTAGACGGCGGGGGGAGCTTCAACGGTATTGGCCTCCGCCGGAGCGGCAGGGGCGGGCGCGGCCACGGCCGGCGCGTCGTCGCGCCGCGCAACGGCGAACTCCTTCGGCGCGACGGTCGCCTGCGGGGCGGGCTGGAGCGCCATCAGGGCGGGGATCGTGGTCGCGCCGGCCTTCACGCTGATCGTCTTCACGCGCACCGGCTGGATCGGCTGCGACGTGCCGGCCAAGTTGCTCGCGACGACCGTCGGGGCCTCGGCCTGCGGGCGCTGCGGCTGGGGTTGCGGCTGCGGCTTGGCTTCGGCGACGCGGACAGGATCGGGCGTCTCGGTGATCTTGGCGGCGGTCCGAACCGTCGCGGATTGCGGGATGTACTGCTCGATGAGCTGACGCATGCGCGCATCGCGTATGCCGGCAGATGCGCCGCCGAGCACGACCGCGACCAGGAAGCGGTTGCCGCGATGCACCGAGGTCACGATGTTGAAGCCGGAATTGCGCGTATAGCCGGTCTTGATGCCGTCCACGCCGTCGACATTGCCGAGCAGGTGGTTGTGGTTGTTCATGTACTCGCCGTCGAGGACGAAGCTGCGCGTCGCGAAATAGCGGTAGTATTGCGGGAAGCGGTCCTGGATCGCGCGTCCGAGCAGCGCCTGATCGCGCGCCGTCGTGATCTGCTCGTCGTCGGGCAGGCCCGACGCGTTGACGTAGACCGTGCGCATCATGCCGAGCGTGCGCGCCTTACGCGTCATCAGCTTGGCGAAATTCTCCTCCGTGCCGCCGATCGTCTCTGCAATCACCACGGCGGCGTCGTTGGCGGAGCGGGTGACGAGCGCCTTGATGGCGTCCTCGACCTTGATCGGATCGCCCTCGTCGAGGCCGACCTTGGTCGGGGCCTGCTCGGAGGCGTGCTCGGACGCCTTCATGACGGTGTCGAGCTTGAGCTTGCCGGCTTCGAGCTGCTCGAACAGGAGATAAAGCGTCATGATCTTGGTGAGCGAGGCCGGATGGCGCGTCTCGTCCGCATTGGCGGCGTGCAGCTCCTTGCCGGAATTCGCGTCGACCACGATCGCGGCATAAGCCGGTGTGTAGGCCGCATAGTGCCGGTAGCGCCGCCAGCGCGCCTGCGCCGGATCATTGCTGAGCGCGGCCAATGTCACCGCCGCCGCGAGAGTGCAAACCGCAAAACGCAGGCCGCGCACGGGCCCAACTGCGCCGAGCATGAACTTCCCCGTCCTGATACGCCGGGCCCGTTGACGTAAAGCCGCGGCGTTCCTGTTCTTCGCCCCGGCGCCGCAATGCGTTCGCCGGACCAGCCGCAGCGCTGCGGCATGGCCTTGGAGCGTAGGGGGAACGTCGTTGCTAAAGCTTTAATCGATCTTGTCGTCGGCACGGTCACCGACGATCGGCGCAAGCGGCGCGGGGCCGCGATCGCGACCGCCGACCATCGCGGCAGGTTCTCCGGCGGTCGCGCAACGCCCGATCAGTCGGCGGGACGCATAGAACTTGTGCTCACTTCCTGACTATTGTGCGCTGCAAAATTTTTCTTGACTTATGATTGTGCAGTGCACTATCTAGTTTTTGAGCCGGTCAGTTCACCGGCGGGCGTATCCCACGACAAGCCGGGCCCCAATGCGCACGCGGCGGGCCGCAACGAGGAACCTATGTTGAAGAACTTTGAGGAATTTCAGAAGTTTGGGAAGGATAACATGGACACCTACATGAAGCAGTTCGGTACGGTGTCGAAGGGCTGGCAGACGATCGCGACCGAGTTTGCCGACTACTCGAAGAAGAGCTTCGAGGAGAGCAGCGCCGCGGTGGAGAAACTGCTCGGCGCCAAGTCGCTGGACAAGGCGATCGAGGTCCAGAGCGAGTTCGCCAAGAGCGCCTATGAGGGGTTCGTCGCCCAGGCGACCAAGTTCGGCGAGCTCTACACCGACCTCGCGAAGGAAAGCTACAAGCCGTTCGAAGGCATGATGGCCAAGGTGGCACCGGCGAAGTAATTCGCCGCTCCGATCCAAGGCGCTGAATGCAGAAAGCCCGGCCGATCGGCCGGGCTTTGTGTTTTTGCGGATGGGTTCGCGTTACTTCGAGATGCGCAGCTTCGAGAGATTGGTGCCGATCGTGTTGAACGTCGTCAGGATCTGGCTCGCCGAAGTCAGCAGGTAGAACTTGCTGCTATCGGTCGCGCAATTCTGCAGCAGCGTCGAGGTCGGGTCGCCACCGGTGTTGACCTGGATGGTGTAGAGCGTGATGCCGGCGGTCTTGATGTTCGCGCAGGTGAGCGCCTGGCGCGCATCGATCGAGCTCTGGCTGGTGTACCAGCGGTCCTGCGTGTTGAGGCCGTCGGTCAGCAGGATGATGACCGTCTGGTAGGTGTAGTTCGGGTCCATCGCGGGCGGGGTCGGGAAGGGGCCACCACCGACGAGCGACATCCAGCCGAGCTGCAGCCCGATCGCCTGATTGGTATTGCCGTTCGGCGACATGTTGTTGACCAAGGAGGTCATCGAGGACCAGTTGTAGCTCAGCGCCATCACCGCCTGCGGACAAGAGTCGTATTGCTCGGCCGAGTACTGCGTCGCGGTGTTGGTGGTCACCGGCGCCACGACGTTTGTGTCGTAGTTGCCCGAGCTCGGCGCATTGGAATTGCCGCGATCGACGACACAGCCGTTCCAGGTGTTGTGGTTGTCGTGCGTCCAGGTGCCGCTGCAGGCAGCGTCAGTGGTGGCATTGCTGTTGCCCCAGCCGCCCCAGCCGCTGTTGGTGCAGGTGCCGTTGTTGGCGTTCCAGTCCGTCCAGTCGATCCAGTTGGCGTTGTAATTGCTGGCGCCGACATTCACGTCCTTCACGAACGGAACGATCGACACATAGACGTCGCCATTGTTGGCGGCGGCGTTCTTGAGCTGCGTGAGCAGGCTGTTGGTCGCGGTCTTGAGCGCGCTCATCTTGCCGTCGTCGGCCATCGATCCGGTATTGTCGAGCACGAGCGCCACGCGCAGGCGCGAATTGCCCCATTTCACGGTCGAGCTCGTGCCGATGCTGAGCTGCGGATAGCCCATCAGCTTCATGAACGACGTGGTGACGGTGGCGGTCGCCGCGATCGTGAGCTGCGAGCCGCCGGTCGCGGTGTAGGTCGGCGTGATCGTGAGACCGCTCGCATCGGGCCGGTTGAACATCGCCTGGAAATAGGCCGTGGCCTGCGTGGCGAGCTGGGTCGCCGTCATGGTCGAGGCGTTCTTGGAGAGCATCAGCGCGGTCGAGTCGGCGGCCGCCTGCATCGCGGTGCGCACCGAATTGGCGCGGCTATAATCGATCGCGGCTCCGGTGAACCCGATGACGGGCAGGATGGCGAGCGCGAACATCGGCGCGAGACTCGCGCGGCGGTCTTGCAGGAAGCGTTTCAACAGCATGGTACGGACCCGCGGCTTGATTTTCATGCGTAGTTTGACAGACAGGCTTTGACATTCCGTTGAGTCAGATCGTGACTTTTCGCTGCGATCGGTGAAGTGTTCGGTAACCATGGCGGCTGTCTCGGAGCCGCGAAATCCTGAGCATTTGCAGCAGATTGCCACGAAGGCTTTGAGATTTTGTTCACGCAATCCCAGAGCCGGCGGGACCTCTCGTCAACCGCTCGCTAACCGTGTCGCCGGGCAGCGTCCGCGGGGCGCGAAAGGTCCGCCCCATCGGGTCCGGTGCTTCCGCTATTTGGCAAGGCGCGAGCCCGACAGGCTCGCGGCGATCGAGGCGAACACGTCGGTGAGCTGGCTTGCGACCTGGACGTCGTAATACATGTTCGGGGCGGTCGCGCAGCCCGAGAGCAGCGTCGCGTTGCCCTCGATCACGCGCACCACGTACATCTTGATATTGGCCGCCTTGATGTTGGCGCAGACCTGCTGCGTTCGCGCGTCGATCTGCGAGGGAACCGTGGTGAAGCGGTTCTGCGTGTTGAGCCCGTCGGTGAGCAGGATGATGACCTTCTCGACGTCGGGCGCGACCGGCTTGCCTTGCGTGAACGGCTCGTTGGTCGTGAGCGCCGACCATGCCCACATCGCGCCGATCGTCACGTTGGTCGTTCCGACCGGCGTCATGGTGTCGACCATGCTGGTCAACGCGGTCCAGTCGTTGGTCAGCGGGATCGCCTGCGCGAGCGTGCCGCAAAGCGCCGCCGGGAACTGGGTCGGCGCCGCGCCCGAGGGCGTCGTGTCCTTCACGTCGTAGGGCTGATCGCGGTCCGCGACGCAGCCGTTCCAGTTCGATGACGTTACGGTCGAATCGAAGGAGAGCCACGGCGCGGTCGCGTAGGCGGTACCGATGTTTACCACCGTGTTGAACGGAACGATCGCGATCTTGGTGTCGTCGGGTGTCTTCGAGTTGGCCTTGAGCGTCGACAGCAGCAGCTTCACCGCCGCCTTGAGCTCGGTGAGCTTGTTCTTCTGCGCCATCGAGCCGGTGTTATCGAGCGCGAGCGCGACTTCGAGGGTGCGATAGCCCCAGCGCACCTGCGCGGTGGTCTTGATCGGCATCTGCGGCACGCCGAGCAGGCGGACGAAGGCGGTGTCCATTGAGCCGGTGCTGCTGGCGAGCACCGTGAAGTCGCCGGGCGCGTGGATCTGCAGCGTGAACGCCGCCGTGACGCTCTTGATCTCGGGGTGGTTGAACATCGCCAGGAAATAGCTGCGCGCCTTGGTCTGGACCTGCGCGGACTTGAGATCGAGCGCGTCTTTTGAAATCATCAACGCGGTCGCGTCGAGGGCGGCCTGCATCGCGGTGCGCGCGCTACTGGCGCGGCTGTAGTCGATCGCGGCGCCGACCGATCCGAAGATCGGCAGGACGGCAAGCGCGAAAACGAGCGTCGTGTTGCCGGCGCGGTCGGCGCGCAACGCGCCCGCGAGCCGGCGCAAGCGCGCGGCCAGCCGTGGCGCGCCCGGGTCGCGGGCGTCCTTGTTCGGCGCGCTGCTGCCGAGCGCTGGGACGCGCTCTTGCGGGAAGCGGTCGAGCCACATATGTGCGGTTCCGTCACCCCGAAATCGCCCGCACACTGGCACCAAGACTTTGAAATTCCGTTCAGAAAAATCGTCTCGTTTTGCCACAAATGCTCAGGGTTTCGTAAACTATGAGGGCGTCTGCGCGCTCCCGTGCTGGTTGCCTCGGACCAGCCGCCGGTCGCGCGCTGCGGCGCAGGCGTGCATAAATTTCGTCGTTCCGTCCGGGAACGGTTTGCGGCATGATTCCGTAAACGGTTGGTTCCGGTCCGGAACCGGTGTGCGGGGACCATGAGTCGGTTGCCAGAGAGGCCGATGGCGAGGCAAGGGGCACGAGCGGCGCAAGCTGCGCGCGACCTGCGTCCGCGCGCGGCCGACGAGGATAAGCGGCGGCGCGGCGGCGACAATACGCCGGGCAACGCGGTCATC
Organism: uncultured Hyphomicrobiales bacterium; assembly: GCA_964479515.1. Taxonomy (GTDB): domain Bacteria; phylum Pseudomonadota; class Alphaproteobacteria; order Rhizobiales; family Xanthobacteraceae; genus PALSA-894. The sequence goes on along the minus strand of CAYZMR010000024.1, from coordinate 1,241 downwards.
ACGCGCACCAAGCCGCAGACCAAGAAGCCCGCGATGTACCGCGTGCTGCTGCTCAACGACGACTACACGCCGATGGAGTTCGTGGTGCTCGTGCTCGAGCGCTTCTTCAACAAGGACCGTGAGGCGGCGACGCGAATCATGTTGCATGTGCATCACCACGGGATCGGCGAATGCGGCATCTACACCTACGAGGTCGCCGAGACAAAAGTGACGCAGGTCATGGACTTTGCGCGCAAACACCAGCATCCTCTGCAGTGCGTGATGGAAAAGAAGTGACGCGCGGGAAGGCCGGAGCCTGGCGCGGCTGATGGGGACGGGAGCGAAGCCGGGGTTGGAAGAGCGGCAAGAGACAGAAAAGCGACGAGGGCGGGGGCACGACCCAATACAAATGACAAAGAGCACCTGATGCCGACATTCTCGCGTAGCCTCGAACAATCCCTCCACCGCGCGCTCGCGCTCGCCAACGAGCGCCATCACGAATACGCAACGCTCGAGCATCTGCTCCTGGCGCTCCTCGAAGACCAGGACGCGGCCGCCGTCATGCGCGCCTGCAACGTCGACATGGAGAAGCTCAAGCGCAGCCTCGTCTCCTACATCGAGTCCGAGCTCGACAATCTGGTGACGGAAGGCAACGAGGACAGTAAGCCCACCGCCGGCTTCCAGCGCGTGATCCAGCGCGCCGTGATCCACGTGCAGTCCTCGGGCCGCGAGGAGGTCACCGGCGCGAACGTGCTGGTCGCGATCTTCGCCGAGCGCGAGAGCCACGCCGCCTATTTCCTGCAGGAGCAGGACATGACGCGCTACGACGCCGTCAACTACATCAGCCACGGCATCGCCAAGCGCGCGGGCCTCTCCGAATCGCGCCCCGTGCGCGGCGTCGACGAGGACACCGAGACCAAGCCGGGCGAGGACACCAAGAAGAAGGGCGACGCGCTCGAAGCCTATTGCGTCAACCTCAACAAGAAGGCGAAGGACGGCAAGATCGATCCGCTGATCGGCCGCGACAACGAGATCAACCGCACCATCCAGGTGCTCTGCCGCCGGCAGAAGAACAATCCGCTGTTCGTCGGCGAGGCCGGCGTCGGCAAGACCGCGATCGCGGAAGGCCTGGCGCGGCGCATCATCAATGGCGAGGTGCCGGACGTGTTGCGCAACGCGACCGTGTTCGCGCTCGACATGGGCACCTTGCTCGCCGGCACGCGCTATCGCGGCGACTTCGAGGAACGCCTGAAGCAGGTGAT